>JAEUOS010000162.1 GCA_016790695.1 Burkholderiales bacterium
GACATGCCCTTCGAAGGTATCCTTGCGCAGCGCCGTGCGGGCGGCGCGCGCTGATTCATGGCTTTGCATCGCGAACATGGCGATTCTCCCGCGCCTAGCGGCCCTTCCAGTCGGGTTTGCGCTTCTCGGCGAACGCCGCCGCGCCCTCGCGCGCGTCGGCCGAGGCCAGCACCGGGGCGGTGATCTCCTGCTGGCGCGCGAACATCTCCGCAATCGGCCAGTCGCGCTGCTCGACGATGACGCGCTTCGACGCGGCCACCGACAGCGGGGCATTGGCGACGATGCGCGCGGCCAGGCGCCGGGCTTCGGCGAGCGCCTGGCCCGGCTCGGTGAGAATGTTGACCAGCCCGTACTGCGCCGCCCGTTCGGCGCTGATCATGTCGCCGGTCAGCGCCAGTTCCATCGCGATGCGCTGCGGGATCATGCGCGGCAGGCGCATCAGCCCGCCGGCCGCCGCCGCCAGGCCGCGCTTGACCTCGGGAATGCCGAACTTCGCCTCGCGCGAAGCCACCGTGAGGTCGCAGGCGAGCATCGCCTCGAAGCCGCCGGCCAGCGCATAGCCCTCGACGGCGGCGATCAGCGGCTTCGTCGGCGGGGTCATCGCGATCCCGAGGATGCCGCGCCCCTCGACACGCGTGACCTCGCCGCGCAGGAACGCCTTGAGGTCCATGCCCGAGCAGAACGTGCCGCCCGCGCCGGTGAGGATGCCGACGCGCAGGTCGTCGCGCGCGTCGAGCTCGTCGACGGCGGCGCACACGCCGAACGACACGGCGCGGTTGACCGCGTTCTTCGCTTCCGGACGATTGATGGTGATGATCACCACACCGTCCTCGTAGTCGACCAGAACCTCGGACATCGGATCACTCCTCCTCTTCCAGGCCGTACAGGCGCTCCATCGCGTCGAGATATTCGGTCTGCAACCGCACCATCACCTCGCGCACCGTCGATTCCTCGTTGACGTCGCACACCGACTGTCCGACCGGAAACGAGTAGAGGTCGGCGCGCCGCGCGCGCACGACGCGCGCGTGGGCCTCGTTGTACAGCACGCCCTGAAGCGGCGTCGGCAGATAGGGCGGCGCGCCCGGCGCCTCCCAGGCCTCCGACAGCTTGCTCCGGATCATGCGCACCGTCTTGCCGGTGCGCGCTCGGCGCCGCACCGCATCCTCGGCCCTGGCCGCGAACACCGCGGCCTTCTCGAATTCGTCGAGCTCGCTCTCGCGCGTGCCCAGCCACAGGGTGCCGCACCAGACGCCCTGTGCGCCCAGGGCAAGCGCGGCCGCGATCTGGCTGCCGCGGGTGATGCCGCCGGCGGCCAGCACCGGCACCTCGGGCCCGCACGCCGCGACCACCTGGGGCACCAGCACCATGGTCGCGATCTCGCCGGTATGGCCGCCGGCCTCGGTGCCCTGCGCCACGATCAACTCGACCCCGGCATCGCGCTGCCGGCGCGCATGCGCGGCCTTGCCGCACATCGCGCCGACCACCACGCCACGCGCGCGCAGGTCGGCGACGACGTCAGGCGGCGGCGCGCCCAGCGCACTCACCACCATCTTCACCTGCGGGTGCCGCAGCGCCGTGGCGACCAGGCGACGCGCGCCCTCCGGCGTCATGCTGCCGCGGCCGTCGACGATCTCGCGGAGGATGCGCTCGCGCTCGCCCGGCGGCAACGGCGGCACGCCCTCGTCGGCCAACAGCTTGTCCATGAACGCGCGGTGCGCGGGCGGGATCAGGCGCTCGAGGTCGCCGGCGGAACGCTCGGCTTCGACGTCGTAGGTCGACGGGATGATCACGTCGACACCGTAGGGCCGGCCGCCGACGCGCGCGTCGATCCAGCGCAGTTCCGTCTCGAGCTGCTCGGGACTGAAGGTGGCGGCCCCGAGCACGCCGAATCCGCCCGCCTTGGTCACTTCGACGACGACGTCGCGGCAATGCGAGAACGCGAAGACGGGCACCGCGCAGCCCAGGCGCCGGCAGATCGGTGTTCGCATGGTGCTAGCCTTTCTCCGCTGGCGCGGCGGGCGCGCCGACCAGGAGGGCGTCGAGCGCCTCGACCCGGTCGCCGCGCACCCACAGCGGATTGACGTCGAGCGCCGCCACCTGCGGCCCCAGGCAGGCGGCGGCATGCGCGATGCGCGCGATCGCCGCGGCCAGCGCCTCGAGGTTCGCTGGCGGCACGCCGCGAGCGCCGGCCAGGAGCGGGGCGCCGCGCAGTTCGGCAAGCATGCGGCGCACCTCGGCGATGTCGACCGGCAGGACGCGCAGCGCCGCGTCCTTGAGTACCTCGACCCAGATTCCGCCCAGGCCGACCGCAAGTACCGGGCCCCATTGCGGATCGCGCGCCATGCCGACGATCAGCTCGACGCCGCGCTCGCGCATCGGCGCCACCAGCACGCCCTCGATCACCGCGCCCGGGACCCGCGCGCGCGCGGCCTCGACCACGCGCAGGAATGCGTGCCCCACCGCGTCGTCGCCGGAGACGTCGAGCGCGACGCCACCGATGTCGCTCTTGTGCGCGATGTCGGGCGAAGCGATCTTCAGGACGACCGGGCCGCCGAACGCGCGCGCCGCGGCGATCGCGGCAGCCGCGTCGGCCGCGAGGACGGACGGCACCACCGGCACACCATGGCTCGCGAGGTAGTCGAGCGCGGCGCGCTCGCCGCCCGCGGGGCGCGCGCTGCCCGGGGCAGCGACATCCGCCCGCACGTCGGCCGGCGCCGCGCGTGCGAGGTCGCGGTGCATCCGGGACCACCAGAACACGCCGGCCAGCGCGGCGATCGCGCGATCGACGCCGCAGGCGCAGTACGGTGCGCCGATGCGCTCGATGATGGCGCGCGCATGGTCGTTGACGCGCGTGTGGGTGTAGCTGGTGAGCAGGCCGGGAACGCCGATGCCGGACAGCGCCGCCGACACCTGCCGGTGCACGGCATCGGCGCGCTCGCTCTCCTCGTCGACGGCGGTCGGCACCGGATACAGCACGCACAGGACGGCCGCGATGTCGCGCTGCCCGGCCATCCGCCGCACGATGTCGTCGAGCCGGTCGGGATCGACGCCGCCGGTCAGGTCGAGCGGGTTGTGCGGGGTGCTGAAACCCGGCATCGCCTCGGCCAGGTGCGCGGCGACCGCGGCGTCGAGCGCCGGGACCCGGACACCCTGGCGCGCGGCACTGTCGGCCGCGATCTCGCAGACACCGCCGGAGTTGGAGATGATCGCGAGTCCGCCGTCGCCGAGGACGCCGGTGCGGCCGGCGATGTCCGCGGTGGCGAGCAGCGCCTCGATCGAGTGGACGCGGATCATGCCGAACTGGCGGCAGATGCCGTCGAACACCGCGTCGTCGCCGACCAGGGCGCCGGTATGCGCGACGGCGGCCCTGGCGGTCGCTTCGCTCGCGCCGACCTTGAGGGCGACGACGGGCTTGCCCGCGGCCAACGCGCGGCGCGCCGCAGCGAGGAAGCGGGCCGGCGCGCGCACCGTCTCGATGAACAGCGCGATCGCGCGCGTGTCCGGGTCGTCGACGAGGTGATCGAGGAACGCACTTGCATCGAGGTCGGCCTCGTTGCCCGTCGCCACCACGCAGCTGAGCGCGATGTCCTGCTGCCAGGCGAGCTCGGCCATGAAGTAGGCGGTGGCGCCGCTCTGCGAGACGATCGCCGTTCCCCTGCTGCGCGACGGCGCGCGCACCGGGGTGGTCCAGGCGTGGACCCTGCCGGTGAAGTTGATGAATCCCAGGCTGTTCGGTCCGAGCAGGCGAACCCCGGCTGCCGCCGCGCGCGCCACCATCGTCGCCTGCACCGCGGCGCCGGCCGCGCCGGTTTCGGCGAAGCCCGAGGTCAGCACCAGCGCCGCCGTCGCGCCGGCGCGCGCGATGTCGTCGATCGCATCCGGCACGGCAACCGCGGGCACCAGGACGATGGCGGCGTCCAGCTCGGCGCCGATGTCCGTGCACGCGGTGGCGGCCGCCCGGCCGTGCACGATGCCACCGCGGCGGTTCACCAGGTGCAGCGCGCCCGTGTAGCCGCCGCGGGTCAGGTTCGCAACCAGTGCCTGCGACCAGCGCGACCGGTCGGAGGCGCCGACGATCGCGATCGACCGCGGGTTGAGCAGGGCGCCGATCGCCCCTGACCCGCGGTCGCCGGATGCGCCGGCGTCGAAGCGCGCGATCATCGTGCCGCCGCCTATAGCTCGATGCCCAGGCGCCGCGCCACGGGCGCCCAGCGCGCGACCTCGGCGGCGACGAAGGCGCGGGTGCGCTCCGGGGTCACATCGGCAAGCGGCTGCAGGCCGTCGGCGACCAGGCGCTTCTGGAATTCGGGGTTGCGCATCGCGTTCCCTAGCGCACGCGCCAGCGCGGCGGCGCGTTCGGCCGGCGCCTGCACCGGCAGGGCCAACAGGTTGTAGGTCGAGGCGATCACGTCGACGCCCTGTTCGCGCGCGGTCGGGATCTCCGGTGCACCCGGCAGGCGCGACTCGCCCAGCACCGCGACGATCCGCAGCTTGCCCGCCGCGTGCAGCCGGTAGGTCGTCTGCAGCGTCTCCAGCATGCAGGTGACGTTGCCGCCGATGGTGTCGGTGATCGATGGCGCGCTGCCCTTGTACGGCACATGGAGCATCTTCACGCCGGCGGTGTCGAACAGCAACTCGGCGGCAAGATGGGTGGAGGCGCCGATGCCCGCGCTGCCGTATGGCTGACCGGGCCTGGCGCGCAGGTGGGCGAGGAGGCTCTTCAGGTCGGCCACCGGCAGCCCCGGATGGGCCACCAGCACCAGCGGCGCGACCGACATCAGGGCAACCCACTGGAAGTCCTTGAGCGGATCGTAGGGCGGCTTCTTGCGGATCAGCGGCGCGAACACCGCCGACGACGCGGTGTGCATCATCGCGGTGTAGCCGTCGGCCGGCGCGCGCAGGAACGCCTCCGCCGCCACCAGGCCGCCGGCGCCTTCGCGGTTCTCGATCACCACGGTGCCAAGGTCGGGACGCAGCTGCTCGGCGATCAGGCGCGCGAAGGTGTCGCCCGAGCCGCCGGGCGGGAAGCCGACGATCAGCTTCAGCGCCGGCGCCTGCTGCGCCGTCGCCGCCCGCATGCCGGCGAGCCCTGCGGCAACCGCCGCGGATGCCCGTAGAAACCTGCGCTTGTTCATGAGCTGCCTCCTCGTAGGTTGGGGTTGTCCGGGGTCGCCGCCGCGCCAGGCTGTCAGGCGCGCAGGGCGGCGTTGACCAGCGGCATCACCTTCTCCGCGGTGAGGACGATCGAATTGCGGCCGAGCGTGCGGTCCTGCCAGTCCATGCCGCCGTAGAGCAGGGTGCCGAAGTCGCCGACCACCTCGCGAAACGCCAGCAGGCGGTCGGCCACCCGCGCGGGCGAGCCGTGGATCACTAGGTTCTCGATCGCCGACTCGACCGTCACCTCGCTGTCGGGCTGGTTCGGGTCGTTCTTGAACAGGGTCAGCGGCGCGCCACGGCGCCTGAGCTTCCCCATCAGCGAGCGGTAGTAGTAGTAATAGGGGCCGCTGGGGTCGGTCGCGTAGCGCCGCGCAGTGGCATCGTCGGCGGCCACGCACAGCGTCTTGGCGATGCGCCAGTTCGCGGGGTCGGCCGTGCGGCCTGCGCGCGCGCAGCCTTCGACATACTTCGCCCAGTGCGTCCTGACCCATACCGGCATCAGGAAGTTGGCCGAGATCGGATCCCAGCCGCGCGCCGCCGCCTCGGCGACGCCCTTGGAATGCGGTGCGACGGCGGTCACGACGATCGGCGGGTGCGGACGCTGCAGCGGCTTGGGCACGCTGCCCATGCCGGTCTCCGGGATGTGGGTGCGCTCGGTCGTGATGTTCCAGAACTGCCCCTTGAGCCGGTACGGCGCGTCGCCGGTCCACAGCGCCAGGACCTGGTTGATCGCCTCGAGGAACATCGCTGGCCGATCCTGGTCCATGTTGCCGAATGCCTCGGCATCCGAGGGCAGCGCGCCCGGGCTGATGCCGAAGATGAAGCGCCCGCCGAGCAGGTGGTCGAGCATCGCCAGGTTGCCGGCGATGGCCACCGGATGCTGGTTGGGCATGTTGGTGGTACCGGTGCCGAGACGGATCGTGCGCGTCGCGTGCGCGAGCGAGGCGATGAACATCGCCGACGAGGTGATGTTCTCCTCCGGGTCGGTCGCATGCTCGCCGCAGTAGCCCTCGGTGAAGCCGAGTTCGTCGGCGAGGATGAATGCCTCGCGGTCCTCGGCGAGCGACTGTTTCCAGTCCTTGCCGCGCGGATGCATCGGCATGGTGAAGAATCCCAGCTTCATGGTCGGTCTCCCGTGGCGTTGGCGGCGATGGCGGCCGCCATCTGCTTGAGTTCGCGGCGCAGCAGCTTGCCGGTGATGGTGACCGGCAGCGCGTCGCAGATCTCGACCCGGTCCGGCGTCTTGTAGGTGGCGGCCAGCGTCCGGCAGTGCCGGCGCAGCGCGTCGCCGTCGACGGCCGCCCCGCGCGTCGGGACCACGAAGGCGACGATGATCTCGCCCTTCTCCGGATGCGGGGCACCGGCGACGCCGGCGGCGGCGACGCCCGGATGCTGGCGCAGCACCTCCTCGACCTCGGCGGGCGCGATGTTGATGCCGGCGCGCTTGATCATCTCGGAGTCGCGTGCCTTGAACTCGAGGTCGCCGTCGGCGTTGACGAGTCCGAGGTCGCCGGTCCGGAAGTAGCCATCGGCGGTGAAGGCCGCGGCGTTCTGGCCGGCGCTGGCACCGGCGTAGCCCGGGGTGAGATAGCCGCGCACCTCGATCGACCCGATGGCGCCGCGCGGCAACAGGGCGCCGGTCTGCGCATCGACGATGCGCACCCGCACCCCGGGCAGCGGCGGCCCCTGGCAGTGCATGCGCCGCTGCAGCGGCCAGTCATGCCAGGTGACGCAGCAGTTGCCGTACGACTCGGTCTGCCCGTAGATGTTGCAGACCTCGCGCGCGCCGAGGCCTTCGGCGACGGCGGCCACGTCCTGCGGCGTGCCGATGGTCATCGCGGCGCGCAGACTCGCGGTGCGCTCGCGCCGGAACGCCGGGTCGGCGAGGATCGCCGCCGTCACTGCCGGCAGCGTGTAGATCGAGGTGCAGGCGTGGCGCTCGATCAGGTCGATCGCGCCCGCCGGTTCGAAGCGCGCCTGCAGGACCAGGGCGGCGCCGTGGGTCAGCGTCGCGCACAACGCATTGGCCGAGCCGTACGACCAGAACAGCGGCAGCGGCAGCAGCACCCGATCGCCCGGCACCAGGCCCTGCCGCTCGCCGATGTGAAAGCCGTTCTCGATCGCCGCCCCGTGCGTCAGCGGCACTGCCTTGGGATGTGCCGTGGAGCCCGAGGTATAGAGCACGAAGGCGATGTCACCATCGCGCGCGCGCTCGCCCGGGGGCAGTTCCGGCAGCGGCGCCGCGTCCGCCAGCTCGGCGTAGGCAAGCGCGGCGGGCAGGCTCGCCGCGCCGAGAACGATCACCCGCTCGAGGAGGGGGTAGCGCCCGCCGCGCTCGGCCAGGAGCGCGCCGAGGTCGGCCGCGTAGTCGCGCTCGCCGAAGCGGTCGAGCGTGAACAGGACCCGCACGCCCGAATCGGCGAGCAGGAAATCGATCTCGCGCCGGGTCGACCAGGTCGAGAACGGCACCGGCACTGCCCCGAGCGCGGCGGCCGCCAGGCAGATCTCGATCCATTCGACACGGTTGTTGAGCAACAGGCCGACCCGGTCGTCGCGGCCGACGCCGAGCGCGCGCAGCGACGCCGCGAGGACGCCGGCACGGCCCGCCAGTTGCGCGTAGGTGACGTGCGCGTCGCCCGCGATCACGGCCGCTTGGGCGGGATAACGCTCGCCCTGCTCGCGCACCAGGTCGAACAGGTTGCGGCTGTAGGGCGCGCGCATCGCCATCAGGAGGCCGCCCCGGGCTGACCCGCTGCCGCGCATGCCGGACCGCACGTCGTCATCTGCCTCGCTCGCCACACTGGTTGCCGATGGGGACGAAGCCTACGGGTTGTGAGACATAATATCTATTGATATTTTCTGATTGTTACCCATAACGTTTTTCGATGAGAAGACTGAGCCTCACCAACCTCGAGACCCTGTGCTGGATCGCGCGCCTGGGGTCGTTCACCGCCGCCGCGCAGCGCCTCAACACCTCCCAGCCCGCGATCTCGGGGCGCGTGCGCGAGCTCGAGCAGTCGCTCGGCGTCGCCCTGTTCCACCGCCAGGGGCGCCGGATGGAGCTGACGATCCTGGGGCGCGAACTGGTCGAGCGCGCGCAGCCGCTGCTGAACCGCCTCGAGGACGTCGTGATCTCGCTGGAGAATCCGGCGGCCGCCACCGGCATCATCCGCATCGGCGTCGGTGAAATGGTCGCCGTCACCTGGTTCGGCGCGATGATGGCGCGGCTGCAGCGCGAGATGCCGCGCGTCACCTACCAGGTCGAGGTCGACCTGACGGTCAACATGCGCCAGAAGCTCGAACTCGGCGGCCTTGATCTCGCCATCCTCGCCGCGCCGCTAGACAGCAATCGCCTGACCAGCACCAGCCTCGGCAGCCTCGCAGTGCTGTGGGTCGCGGGTCCGGCGATCGCCCGCGCCGCCCGCCGCCAGGCGCAGGACCCGGCCGCCCTCCTCGCCGCGCACCCGATCTGGAGCCTGCCGCGGCCGTCGTACATGCATCCGATGGCGATCGAGTCGCTGCGCCGCCATCGCGTCGCGCAGACGCGCGTGAGCACCTGCAACAGCCTGCAGAGCATGGTCGAGATCGTCGCGCAGGGCGGCGGCATCGCACTGCTGCCGGAGAACCTGGTGGCCGCCCACCTGCGCGCGGGCACCCTGGCGCCGCTGTCCGCGGCCCTCCCGCCGCAGCGCCTGGAATTCGTCATCGCCCACCACCGCGACCAGGAGCAGACAATCATCGGCCACATCGTCGCGGCCGCGGTTGACGCGAGCGCCTTCCTCGCAGCGCCGCTCCCGACGGCGCGCGCCCGGCGCGCATAATCGCGCCGCGGCGCACCCGGCGCACGCCCACCCCACGGAGGATCCATGACCACGCCGCACCTCGTGCGCACCCCGACGCTGGAGATCGCCTGCGAGATCGGCGGGCCGCCGGCCGCCCCGGCGGTCGTTCTGCTGCACGGCTTTCCGTACGATCCGCGCAGCTTCGATGGCGTCGCGCCGATCGTGCATGCCGCGGGCTTTCGCACCGTGGTGCCGTGGCTGCGCGGCTTCGGCGCCACCCGGTTCCTCTCGGCCGCCACGCCGCGCTCCGGACAGCAGGCGGCGCTCGGCCACGACCTGGTCGACCTGCTCGACGCGCTCGGCATCGACGCCGCGGTGCTGGCCGGCTACGACTGGGGCGGCCGTGCCGCCTGCGTCGCCGCCGCCGTCTGGCCCGCGCGCGTGCGCGGGCTCGTGACCTGCTGCGGCTACCAGATCCAGGACATCGCCGGCGGCGGCCGGCCCGCGGCGCCCGCGCAGGAGCACCGCTTCTGGTACCAGCACTACTTCCAGACCGAGCGCGGCCGCGCCGGGCTCGCGGCGCACCGCCGCGACCTGTGCCGGCTGCTGTGGCGCCAGTGGTCGCCGACCTGGGCATTTTCCGACGCCGCCTACGACGCGAGCGCCGTGTCGTTCGACAACCCCGACTTCGTCGACGTCACGATCCATTCGTACCGGCACCGCATGGGCAACGCGCCGGGCGAGGCGCGCTACGCCGCGACCGAGGCGCTGCTCGCGGCGCAGCCGCGGATCGCGGTGCCGGCGATCGCGATCCACGGCGACGCCGACGGGGTCAATCCCGCGGCAGGCTCGGCGCAGCACCAGGCCCACTTCGGGCCGCGCTACGAGCGCCGCGTGTTCGCCGGCATCGGCCACAATCCGCCGGCGGAGGCGCCGCAGGCGTTCGCCGCGGCCGTCCTCGACCTGTGCCGCCAGTCGGCCTGGGCGTCGTCAACACCCTCCGGACCACCGCCATGACCGCCTCGTTCTCCCTTGCCGGCAAATGCGCCGTCATCACCGCCGGCGCCGCCGGCATCGGCTTCGCGATCGCGCGCGCCTTCGTCGCCGCCGGCGCACGCGTGCACCTGTGCGACGTCGACGACGCCGCGCTCGCGGGCGCGCTCGACGCCTTGCGCCGCGACGGCGACGCCGACGGCGGCCGCGCCGACGTCAGCCGGCCCGCCGAGGTCCGCGCCCTGTTCGAGGCGGCCGCAGCCCGCTTCGGCGGGCGCCTCGACGTGCTGGTCAACAACGCCGGCATCGGCGGCCCCACCGGCCCGATCGAGACGCTCGACCCGGCCGAGTGGCAGCGCACGCTCGACGTCAACCTCACCGGCATGTTCCACTGCCTGCAGCGCGCGGTGCCGCTGATCAAGGCCGGCGGCGGCGGCGCGATCATCAACCTGTCCTCGGCGGCGGGCAAGTTCGGCTTCCCGCTGCGCACGCCCTATGCGGCGTCGAAATTCGGCGTCATCGGGCTCACGGAGACGCTCGCGATCGAACTCGGGCCGGCCAACATCCGCGTCAACGCGATCCTGCCGGGCGTGGTCGCCGGCGCGCGCCAGGACCGGGTGCTCGCCGCCAAGGCCCGGGCGCGCGGCGTCTCCGTCGAGACGCAGCGCGCGGAGGCGCTCGCGCGGGTGTCGATGCGCACGATGGTCGAGGCCGACGACATCGCCCGTGCCGCGGTGTACCTCGCCTCCGACGCCGGGCGCTACGTCAGCGGCGAGCGGCTCTCGGTGGGCGGCAACGTCGAGGGGCTCTCCTAGCCCGGCGCGGCGTCAGTGCCCGGTGCTGGTGTACGCGGGCGCGGGCTGGGTGAAGAAGGCGTGCAGGATCGCGTAGACCATCAGGTAGTTCTTCTGCTGGAACGAGGCGTGCGAGATGCCCGACATCATGATGAACTGCTTGTCGGGATTGGGCAGGCGCTTGTAGAAGTCGATCAGGTCGTCGAGGGCCGCGATGCCGTCGAACTGGCCGCGCAGCACCGCGGTCGGCACGAGGATCTTCTCCGGGTCGCACACCGGCAGCTTCGAGCACATGTCGATGTAGGTGCCGTTCGGCATCGAGTCGTCGAGCGCGAGGATGGCGTCGGCGAAGGCGTCGACCACGCGCTTCTCGGCGCAGTCCGGATGGTCGCGCTCGAAGATCGAGTAGACGAAGGCGCGGTCGATCGGCCGGCGCTTGCTGGCGATGAACTCCGGCAGCTTCCTGCGCCGCTGCGCGAGCGTGGGGGCGCCCTCCCCGGTCCAGACGAACGCATCGAGCGCCAGGCGCGCGACGCGCTCGGGATGGCGCTGGGCGAACAGCGCCGCGCGCAGCGCGCCCGAGGAGATGCCGTAGGTCAGGAACGAGGCGACGCCGCGCGTCCTCGCGATGTAGTCGGTGGCCGCCGCGAGGTCGTCGGCGCCGTTGGCGATGTCGCAGTAGATGTCGCGATGCTTGGAGGAGCGGCCGTAGCCCTCCATGTCGACGCACCAGCAGACGAAGCCGCGGCGCGCGAACCAGTCCATCACCGACGAGTCCGGCCGTCCCGGCACGGTGAGGTCGAAGGTCGGCGTCGACGCCATCGACGACCCGTGCACGAACAGCACCGCCGGCTTGCCCGCGGGCGAGCCGACGAACTTCTCCCAGAGGAACAGCTTCACCTCGCTGCCCTTGGTGGTCCAGTGCTCGACGCCGGTGACGGCGGCGTCCGGTGCGGCTGCGCTCATCGTATCGCTTCCTTCTGCAGTGTGAGTGTCGGTCGGTGTGTCGGTCGGTGTGTCAGTCGATCCTGGCGCCGGTCTCGCGGATGATCACCGCCCAGCGGTCCTTCTCCTCGCGGAAGAACGCGCCGAACTCCGCGGCCGTCGAGCCGACCGGTTCCATCGACGCGTTCTCGAAATAGCTGCGCACCTCGGCGGCGCCGAGCGCGGCGACGAGCTCGCGCTGCAGGCGCGCGACGATCGGCGCCGGCGTCGCGCGCGGCGCCATCATGCCCATCCAGACGTAGGCCGCATAGCCCCTGACCCCGGCCTCGTCGAGCGTCGGCACGTCCGGCAGCTGCGCCGAGCGCCGCGTGCCCGTGACGGCCAGCGCACGCAGCTTGCCGGCGCGGATGTGGCCGAGCATGCCGGCCAGGCCCGGGAACGACACCTGCACCTGGCCCGCGAGCAGGTCGGTGGTCGCCTGGCCGCTGCCGCGGTACGGCACGTGGTTCATCGCGACCCCGGCCATGGTGTTGAACAGGGCCGCGAACAGGTGCTGGCCGCTGCCGTTGCCCGACGACGCATAGTCGACCTTGCCGGGGTTGCGCCGCACGTGCGCGATCAGCTCGGCCACGGTCCGCGCGGGGAATGCCGGATGCACCACCAGCACTCCGGGCTCGCGCCCGAGCAGCGAGATCGGCGCGAAATCCTCGACCGCATTGAAGGCCAGCTTGGCGTACAGCGTGGCGGAGATCGCGTTGGTCTGCGAGGCCAGCAGCAGGGTGTAGCCGTCGGGCACGGCCTTCGCGACCGCCTCCGCGCCGATGGTGGCGCCCGCGCCCGGCCGGTTCTCCACCACCACCTGCTGGCCGAGGCGGCGCGCGAGCTCGCTCGCGACGACGCGGGTCGGCCCGTCGACCGCGCCGCCCGGCGAGAACGGCACGATGACGCGCAGCGGACGCGCCGGATACTCCTGCGCGCCGGCCCCGGCGGCGCCGAGCGCGACGAGCACGGCAGCGGCCGCGCGCAGCAGGGTTGTGCCGATCCTCATGGCCGCGCACGTTAGCATACCGCGCGCCCGGCGAAAATTCGCGGAGCCTGCGAAAATGGGGCGCACCCATCCACAGAGACCGCGCCGGCGCCGCCGGCCACAGGAGAGAGCCGTTCCATGACCATCAAGGGCAAGGCCTACATCGCGGGCGCCTACGAACACCCGACGCGCAAGGCGCCGGACAAGTCGGTGGCGCAACTTCATGCCGAATGCGCGCGCGGCGCGATTCTCGACGCCGGCCTCTCGAAGAGCGACGTCGACGGCTATTTCTGCGCCGGCGACGCGCCCGGCCTCGGCCCGATGTCGATGGTCGAGTACATGGGCCTGAAGGTCAGGCACGTCGATTCCACCGACACCGGCGGCTCGTCCTACCTGGTGCACGTCGCCCACGCCGCCGAGGCGATCGCGCTCGGCAAGTGCAACGTCGCGCTGATCACCCTGGCCGGCCGGCCGCGCTCCGAGGGATCGTCGGGCACGCAGCCGCGCAGCTACGGCGCCAACGCGCCGGACATGGCGTTCGAGTTCCCCTACGGCATGGCGACCGCCAACGGCTACGGCATGGTGGCGATGCGCCACATGCACGAATACGGCACCACCGCCGAGCAGCTGGCCTGGGTCAAGGTCGCCGCCTCGCACCACGCGCAGCACAACGAGCACGCGATGCTGCGCGAGGTCGTCACGGTCGAGGACGTGATCAATTCGCCGCTGATCGCCGACCCGCTGCACCGCCTCGACTGCTGCGTCGTCAGCGACGGCGGCGGCGCGCTGATCGTCACCCGGCCCGAGATCGCCCGCAGCCTCAAGCGCCCGCTGGTGAAGATCATCGGCGCCGGCGAGTCGCCCAAGGGCCAGATGGGCGGCAAGGTCGACCTCACCTACTCGGGCGCAGCCACGAGCGGCCCGATCGCCTTCGCCGAGGCCGGCGTCAAGCCCGCCGACATCCAGTACGCGTCGATCTACGACAGCTTCACCATCACGGTGATCATGCAGATCGAGGACCTGGGCTTCTGCCGCAAGGGCGAGGGCGGCCGCTTCGTCGCCGACGGCAACCTCATCTCCGGGGTCGGCAAGCTGCCCTTCAACACCGACGGCGGCGGGCTGTGCAACAACCACCCCGCCAACCGCGGCGGCATGACCAAGGTGATCGAGGCGGTGCGCCAGCTGCGCGGCGAGGCCCATCCCAAGGTGCAGGTGCCGAACTGCCGCCTGGCGCTGGCGCACGGCACCGGCGGCCAGCTCGGCTCGCGCCACGTCGGCGCCACGCTCATCCTGGAACGCGAATAGGAAGCCCGTCCATGACCACGCAAGAACGCGCGATCCCCGCGCCCGCCCCGAATCCCGAGAACCAGCCCTATTTCGACGCCTGCGCCAGGGACACGCTGCTCGTCGGCAAGTGCGATGCATGCGGCGAGTACCACTTCTACCCGCGGCGCATCTGCCCGCACTGCCTGTCCGACCAGGTGCAGTGGGTCGCCGCGCGCGGCACCGGCACCATCTACACCTACAGCACCATGCATCGCGGCGTGCCGGTGCCCTACACGATCGCGTACGTGACCCTGGACGAGGGCGTGTCGATGATGACCAACATCGTCGGCTTCGCGCCGGGGACGCTCCGGATCGGCCAGAAGGTCCGGGTGCAGTTCCGCGCGACCGAGGGCGGCATCAAGGTGCCGGTGTTCGCGCCGGCGTAGCGCGCCCCCGCCGAACCGCGACCCATGCGCAGGATCCTCGAGCAGGTGGTGCCGGGCAAGCGCGGCCTGGCGGTCGAATTGCAGCCCGGCCAGCACCTGCGCGTGGTCGACCTCGAGGGCCGGCAGGTGGTCGACATGGCCCTGTTCAACCTCGCCAACCTGCGCGAGAAGCTCTCGACCTCGTACTCGCGCACCCGCTATCCGGCCCGCGCGGACGGCCAGTACATCCCGCGCGACCGGCTCGGTGCCGGCGACACCCTGATGTCGACGCTGTGCCGGCCGATGATGACCATCATCGCCGAGACCGCCCCCGAGAAGGGCGTGCACGACTGCCACAACCGCATGTGCAACCGCTACCTGTACGAGGTGCAGCTCGGCCTGGGCCCCCAGGACGGATGCCACGAGATCATCAGCGCGGCCGTCGCACCCTGGGGCCTCCTGCCCGAGGAC
>JAEUOS010000193.1 GCA_016790695.1 Burkholderiales bacterium
GCCGGACAGGATGCCGCCGGCACCGCCTCCAATGAGCACGACGGCTTTGTCAATGATGGTGAAAAGGCTCGTGGCGCGTGCGCCCGCCTGCAAGCCCAACTGCCCGATGACATTGACGGTGCCGCCGCCATTCGCCGTCACATCGATGCTGCTTGCGCCGTTCCAGACCGTCACCGCGCCCGCCCGCATCCGGGCGCCACTGTGGACGGCCAGCTTGCCACTGCCACCGGAACTGCTGCCCACGTTGACGTCATCGCTTGCTATCCAGTTGGAGCCGGAACCACCGACGGTCACGCTGCCACTCGCCGTGGCATGGAAGCCGATCGCCGCGGTGCCGCTGGACGTCAGGCTGCTCCCACCGAGTACGCTGACGCCTGCTCGGGAATATTCCCAATAGCCGACCGTCAGGCCGGTACCCGCATTGAACGTTGTCGCGCTACCATTCAGCGTCAGGAATCCATTGCTGGACCCGTTGATTGCCAGCACGGTGCGCGCGGAGTTGACCGAGCCATTGCGCACGCTGAGGCGTCCCGTCTCGCCGTTGCTTATTCCAATTGCAAGGCTGGGGTCGGTGACCGAATTGTCCTGAGTCAGCGTGTATGTCTTGCCGCCGAGATCCCAGAGGATGTCATCGGTTCGGATGCGCGCCTTCTGGTTGGTGACCGACGCGCCGAAGAGCACGCTGTACGTGGTCGCGTGCGCGAAGTTCCAGGTTGCGATGTCGACATTGCCGGGTGCAGGGATGCCACCGGCGCCCCAGCAATCCACGTTGCTGAACTGGCCGCCGCACAGGAATCCCCAAAAGTGTGCTGTATCCCAGAAACGCTGCGCAGACTTCGCCGGGTGGGCCGAGGCCAGCACCAGCACCAGCACGACAAGCCTCCAGCCTTTGAACATGGGGCCTTTCCTGTCGCGGCCGGCGGCCGGCGACATGCGACTGGCGCGATTGCGATGCGCGCGAGACCCACACTAACAGGCTCGCGCATTGCACGCAAGCAACGCCGATGGAAGCTGGCCCGGGCTGATAACCCGAATCGCCGCGATATCCGGGGCTACGGAGGTTCCGGGCTTGTCGGCCGTTTTTCCTTGGAGGACCTGGCGATTCAGCGCTTCCTGCCGGCGCTGCAAAATGAGAGGAAGCGCTGCACCCCCGGGCCCAGGCGCCTGTCGCGGTGGGTCACGATCGAGAGATCGCGGGTCGGCGCCTTGATCGCACTGTTGAGTTCCACCAGCGAGCCGGCCGCTAGAGCATCGGCGACCGTGTGGCGCGACAGACAGCTGATGCCGGCGCCGGCCATCACCGCCAGCCGCACCGCTTCGGACGAACCCAGCTCCATCGCCGGGCGCGGCCAACCGATCTGCTTGAGCAGGAGCTGATCGACCGTCTCGCGCGTGCCCGAGCCAGGCTCGCGCACGATCCAGTCGGCCTGCGCCAGCGCTGCCGCGCTGACGCGCCGGCCGGCCAGCGGATGTCGCGGGCTGGCGCAGATCACCATGTGGTCGCCCATCCAGGTCTGCAGGCGCAGGTCCTCGTGCTGCACGCTGCCTTCCACGAATCCGGCGTCGACGTCGAAATGCAGCACCGCCTCGGCGACGTCGCGCGTGTTGCCGATGCGCAGCTGCACATAGGCGGCGGAGTGCTCGGCACGCCAGCGCGCGATGATCGGCGGCAGCAGGTGGTTGCCGATGGTGAGGCTGGCGGCCAGGCGCAGCGGCGCCGCGAGCTCGTCGGCAAAGGCGCTTTCGATCTCGTCGGCGTGATCCAGGAGAGCGATGGCGCGCGGCAGCAGGCGCGCGCCGTTCGCATTCAACACCAGGCGTTTGCCGGCGCGGTCGAACAGCGGCTGGCCGAGTCGCAGTTCGAGCTCGGCCAGCGCCATGCTGGCTGCCGACTGCGACCGCGCCAGACGGTCGGCGGCGGCGCGTACGCCGCCATCGCGCGCGACGGCGACGAAAACCTCGAGTTGCTGCAGGGACGGTCGCAATGCCGGCTCGCACGTTGATCGGATTTTTCGATTATATCGATCAGATTTATCCGCTTTTCGAAAATACCCTACCTGTCTATGCTCAAAACTCCCAGGCATTAGCCTGTCTTCGCGAGCGCCAGGCCTTGAACCACGCTGATCCGGTAGGCATCACCCAGGCGCTCGACGCCGGCAACACCGTCAAGACCACGACCTGCTACATGTGCGCCTGCCGCTGCGGCATCAAGGTGCATGTGCGCGACGGCGAGGTGCGCTACATCGAGGGCAATCCCGAGCACCCGCTGAACCGGGGCGTGATCTGCGCCAAGGGGTCGGCGGGGATCATGAAGCAGGTCTCGCCCGCCCGCCTGACCCGCCCGCTGCTGCGCAAGCCGGGCAGCGAGCGCGGCGCCGGTGCGTTCGAGGCCATCAGCTGGGACAAGGCCTACGAGATCCTCGCCGAGCGCCTGGGCCGGATCCGCGCGACCGACCCGAAGCGCTTCGCGCTCTTCACCGGGCGCGACCAGATGCAGGCGCTGACCGGCCTGTTCGCCCGCCAGTTCGGCACGCCCAACTATGCCGCGCACGGCGGCTTCTGTTCGGTCAACATGGCCGCCGGCATGATCTACTCGATCGGCGGCAGCTTCTGGGAATTTGGCGGGCCGGACCTCGACCGGGCGAAGCTGTTCGTGATGATCGGCACCGCCGAGGACCACCACTCCAACCCGCTGAAGATCGCGATCTCGAAGTTCAAGCGCGGCGGCGGGCGCTTCATCTCGATCAACCCGGTGCGCACCGGGTACTCGGCGATCGCCGACGAGTGGATTCCGATCCGGCCCGGCACCGACGGCGCGCTGTTCATGGCGCTGCTGCACGTGCTGATCGCCACCGACCGGATCGACCACGCGTTCCTCAAGCGCTACACCAATGCGCCGCAACTGGTGGTCGAGGACGACGGCGAGCGCCTCGGCCTGTTCGCATTCGACCCGGCCGCCGGCCCGCCGGGCGACGGGCGCAACCCGCACAACAAGCTGGTCTGGGACAAGGTCGGCGGCCGTGTGCTCGCGGCCTATCCGGCCGGCATCGCCGACGGTTGCGATCCCGCGCTCGAGGGGCGCTATGCGCTGGCCGACGGCACGCGCGTGGTGCCGGCGTTCCAGCTGCTGCGCGAACGCGTCGCGCCGTGCACGCCGGCGTGGGCCGAGGGCATCACCGGCATCCCGGCCGCGCGTATCGAGGCACTGGCGCGCGAGATCGGCACGGCCGCGTTCGAGCAGGCCTTCGAACTGCCGATTCCCTGGACCGACGCCTGGGGTCGGGAGCATCCGACCACCGTGGGCCGCCCGGTGGCCTTTCATGCGATGCGCGGCCTCGCCGCCCATTCCAACGGCTTCCAGACCGTGCGCGCGCTGGCGGTGCTCATGAGCGTGCTCGGCACGATCGACGCCCCCGGCGGGTTCCGCCACAAGGCGCCGTACCCGCGGCACATCGTGCCGAACTACCGTGCGTTCAACGCGCCGGAAATGATCAAGCCCAATACGCCGCTCAACGCCGCGCCGCTGGGATTTCCAGCCAGCCCCGAGGAGCTGGCGATCAATCCGGACGGCTCGCCGATCCGCATCGACCACGCCTATTCGTGGGAGCACCCGCTGTCGGCCCACGGCATGATGCACAACGTCATCACCAACGCCGTCAAGGGCGATCCGTACCGGCTCGACACGCTGATGATCTTCATGGCCAACATGGCGTGGAACTCGACCATGAACACCATGGCGGTGCGCGAGATGCTCAACCGCAAGGACGCGGACGGCGAATACGCGATCCCGTTCCTGGTGGTGTGCGATGCGTTCCAGAGCGAGATGGTGGCCTTCGCCGACCTGGTGCTGCCCGACACCACCTACCTCGAGCGCCACGACGTGATGAGCATGCTCGATCGGCCGATCTCGGAATTCGACGGCCCGGTCGACTCCGTGCGCGTGCCGGTGGTGCCGCCCGCAGGCGAGTGCCGGCCGTTCCAGGAGGTGCTGGTCGAACTGGCGTCGCGGCTGAAGTTCCCGGCGTTCACCACAGCGGAAGGCGGGCGCAAGTTCCGCGACTATCCGGACTTCGTTGTCAACTTCGAGGCCCAGCCGGGGGTCGGCTTCCTGATGGGCTGGCGCGGCGAGGACGGCGCAACCCATCTGCGTGGCGCGCCCAACCCGAAGCAGTGGGAGATGTACGAGAAGAACAACTGCGTCTTCCAGTACCACATGCCGGAGAACATGCATTTCATGCGCAACTGGAATCGCGCATATCTGGATTTCGCCAAGGAGAAGGGCTGGCGCCAGAAGAACGACCCGGTGCAGCTGGCGCTCTATTCCGACACCCTGCAGAGCTTTCGTCTGGCCGCACAGGGCAAGTCGCAAGGCCGCCAGCCGCCGGTGCACCTGCGCGAGCGCATCGCGGCGTACTTCGACCCGCTGCCGTTCTGGTACGCGCCGCTGGAGTACGCCGCCACCGACACCGCGGCCTATCCGCTCAACGCGGTGACCCAGCGGCCGATGGCGATGTACCACGCCTGGGATTCGCAGAATGCGTGGCTGCGGCAGATCCACAGCCACAACACCCTGCAGGTGAACCCGGTGACGGCCAAGGCCGCCGGCGTCGCCGACGGCGCCTGGTGCTGGGTCGAGAGCCAGTGGGGCCGGGTGCGCTGCATCGCGCGGCACTCCGAGGCGGTCGAGCCCGGGACGGTGTGGACCTGGAACGCGATCGGCAAGGCGAGCGGTGCCTGGCAGCTCGAGCCCGGCGCCGACGAGTCGCGCAAGGGCTTCCTGCTCAACCACCTGATCAGCGAGGAACTGCCGCTCGCCGGCGAAACCAGCCGGCGGATCAGCAACTCCGACCCGGTCACCGGCCAGGCCGGCTGGTACGACGTGCGCGTGCGCATCCGCCCCGCCGCGCCCGACGAGGCCGAGGAGTCCCATCCACAGATCGCCGCCATGCCCGATGTTCCCGGTGTCGCCGGGCGCGGCGCGAAGGTGCTTGCCTATTTCGCGGGGAAACGGAAATGACCCAACCGGCCGAAACGCTCGCCAAGCAGCTGGCGCTGGTGATCGACCTCAACGTCTGCGTCGGCTGCCACGCCTGCGTCACCTCCTGCAAGCAGTGGAACACCTCGGGTTCCGCCGGTCCGCTGGCGGACCTGAACGCCTACGGCGCGGAACCGAGCGGCACCTTCTTCAATCGCGTCCAGACCTGGGAGGCCGGCGCGTACCCGGCAGCTGAGACCATCCACTTTCCCAAGAGCTGCCTGCACTGCGAGGATCCGCCATGCGTGCCGGTGTGCCCGACCGGAGCGTCCTACAAGCGCAAGGAGGACGGCATCGTGCTGGTCGACTACGACCGCTGCATCGGCTGCAAGTACTGCGCCTGGGCCTGTCCCTATGGCGCGCGCGAGCTCGACGAGGCGCGCCAGGTCATGACCAAGTGCACGCTGTGCGTCGACCGCATCTACGACGAGAAGCTCGCGCCCGAGGACCGCAAGCCCGCCTGCGTCAAGGCGTGCCCGACCAACGCGCGCCTGTTCGGCGACGTCAAGGATCCGGAGTCGGAAGTCTCCAAGGCGATCCGCGAGCGCGGCGGCTATGCACTGATGCCGGAATGGGAGACCAGGCCCGCCAACCAGTACCTGCCGCGTCTGGTGCGGCAGGCGCAGGAGTTCTGAGCATGCGCCCGGCGTTCTCGGTGATCCTGTTCACGGTGCTCGCGGGCATGGGCCAGGGGCTGTTCCTGATGCTGGTGCGGGCCGACGCGCTCGGCGCCGACCCGCACGAGCTTGCCGTCGGCGGCTTCGCCAGCGTCGCGCTGCTCGGTGCGGGGCTCGCCTGCTCGTTCTTCCACCTCGGCCATCCGATGCGCGCCTGGCGCGCGATCGCGATGTGGCGCACCTCGTGGCTGTCGCGCGAGGTGATCGTGCTGCCGCTGACGATCGCCGTGGTGGCGCTCTGGTCGCTCGAGCACCTGCTGGGGAAGCCGCACACGGCCGCGCTCGCGGCGGCGGGCGTCGTGCTGTGCCTGGCGCTGTGGTGGTGCACCGGCATGATCTACGCGTGCCTGCGCTTCCTGCGCGAGTGGGCCCATCCGCTGACGCTGCTCAATTTCGCCCTCCTGGGCTGGATGTCCGGCGCCACCCTGTTCGCCGCGTACTGGAGCGTGCTGCACGGCGCGGCTGCCGCGCGCCTGTGGGTGGTCGCGGCGATGGTGTTGACGTGCGCGGGCGCTGCGGCGCGCCTGGCGAGCCTCGCGCGCAACCGCGCGCTCAGGCCGAAGTCCACGCCGCAGAGCGCGATCGGCGTCGCCGCCGCCCGCGTGCGGCAGATCTCGCAAGGCACCACCGGCGGCAGCTTCAACACCCGCGAGTTCTTCCATGGCCGCAGCGCCGCCTTCGTCGCCAACGTCAAGTCGATCGCGCTGGTCCTGGCATTCGCGCTGCCGCTCGTGCTCCTGGCCGCGGCCTGGGTGTGGCCGGTGCCGGGCCTGTTGCCGGCGGCAGCGGCTGCGCAGTTCGTCGGGCTCATTGCCGAGCGCTGGCTGTTCTTCGCGCAGGCGAACCATCCGCAGAACATCTACTACCAGGCGGTGGCCTGAGGGCGGCGCGGTCCGCGGCGCCCGGACGGCCCGGGGATTTACCAGCCGCCCGGTTTCGCGCATGATGGCGCGCGGTGCGTCGCCGGGCGGCATGGACCCGGCGGACGCGTGTCCGGGAGATCGCTGATGCTCGCATTGGTGCGCAACCTGTCCGTGGCTTTTCTCCTGGCGTCCCTGCTGAGCGGCTGCGGCGGCACCCTCTATGCGACCGTGCGCGCGGCCGACGGCGACGAGGTCATGCTGCTCGGCCACGATCCGGTCGCCTATTTCACCCAGGGCAGGCCGTTGCGCGGCGACCCGCGGATCAAGGTGTCGCTGCCCAACCGCACCTATTACTTCGCCAGCGACGAGCATCGCAGGCTGTTTCAGGCCGGCCCGGAGAAGTACGAGCCGCAGTACGGCGGCTTCTGCGCCAACGGCGCGCCGTTCGGCATCAAGCTCGGCAGCGATCCCACCGAGTGGGAGATCCGCGACGGGCGCCTGTTCATCTTCGGCGACATCGTCGGGCATTCGTTCTGGCTGCTCGACCCTGCCTTCAACATCCGCCACGCCGACCAGGTCTGGCCGGGGATCCGGGACGTGCCGTGGCGCAGCGCGACGCTCGCCGCGTGGGCGAGCAAGGTGCCGTGGTATCGCACCCACAAGAGCCTGAACGACGAATGGAACGCGAAGAATCCCGGCAAGCCCATCACCTACGACCCGGGCGGACCGGTGAACAACCTGCTGTTCAAGTACCCCGGCTGGCGTGCGCGCGAAGGCTTCGGGCAGCCGGCGCTGGGCCTGGTCGGTACCGACCCCTGCCCGCCGGCGTGCGCGGGCACGGTATCGCCGGGGTACGTGCCGCCCTGGCCGCGCTGAGGGGGCTGCGACCGCGCCCCTCAGCGGGCCTTCGGCCCGCCCTCAGTCCGGATAGCCGACCGCCGGCTGGCTGTGCCCCTCGGCCGCGCGCCATCCCGGCGGCTTGGTGAACAGGTTGGTGAACATGCTGCCGACGTCGTAGTTCGGCCACGGCTTGCCCGGATACTTCTTCGCGTATTCCTCGCGGATGTCGCGGCCGGTCTTGTACCACGGCACCTTGCTGGCATAGCGCGACAGCGACTGCCCGCGCCACCCGGCGTCCTTCATTTCCGGCCAGACCTGGTCGGCGTACCGGATGTTCCAGTCGCGGTCGAGCTTCCAGGCCTCGTGCCCGAGCACGTCGCCGAAGATGAACAGCCGCCCCTGGTAGATCTCCCAGGACGTCGGGTCGCTGCCGAGCTTGAGCGCGAAGGCGGCACCCGACGAGCAGAAGCCGCCGTACTGCGGCTCGAATTTGGCCGGGTTGGCGTCGAACAGGCGCTTGTTCTCCGCACTGGCGAAGTAGTAGGTGCGGCTGGGCAGCGTCGAGGTGATCTCCCTGCTGCCGCGCGTCGGCTTGCCGGCGGTGAAATAGGCGACCGGGTCGTAGCCGAGCAGCATCACGTCGTCGCCGCGCGGGTTCTTGACCGTCGCATACGGGGTGCCGCAGGCCTGCAGGACCAGCGTGCAGGCAAGTACGGCCAGGAGCCTCAGGAGTCGTGTCGATCGATTCATGCCGGCCTCGATTGGATTGCGGACCTGCGCATCCTACCGCGCCGGGGTCGGGCGCGCCGGCGCACGGGCCGGGGACCGCGCGCAACCCCGCGACGCGCGCTCAGGCGGCCTGCCGCTTGTCCTTGAACAGCGGCGCCAGGTACTGGCCGGTGTGGCTGCCCTTGACCTTGGCCACATCCTCGGGCGCGCCCGCGGCGATGATGCGCCCGCCGCCGTCGCCGCCTTCGGGGCCCAGGTCGACGATCCAGTCGGCGGTCTTGATGACGTCGAGGTTGTGCTCGATGATCACCACGGTGTTGCCGCCGTCGCGCAGCTTGTGCAGCACCCGGAGCAGCAGGTCGATGTCCTGGAAGTGCAGGCCCGTGGTCGGCTCGTCGAGGATGTAGAGCGTGCGCCCGGTGTCGCGCTTCGACAGTTCCAGCGACAGCTTGACGCGCTGCGCCTCGCCGCCCGAAAGCGTGGTCGCCGACTGGCCGAGCCGGATGTAGCCGAGGCCGACATCGAGCAGGGTGTGGAGCTTGCGCGCGACCACCGGCACCGCCTTGAAGAACTCGTGGGCATCCTCGACGGTCATGTCGAGCACCTCGGTGATGTTCCTGCCCTTGTACTGGACCTCGAGGGTCTCGCGGTTGTAGCGCTTGCCGTGGCAGACGTCGCACGGCACGTAGACGTCGGGCAGGAAGTGCATCTCGACCTTGATCACGCCGTCGCCCTGGCAGGCCTCGCAGCGCCCGCCCTTGACGTTGAACGAGAAGCGCCCCGGCTCGTAGCCGCGCTCGCGCGCGGTCGGCGCCTGGGCGAACAACTCGCGGATCGGGGTGAAGAGGCCGGTGTAGGTGGCCGGGTTGGAGCGCGGCGTGCGGCCGATCGGCGACTGGTCGACCGCGATCACCTTGTCGAAGTGCTCGAGCCCGGCGATGCGGTCGTGCTCGGCCGCCGGCGTGGTCGAGCCGTAGAGGTGGTGCGCCACCGCGTTGTAGAGCGTGTCGTTGATCAGCGTCGACTTGCCCGAACCGGAGACGCCGGTGATGCAGGTGATGAGCCCGACCGGCAGGTCGAGGGAGACGTTCTTGAGGTTGTTGCCGCGCGCGCCCGCCACCTTGAGCATGCGCCGGGGGTCCGGCTTGGCGCGCTTGGACGGGACCTTGATCGCGCGCCGCCCGGACAGGAACGCGCCGGTGAGGCTGTGCGGATGCTGCCGCACCTCGGCCGGCGTGCCGGCGGCGACGATCTCGCCGCCGTGCACGCCCGCGCCGGGCCCGAGGTCGACCACATGGTCGGCGGCGAGGATCGCGTCCTCGTCGTGCTCGACCACGATGACGGTGTTGCCGAGGTCGCGCAGGTGCTTGAGCGTCTTGATCAGGCGGTCGTTGTCGCGCTGGTGCAGGCCGATCGAGGGCTCGTCGAGCACGTACATCACGCCGGTGAGGCCCGAGCCGATCTGCGACGCGAGCCGGATGCGCTGCGCTTCGCCGCCCGACAGGCTCTCGGCGGAGCGGTCGAGCGACAGGTAGTCGAGTCCGACATCGTTGAGGAAGCTCATGCGGCTCTCGATCTCGCGCACGATCTTGTCGGCGATCCGGCCCTTGGCGCCGTCCAGCGACAGCCTGCGGAAGAAGTCCAGGCCCTCCTTGAGCGGCTTGCCCGAGACGCTGTAGATGGCCTCGCCGCCGACGCGCACGTGGCGCGCCTCCTCGCGCAGCCGGCTGCCGCCGCAGTCGGGGCAGGGCTTGTTGCTGATGTACTTGGCGAGCTCCTCGCGCACCACCACCGAGTCGGTCTCCTTGTAGCGCCGCTCGAGATTGGGGATCACGCCCTCGAACGCATGCTCGCGCACCACGGTGCGGCCGCGGTCGTTGATGTAGTGGAACGGCAGCTTCTCCTTGCCCGACCCCTCGAGGATCAGCGCCTGGATCTTCGCGGACATCTTCTCGAACGGCACCTCGAGCTCGAAGCCGTAGTGCGAGGCCAGCGACTGCAGCATCTGGTAGTAGAACTGGTTGCGCCGGTCCCAGCCCTTGATCGCGCCGGAGGCGAGCGACAGGTGGGGGAAGGCGACCACCCGCTTGGGGTCGAAGAACTGGATCACGCCGAGGCCGTCGCAGGCGGGGCAGGCGCCCATCGGGTTGTTGAAGGAGAACAGCCGCGGTTCGAGTTCGGCGATCGAATAGCCGCACGACGGGCACGAGAACTTGGCCGAGAACAGGTGCTCGCGGCCGCTGTCGAGCTCGAGGGCGAGCGCGCGGCCGTCGGCGACGCGCAGGCTGGTCTCGAACGATTCCGCCAGCCGCTGCTTGGCCTCGGGCGTCACCTTGAGGCGGTCGACCACCACGTCGATCGAATGCTTGTGGGTCTTCTTCAGCGCCGGCACGGCGTCGATCTCGACCATCTTCCCGTCGACGCGCAGGCGCACGAAGCCCTGTGCGCGCATGTCGTCGATGAGGTCGGCGAACTCGCCCTTGCGCTCGGCGACCACCGGCGCCAGGATCGCGACCCGCGTCTCGGGCGGCAGCGCGAGCACGTGGTCGACCATCTGCGCGACCGACTGCGCGTCGAGCGCGAGGTCGTGCTCCGGGCAGTAGGGCGTGCCGACCCGCGCGTAGAGCAGGCGCAGGTAGTCGTGGATCTCGGTGACGGTGCCGACCGTGGAGCGCGGATTGTGCGAGGTCGCCTTCTGCTCGATCGAGATCGCCGGCGACAGGCCCTCGATCAGGTCGACATCGGGCTTTTCCATCAGCTGCAGGAACTGGCGGGCGTAGGCCGAGAGCGACTCCACGTAGCGCCGCTGGCCCTCGGCGTACAGGGTGTCGAAGGCGAGCGAGCTCTTGCCCGAACCCGACAGCCCGGTGATGACGATCAGCCGGTCGCGCGGCAGGTCGAGGCTGATGTTCTTCAGATTGTGGGTGCGGGCGCCGCGGACGCGGATTTCGGCCATGATCCTCCCGGCATGCGGGCAAGCGAGGCCGCCGCTCGGCACACGGGCCCGACGCGGCGGCGAAAAAGTAACCTGCTACTATAGCGGATCGGGCTCGCCGTTCGATACACCGGCCGACGGCCAGCGCCGCCCACCCGCGTCCGGGTCGGCGCCGCCGACCGGCCGCCAGCCCGCCCACCCGGCCATCCTTCCGCCCTCCATGAGCGCCCTTGAACTGCGCGCGGCGCTTTCGCTGTCGTCGATCTTCGCCCTGCGCATGCTGGGCCTGTTCCTGATCCTGCCGGTGTTCGCGGTGCATGCGACGACGCTGCCCGGGCACGACGTGGTGCTGGTCGGCTGGGCGCTGGGCGTCTACGGGCTCACCCAGGGGCTGCTGCAGATCCCGTTCGGCATGGCCTCGGACCGCTTCGGCCGCAAGCCGGTGATCGTGTTCGGGCTGCTGCTGTTCGCCGTCGGCAGCTTCGTGGCCGCCCTGCCGGGCGACATCTGGACCGCGATCGTCGGCCGCGCGATCCAGGGCGCGGGGGCGATCTCGGCGGCGGTGACCGCGTTCCTCTCCGACCTCACCGACGAGCGCAACCGCACCAAGGCGATGGCGATGGTCGGCGCCTCCATCGGGCTGATGTTCGCCCTGTCGCTGGTCGGCGCGCCGGTGCTGTACGCGGCCATCGGCATGGCCGGCATGTTCCACCTGACCGGCGTGCTGGCGCTCGCCGCGATCGCGGTGGTGCTTTGGGTGGTGCCGGACGCCGCTCACGCGGCGCGCGCGGCGCCCGCGGGCGCGCCGCCGCGCCTGGCCGCGATCGTCGCCGATCCGCAGCTGGCGCGCCTCAACATCGGCATCTTCATCCTGCACATGGTGCAGATGGCGATGTTCGTGGTCGTGCCGGCGATCCTCGTCGAGCATGGCGGCGTGCCGCTGGCCGCGCACTGGAAGGTGTACCTGCCGGCGGTGCTGGCCTCGTTCGCGGTGATGATGCCGCCGATCATCTGGGCCGAGCGCCACGGCCGCCTGCGCGTCGTGCTGCTCGGCGCCGTCGCCCTGATGGGGCTGGTGCAGGCCGGCTTCGTCGCCGGCATGCACAGCCTGGCCGGCATCGCCGTCCTGCTGTTCGGATTCTTCGTCGCCTTCAACATCCTGGAGGCGATCCTGCCGTCCCTGGTGTCGCGCCTGGCGCCGGCGGCGGGGCGCGGGGCGGCCCTCGGCGTGTACAACACGACCCAGACCCTGGGCTTGACAGCCGGCGGGGTTTGTGGCGGTATACTGGTTAAATACTCAGGTCATGCGGCGGTCTTTGCCTTTGGTGCGGCGATGATGTTCCTCTGGTTCATCGCCGCTTTTTCGATGCGCGAGCCGCGGTCGCGAGCCGCGGCGAGCGCGCAATCTCTGAAAGGAGAGTTCCATCATGGCATCAGTCAATAAGGTCATCCTGGTCGGCAACCTCGGCAAGGACCCGGAGGTGCGCTACGCGCCCTCGGGAGACGCGTTCGCGAATGTGACGCTGGCGACCACGCGCACCTGGAAGGACAAGAACTCGGGCGAGAAGAAGGAGGAGACCGAGTGGCACCGCATCGTCTTCAACGGCAGGCTGGCCGAGATCGCCGGCGAGTACCTGAAGAAGGGGCGGCCGATCTACGTCGAGGGCCGGCTGCGCACCCGGAAGTGGCAGGACAAGGACGGCCAGGACAAGTACACCACCGAGATCATCGCCGACCAGATGCAGATGCTCGGCAGCCGCGAAGGCATGGGCAGCGCGCCGATGGATGACGGCGGCGCGCGCGCCGCGCCGGCCGCCAAGCCGGCGCCGGCGAAGAAGCCGGCCGGCAATTTCGACGACATGGACGACGACATTCCGTTCTAG
>JAEUOS010000011.1 GCA_016790695.1 Burkholderiales bacterium
GGGCTCACCGCCGGCGCGATCCCGCGCTACTGGCACCGCGACGCCTTCGGCGCCATCGCCAGCCGCATGTACATCGCCTGGTGCGTCGCCGCGGTGTGCCTGCCGGTGGCGGCGGGCTGGCTGTTCGACCGCACGCAAGGGTACGGCGCGGCGGTGCTGATCGCGGCGGGGGTCAATGTCGTGGGGGCGCTGGTGGCGGTGCGCTTGCCGCGGGGGGCGTGACGAAGCGGGTGGCGCGCACGGGGATGACGCGTGCTCCCGAGTGCTCCCGAGTGGCGCATGCGACCGTCGGACCCCGTTGCCGATTGAGCAAATTTACTCAACGCGCTGAGTAAATCGTCGGCACCGTCACCGACATCGAGGTGCGGCTGCAGGTCCGATAGAGCCTGCGGCGGACCGCGCCGGCCGGACGGCACCGACCACGCGCAATGGCCTTGGATGCAGTCGCCACCTCGGACTGGCTTGCAGGTATCCTTCGAAGGTTTACCCACTGCGAGACTGTCATGCCAGACCCCAAACGCGCCCGCCCGCAGCCGACCCCCGAGACCCGCCACTACTGGGAAGGCGCGAAGGCCGGCGAACTGCGCCTGCAGCGTTGCGACGCCTGCAATCACACCTATTTCCCGCCGCGGCCGTTCTGCCCGGCGTGCGCGTCGCGCGCGGTGTCGGTGTTCCGCGCCAGCGGCCGCGCGCGCCTGTACAGCTACGTGATCAGCCACCGGCCGGCGCCGGGGTTCACGCCGCCGTATTCGATCGCGGTGGTCGAACTCGAGGAGGGGCCGCGCATGATGACCAACATCGTCGGCTGCCCGCAGACGCCGGAGGCGCTGGTGCTCGACATGCCGGTGGAGGTGGCGTTCCCGCCGCTGGACGACGACATCAGCCTGCCGGTGTTCCGTCCGGCCGGGAGCGCGGCATGAAGCCGGGCGCCGTTGCCATCGTCGGCGCCGCCGAGACCACCGAACTCGGGGTGGTGCCGGGCATGGCGGAAATCCAGCTGCATGCGGACGCGGCGCTGAACGCGATGCGCGATGCCGGCCTCAAGCCCTCGGACATCGACGGCGTCGCCACCGCGGTCACCCAGCCGCAGGCGATCGCGCACTACCTGGGGATCACGCCGACCTGGGTCGACGGCACCTCGGTCGGCGGCTGCTCGTTCATGCTGCATGTGCGGCACGCGGCGGCGGCGATCGAGTCGGGACTGTGCCGGACCGTGCTCATCACGCACGGCGAATCGGGACGCTCGGGCATCGGGCTCGGCCGCCCGCAGGTGCTGCCGGCCAGCCTCGCGGGGCAGTTCGAGCTGCCCTACGGCACCTTCGGCCCGCCGACGATGTTCACCATCCCGGTGCTGCGCTACATGAAGACCTACGGGCTCACCGAGGAGCACCTGGCCAACGTCGCGGTGATCCAGCGCGAATGGGCGGCGCAGAATCCGCGCGCGACGCTGCGCACGCCGATCACCGTGGCCGACGTGCTCAATTCGAAGATGATCGCCTGGCCGTTCCGCCTGCTGATGTGCTGCCTCGTCACCGACGGCGGCGGCGCGCTGATCCTCACCGCGGCGGACCGCGCGAAGGACTTTCCGCAGCGCCCGGTCTACCTGCTGGGCACCGGCGAGAGCGTCGAGACGCCGATGATCAGCCAGATGGCCGACTTCACCTCGTCGCGCGCGTTCCGCGTCGCCGGCGCCAAGGCCTTTGCGGAAGCCGGCATCACGCATGGCGATGTCGACCACCTGATGATCTACGACGCCTTCGCGCACCTGCCGATCTACGGCCTCGAGGACCTGGGCTTCGTCGGCCGCGGCGAGGCCGGCGCCTTCATCGCCGAGCGCCACACCGCGCCCGGCGGCAAACTGCCGACCAACACCAACGGCGGCGGCCTGTCCTACATGCACTCCGGCATGTACGGCATGTACGCGCTGCAGGAGTCGGTGCGCCAGGTGCGCGGCATCGCGCCGGCGCAGGTGCCCGACGTCGAGGTGTCGGTGTGCCACGGCGTCGGCGGCATGTTCGCGGCCAGCGGCACGATCATCATGGGGCGCGAGCGGCCATAGCGTGCGGACGTACGGGCGTACGGGCGCGCGGGCGCGCGGCAGCCGGCGCCGCGCGCATGCCCGGTTGCGGCGGCGCCGGGCCGGCGCCGGCGCTGCGGTTACCATAGCGGCGTGCGGTCGCATGCCGCGCGACCTCGGAGGGATTCATGAGCGAAATCGAGAAGCGCATCCGGGCCATGGGCTTCGAACTGCCGGCGCCGTTCCGCTTTCCCAGTCCGAACCGCACCGGCTGCGTACAGGTCGGCGCGATCCTGTTCGTCTCCGGCCACGGCCGCGACCTGCCGGCGCTGCCCGGCGTGCGCCACGCCGGCAAGGTGCCGGCCGAGGTGTCGGTGGAGGAAGCGTACGCGACCGCGCGCGCGGTCGCGCTCAGCATGCTCGCCTCGATCAAGCAGCAACTCGGCGACCTCGACCGCATCGTGCGCCTGGTGCGCCTGTTCGGCATGGTCAACGTCTCGCCGGGCTTCGACCGCATGCCGAACGTCATCGACGGCGCGTCCGACTTCTTCTACGAGGTGCTCGGGCCGGTCAACGGCCAGCACGCGCGCACCGCGATCGGCGTGGCCGAGCTGCCGCACCGCATCCCGGTCGAGATCAACGGGGAGTTTGAGGTGCGCGCATGAGCGCGCTGAGCGAGGTGCGCGCGTGAGCGCGCCGGGCGCGGTGCGTCCGTGACCACGCCGCGCGAGGCGGGCGCGTGACCGCGGCCCGCGGGGTGTGTCCGTGACGCCGCCGCCGTCGCCGATGACGGGCGCGGAGAAGATCATCGCGCGCGCCTGCGGGCTCGCCGCGGTGGCGCCGGGGGACATCGTCTTTCCGGTGCCGGACATGGTGATGATCCACGACAACATGGTGCCCGGCGTCAAGCGCGCGCTCGACGAGCTGGGCATCGACCGCCTCGCCGCACCCGAGAAGGTGGTGATGGTCACCGACCACGAGGTGCTCTACGGCAGCGCGCGCGCGGCGCAGTACGGGTCGCTCAACCGCGGCGCCGCCCGCGCCTGGAAGGTCGGGCGCTTCTTCGACGTCGGGCGCGGCGGCCACGGCCACGTGTTCCCGATGGAGCGCGGCATGGTGCTGCCGGGCATGTTCTATTTCGACAACGACCGCCACTGCACCAATGCCGGCGCGATCGGCGCGGTCGGGTTCCGCATGGGCATGGAGATCGCGCGCGTGCTCGCCACCGGCACCAACTGGATCATGGTGCCGAAGACCCTGAAGCTGACCCTGCGCGGACGCCTCGCGCCCGGGGTGTTCGCGCGCGACCTCGGCGCGCACGTCGGCGCGCGCATCGCGCGCGGCGCGCTGCCGTTCAACCTCGATTACCGCGTGCTCGAGTACGCGGGCGACCTCGACCAGTTCGACCTCGCGGCCCGCGTCGGCCTGTGCAGCGCGCCCACGGAGATGGGCGCCTACGGCGTCTTCTTCCCGCCCTCGGAGGCGATCCTCGCGCACGCGCGACGGGTCGCGCAGCAGCCGTTCGAACCGGTGTTTTCCGACCCGGATGCGGCCTACGAGGCGCAGGCCGAGATCGACATCGCGGCCCTCGAGCCGCAGGTGTCGCTGCCGGGCGGGGTGCAGAACGCGGTGCCGGTCTCGGAGGTCGCCGGCACCGCGGTCGACCATGCGTTCATCGGCTCGTGCGCGTCCGGCATGTACGAGGACATCGCGATCGCCGCGTCCTACCTCGCCGGGCGCCGCATCGCCGACGGCGTGCGCCTGTTCGTGGTGCCGGGCTCGGAGGACACCACGCGCCGGCTCGTCGCCGACGGCCTGATGCAGGTCCTGCTCGACGCCGGCGCGGTGCTGCTGCCGGCCGGCTGCGGCCCGTGCAACGACGCGGTGGTCGGACCGATCGACAGCGGCGAGGTGTCGATCTCGACCGCCACCAACAATCCCGCCGGGCGCTTCGGCGCGCGCGACGCGCGCCTGTTCCTCGGCAGCCCGGCGACCGTCGCCGCGTCCGCGGTCGCCGGGCGCATCGTCGACCCGCGCAGCGCGCCGCGCACCGACCGGCGTGCCGGCGCGGCGCCCGCCGCACCCCCCACGTCCAAGGAGACCGTGCAATGAAGCCCGTCCGCCGCTGGCGCCCCGCGCTGTGCCTCGCCGCCGCCCTCGCCGCCGCATCCGCCACGCTGCCGCTCGCGGCGTCGGCCCAGAAGTACCCGGACCGTCCGGTGCGCATCATCGTGCCGTTCCCGGCGGGCGACGGCATCGACCTGCAGGCGCGCCTGATCGGCCAGCAGCTCGGCGAGCGCCTCGGCCAGCAGGTGCTGGTCGACAACCGGCCGGGCGCCGGCACGCTCATCGGCACCGAGGCGGCCGTCAAGGCGCCGGCCGACGGCTACACCATCCTCCTGGTGACCACCACGTTCGCCATCAACCCGAGCCTGCACCCGAAGGTGCCGTACGACCCGCTGAAGGACTTCACCGGGCTGATCCAGACCACCGCGATCCCGCTGATCGTGGTGGCGAGCAACCAGTTCGCGCCCAACACGCTGCCCGAGATGATCGCGCTCGCCAGGCAGAAGCCCGGGCAGATCTCGATGGGCAACTCGGGCATCGGCACCGCGGCGCACATCGCCATGGAACTGCTGCGCATGTCCGCCGGGATCCAGTACGTGCACGTGCCGTACAAGGGCATCCCGCCGGCGATGATCGACCTGCTCAACGGCCAGCTCAACATGCTCTCGACCTCGCCGGCGCAGGTGATGGGCGCGATCCGCGAGGGCAAGATCAAGGCGCTCGGCGTGACCGGCGCGAAGCGCATGGCGCAGCTGCCGAACGTCGGCACGGTGATCGAGGCCGGCGTGCCCGGCGCCGAGGCCTATGCGTGGATCGGCCTGGTGATGGCCGCGGCGACGCCGCGCGACATCGTCGCCCGCCTGAACCGCGAGATCGGCGCGATCCTCGCCGGGCCGGAGCTGCGCGCGCGCTTCAACAACGACGGCGCCGAGGTCATCGGCGGCAGCGCGGAGGCGTTCAGCGCGCACATCGCCGCGGAGCTGCAGAAGTGGGGGCGCGTGATCCGCGAGGCGGGGATCAAGCCCCAATGAGCCTGCCGGACGGGACGCCGTTCTCCTGGACGCGGCGCGGGCGCTGCACCCGCCTCGGCCACGACGTGCCGCACATGGGCGGCGTGGTGCCCGCGCGCGTGGTCTCGGAGATGCGCTACGACCCGAAGGACATCGTGCCCTTCCTGTTCGCCGAGACCGACCCCGGATTCCACGAGCGCTGCCGCCCCGGCGACGTGATCGTCACCGGGCGCAATTTCGGCATGGGGCCGAAGATGCAGGGCTACATCGCGATGCAGGCGCTGGGCCTGGGGCTGGTGTGCGAATCGATGCCGTTCCTTGCCTACCGCGAGGCGGTCGGCCTGGGCCTGCCGGTGCTCACCGACTGCCCGGGCATCAGCGATGCGTGCGCGACCGGCGACGAGGTCGAGGTCGACTTCCTCGCCGGGCGCTTCGTCAACCACACGCGCGGCACCGAGCGCGCGGTGCCTGCGGTGCCCGCGGGCCTGCGCGAGATCATCGCGCTCGGCGGCACCGGCAACTGGCTCAGGCGCTGGTGGCAGCGCCAGGGCGCGGCGGAGCGCGCCTGAATCGTCCGGCCGGACAGAACCAACCACGGAGAACACCGAGATGAAAAAGCCCTTCCGGAATGCATGTGCCGCACTGCTGTGCGCGCTGGCAGGCGCGACCGCGATCGCGCAATCCTTCCCGACCAAGCCGGTCCGCATCGTCGTCCCCTACGCGCCCGGCGGCGCCACCGACATCATGGGCCGCGTGGTCGCGCAGCGCCTGGGCGAGGCGCTCGGCCAGCAGATGCTGATCGACAACCGGCCCGGCGGCAACACCGGCATCGGCGCCGAGGCGGTGGCCAAGGCGCCGGCCGACGGCTACACGCTGATGTTCACCAACGATGCCACCTTCGTGCTCAACCCGGCGCTGTTCGCCAAGCTGCCGTACGACATGGCGCGCGACTTCGTGCCGGTGGCCACGGTCGCCTACCTCAACCTCGCGCTGGTGGTCGCGGCGAACCTGCCGGTCAGCAACTACGCCGAGCTCGTGGCGTGGACCAAGTCGAAGTCGGGCACCATCAGCTACGGCTCCTACGGCGTCGGCAGCCAGGCGCACCTGATGGGCGAGATGTACAAGAAGCTCACCGGCACCGACATGGTCCACGTGCCCTACAAGGGCTCGGCGCCGGCGGTGGCCGACGTCATCGGCGGCCAGGTGGTGTTCACCTTCCCGGCGATCCCGACCATCCAGGGCTTCGTCAAGGCCGGCAAGCTCAAGGTGCTGGCGATCTCCGGCGAGAAGCGCTCGGCGCTGCTGCCCGACGTGCCGACCTTCAACGAGGTCGGCGCGCGCGACCTCGACATCGGCGCGTGGTATGCGTTCTTCGCGCCGGCCGGCACGCCGCGCGAGGTGGTCGCGCGGCTCAACGCCGCGGTCAACGGCCTGCTCGGCAACCAGGAGTTCGTCGACAAGAGCCTGGCGCCGCAGGGCATGCTGCCGATGGTCAACACCCCCGACCAGGTGTCGTCGCTGATGAAGCGCGAGGCCGAGCGCATGGGGCGCATCGTCCGGCTCTCCGGCGCCAAGGTCGAGTAGGGCGTGCCGCGCCCGGTCGCGTGGCGCGCCGCGCGGCGGCGCCGGGCGGGTCAGCCGCCCGGCCCGTCGGTCATGATGTAGCCGACCAGGTCGCCGACATTGCGCTGCATGTCGTCCATCAGCTCGTAGAGCAGGTAGCGCAGCGCGACCATGCCGACCAGCTTGCCGGCCGCGTCGGTCACGACCAGGTGGCGGATGTGGTGCTTGCGCATCAGCGCGGCGGCGTCCTCCACCGAGGTCTGCACGCCGATGGAGAGCGCGGGGCTGTTCATGATCTCGCGCACCAGGGTGGCGCCGGGGTCGCGCCCGGCCGCCACGATCTTGCGCAGGACGTCGCGCTCGGTGATTACGCCGACCACCGCGTCGCCCTCGACGACGACGGCGGCGCCGACATTGCGCTCGGCGATCGCCCGTGCGGCCTGGACGACGGTGTCGCCGGTGGCGACGGTGAGCGGCGGCTTGTTGCCCAGCCGGATCATGCCCATGCGAATCCCCCCAAAAGGTTGCCTGGCCCGGCTATGGTACTGCGGCCGGCGCCGGCTGGCGAGCCCGCCGCGCCGTGCCGCCGCAGCGGCCGGCGCGCGCGCTCAGCCCAGGCCCTGCTGCGGGTTGATCAGGAACTTCGCGCCGGTGCCGCGCTTCGCGTAGGCGGCGATCGCGGCCGGATCGAGCGCCTCCGGAAGGCCGATCGCCTTGGCGTAGTGGCTGGCGAAGGTGGTCTTGAGCTCGCGGGCGACGCGCTCGCGCAGCTTCTGCGCCTCGGCGAACCCGATCTTCTGCAGGAACGGGGTGAGCAGCCACCCGCCGACGCCCCAGGCCATGCCGTAGTTGCGGTTGAGGACCGTCGGGCCGGTATCGAGCATGCCGTAGAGGTAGACCTGCTTGTGCACGGCCGAGCCGTAGCGGCTGTATTCCTTGGCCGTGCGGTTGATCGCCGCCTCCATGCAGGACAGGATCTGCCCGGCCAGCCGGCCGCCGCCGATCGCGTCGAAGCCGATCGTGGCGCCGGTGGCGGCGAGCGCGTCGGTGAGGTCGGCCTCGAACGACGCCAGGCTCGAGTCGCACACGTGCGCGGCGCCGGCGTCGCGCAGCAGCGCCGCCTGCGCCGGGCTGCGCACGATGTTGACCAGGCCGATGCCGTCGGCGATGCAGATGCGGTTCAGCATCTGGCCGAGGTTGGAGGCGGCGGCGGTGTGCACCAGGGCCGTGTGGCCTTCGCGCCGCATGGTCTCGGTCATGCCGAGCGAGGTGAGCGGGTTGACGAAGCACGAGGCGCCGTCCGCCGCGGTGGCATCGGCCGGCAGCAGCAGGCACTGCCGCGCCTTGATCGCGCGGTACTGCGCATACATCGCGCCGCCGAGGATCGCGACCAGCCTGCCGACCAGCGCCTGGGCCTCGGGCGCGGCGCCGGCGGCGATCACGGTGCCGGCGCCCTCGTTGCCGACCGGCATCGCCTCGCCGACGCGGCTCGCCAGCGCCGCCATGGCGCCGGCCGGAAGCGCGGCGCTGGTCACGCGCGACGCGCCGGCGCCGGACGAGCGCAGCGTCGCCAGGTCGGCCGGACCGAGCAGCAGCCCCAGGTCCGAGGGATTGATCGGCGTGGCCTCGATGCGCACCAGCACGTCGTCGTCGCGGAGCGCGGGCACCGGCACGCTGGCGAGGGAGAGTTCGAGCCGGCCGTCGGCGGTGACGAGCGAGCGCAGTTGCAGGCCGGTGGCGGGAAGGGCGGATGGCATGGTCGGGTCTCCGGTTGCGGGTCGCCGAGGAGTATACGGGGCGGTTCGGGGCGGTTCGGGGCGGTTCGGGGCGGCTAGGGCGGCTCGGGGCGGTTCGGGTCGGGGCGGGGCCCGCAGGCCTGTGGTAGGGTCGCCGTCGCGTGCCCGCAGCCGCGGCGCGCCAACCGACCAGGCTGCCCACCGCCAATGAACCCGTCTTCCCCGCCGCCGCACGGCCCGCTGGCCGGCATCACCGTGCTCGACCTGTCGGCCTACATCGCCGGGCCCTACGGCGCGACCCTGCTCGCCGACCAGGGCGCGCAGGTGATCAAGATCGAGCCGCCCGACGGCGACAACCTGCGCAAGTACCCCTCGACGCTGGCGGCGGAGAGCCGCGCCTTCCTCGGCGTGAACCGCGGCAAGCGCGGCCTGATGCTCGACCTGAAGGACGCGCGCGACCGCGACCGGCTCCTCGCGCTGGTGCGCGATGCCGACGTGCTGGTGCACAATTTCCGGCCCGGCGTCGCGCCGCGCCTGGGCATCAGCTACGCGCAGCTCGAACCGCTCAATCCGCGCCTCATCTATTGCACCGTGACCGGGTACGGCGAGCGCGGGCCGATGGCGGCGAAGGCCGGCTACGACCAGGTGCTGCAGAGCATGACCGGCATCTGCGCGATGCAGGGCAGCGCCGAGGCGCCGCAGATCGTCTACGGCTCGGTGGTCGACTACTACGCCGCCGCGCTGCTGGCCGCCGGCGTCGCCTCGGCGCTCTACGAGCGCGCGCGCAGCGGCCGCGGCCAGGAGGTCGGCATCTCGCTCCTGCGCGCGGCGCTGGCGATGCAGTCGGCGCGCCTGGTGTGGGCCGACGGCGAGCCGCGCGAGGTCAGCCGCGACATGCGCTCGGGCGGGGTCACCGGCCTGCATCCGACGCGCGCCGGGCACCTGTACCTGTCGGCCAACACGCCGCACTTCTGGCGCGCGCTGTGCGAGAAGACCGGGCTGGCCGAGCTCGCGGCCGACCCGCGCTACGACAGCGTGCGCAAGCGCGCCGCGGCCGCGGGGGAGATCGTGCCGCGGCTGCGCGCGGCGCTCGCGCAGCGCACGGCGCTCGAGTGGGAGGCGGTGTTCGGCGACGAGGTGCCGTGCGCGGCCGCGCGCACGGTGGAGGACATGTTCGAGCACCCGCAGGTGGCGGCCGAGGGCCTGATCGGCACCTACGCGCACCCGGTCGCCGGGCGCTATCGCGGCTTCACCGCGCCGATCGACTTCGGCCGCACCCGGGCGCCGGCCCCGTGCGCGGCGCCGACGCTCGGGCAGGACAACGACGCGATGTTCGGGCCCGACGCGCCGGGGCGCGGCTGAGGGCGCCGGCCGCTCAGGCGGCCAGGCGCGGGAACAGCCGGGCGGCGTTGTCGCGCTCGATCGCCGCGCGCGCGGCCGGCGCGAAGTCGTACGCGGCCAGACCGTCGATGGTCTTCTTCATCATGCCGACGGCGAACGGATAGTCGCTGCCGTAGAGGATCTGCGAGGCCGGCACGAACTTCTCGAGCGCCGCGAGCGCCGCCGGGTTGGCCGACAGCGCGGTGTCGTAGTACTGGCGCGTGAGCGCGCGCATCGCGCCCTCGGGAACGAGCCGCGCGAACTCCTCCTGCGATTCGAGGCGGCACATGCGGTGGGCGATGAAGGGCACGGTGCCGCCCGCGTGCGAGAAGATGAAGCGGATGCCGGCGCAGCGCGACAGCGTGCCGCTGTAGAGCAGGCTCATCACCGTGCGCGTGGTGTCGAGCACGAACTCCATGGTCGAGGCCGGGATGCCGGGCAGGAGTCCCTTGCTGGCGTCGGACGCGGTCGGATGCACGAACACCACCGCGCGGCGGCGGTTGAGCTCGTCGAACACCGGCGCGAACGCCGGATCGCCGAGGTAGCGGTTGGCATAGGAGCTCATCAGGCAGAAGCCGTCGGCGCCGAGGGTGTCGCCGGCGTGCGCGACCTCGGCCAGCGCGGCGTCGACATCGGGCAGGGCGAGCGCGGCGAACATGCCGAAGCGGCGCGGATGGGTGCGCACCAGCCCGGCGGTGTAGTCGTTGCACGCGCGCGCCAGGCGGCTCGCCCTGGCGTTGTCGCCGAACCAGACGCCGGGCGCGGAGACCGACAGCACGGCGGCGGCGACGCCGTTGGCGTCCATCTCGGCGAGCGAGCCGGCCGCGCTCCAGTCGAGCGCGGCGGCGGCGCGGCGCGGCGCCTGGTCGGTGATCGGCCCGCGGCCGACGGCGTCGATGTAGAGCTGCGGCAGCAGGTGGTGGTGGACGTCGATGAAGCGGCTCATGGCGGGGTTCCCGGCAGGGTGGGTCGGATTCACTCGCGCTCGATCTTCGCCATCTGCACGACGCGCTCCCACAGGCGCCGCTCCTGGCTGATGAACGCATCGAAGTCGCGCTGCGTGCCGCCGAGCTCGTAGGTGCCGAGCGCGCGCAGGCGCGCGGCGATGTCGGCGCGCGCGAGCACCGTGTTGACGTCGCGGTTGACGCGCTCGACGACCTCGCGCGGGGTGCCGGCGGGCGCGAGCACGCCGACCCAGCCCGCCATCACGAGGTCCGCGCCCATCTCGGCCGCGGTCGGCACCTGCTCGAAGCCGGGCAGGCGGTTGCGGGTGGTCACCGCGAGCGCGCGCAGCCGCCCGCCCTGCAGCCAGGCCACCATCGGCGGCACCGCGTCGATGTAGACCTGGGTCTGGCCGCTCGCGGTGTCCTGGGCGGCCTGCTGGCTGCCCTTGTAGGGCACGTGGACCATGCCCGTGCCCTGGGTCTGGTTGAGGGTCTCGCCGACCAGGTGCGGGATGTTCTTCGAGCCCGAGGTCGCGAACGAGAGCCTGTCGGGGCGCGATTTCGCCAGCGCGATCAGCGCCTTGAGGTCGGCCGCGGGCAGGCCGGCATTGACCGAGATCATCATCGGGTTGATGCCGATGCGCACGATCGGCACGAAGTCGCGCTCGGCGTCGAACCCGGGCGCCTTGAACAGGTACTGGTTCATCACCACCGGCGTCGCGTGGGCGAACCACAGCGTGTAGCCGTCGCCGGGGCTCTTCGCGGTCGCCTGCGCGCCGAGGTTGCCGCCGGCGCCGGGCCGGTTGTCGACCACCAGCGCCTTGCCCCACAGCTGGCCCAGCTGGTCGGTGATGAGCCGGGTCACGATGTCGGGCGCCGAGCCGGCCGCGGTGCTCACATAGACCTTGACCGGCCGGTCGGGCCAGGTCTGCGCGGCGAGCGGCGCGCCGGTCGCGAGCACCGCCGCGCCGAGCAGGGCGAGGAGGCCGCGCGCGCGGCGGGACGCGGCAGGGCGGGGCAGGGCGGGCAGGCGCAGGGCGGGCAGGCGGGTCATGGCGGCGTCTCGTGGGCGCCGGATGCTCCGGCGACGGACAGGCAAGGTACGGTGTTTCGAAATATCCGACAATCACATACCGTTCATATGCGGAATTCATGCCATGGATATCCGGGCCCTCGATCTCGCGCTGCTGCCGGTGCTCGACGCGCTGCTGCGCCACGGCAGCGTCTCGGCCGCGGCGCGCGCGCTCGACATGAGCCAGCCGGCCACCAGCCATGCGCTCAAGCGCCTGCGCGAGATGCTCGGCGACCCGCTGTTCGTGCGCACCGGGCGCGGCGTCGCGCCGACCGAGCGGGCGCGGCGCCTGGGGCCGCCGGTGCGCGCGATCCTCGACCGCGTGCGCGACGAGGTGCTCGCGGGCGGCGCGTTCGAGCCCGAGCGCGCGGCGCGCAGCTTCACCCTCAACCTCTCGGACGTCGGCAGCTTCGTCCTCTGGCCGCGCATCGTCGCCGCGGTGCGCGAGGCGGCGCCGGCGGTGAGCCTGCGCCTGACCGGCCTCGAGCCGGCCCGCCTCGCCGCGGCGCTGGAGTCGGGCGACGTCGACCTCGCCGTCGGCGCCTACCCGCACCTGCCGGGCGCGCTGTTCCAGCAGCGCCTGTTCGAGCGCAAGTACGTCTGCCTGATGCGCGCCGGCCACCCGCTGGCGGGCCGGCGCGCCGGCATCCGGCAGTTCGCCGCGGCCGCGCACGTGGTGGTGCGCGCGCCGTCGCGCATGCAGGAGCGCATCGACGCCGGGCTCGCCGCGCGCGGCCTCGCGCGCCGGGTCGCGATGGAACTGCCGAGCTACCTGATGCTGCCGCCGCTGCTCGAGGCGGGCGACTACCTCGCGGTGGTGCCGGGCCAGCTCGCGGACGCCTTCGCCGGGCGCGGGGCGCTCGCCACGGCCGGCCTGCCGCTGCCGCTGCCGGCGGTGGTGATCCGGCAATACTGGCATCGCCGCGCGCACGCGGACGCGGGCAGCCGCTGGCTGCGCGGCGTGATCGGCGGCCTGTTCGGCGAGCCGGGGGCGGCGTAGGCCGGCCGCTCCGCGCGCGGGCGCCGGACACGCGCGCGGCATGGTGTTTTCCCCGGATTGCGCGCGCCTGGCCGCTCGGCTAAGGTAGGCGGCTTTCCGTTCTACAATTCGTCCGGACAATTGCGCGCGGCCCGACCCGGGCGGCGCGTTCGTTCTCCCCACCGACCACGAAGAGGATCCCCATGAGCCAGCCCTCCCATCGCCTCACCCGCCGCGGCTTCATCGGTGCCGCCGCCGCCGCGCCGGTGGCCTTCGGCGTCCCCACCCTGCTGCAGGCGCAGGCGCGCCCGATCAAGGTCGGCCTCGTGCATCCGATCACCGGCTTCCTCGCCTACAGCGGCGGCCAGTGCCGCATGGGCGCGATGATGGCGATCGAGGAGATCAACGCGGCCGGCGGCATCAAGTCGATGGGCGGCGCGAAGCTCGAGGCGCTGCTCGGCGACAACCAGGCCAAGCCCGAAGTCGGCGTCTCGGTGGTCGAGCAGATGCAGGAGGCCGGCGTCTCGGCCTACATCGGCTGCTTCTCGAGCGCGGTGGCGCTGCCCGCGACCCAGGCGGCGGCCAAGTACAACACCCCGTTCGTCATCGATGTCGGCGCCTCCGACAACATCGTCAACCGCGGCCTGCGCAACGTGTTTCGCCTCAAGCCCGGCTTCAACGCCTGCGTCGACGACGCGATCGCCGGCCTGGGCGAGATCAACAAGGCCGCCGGCAGCGCCGCGAAGTCGGCGGTGCTGGTGCACGAGGAGTCGGAGTTCGGCACCGGCACGGCCAAGCTGCTTGCCGGCAAGCTGCCGTCGATCGGCATCGAGGTGCGCGAGGTGATGAAGCACGCCAACCCGACGCGCGACTTCGCCAACCTCGCGCTGCGCATCCGCGGCCTCAAGCCGGACCTGGTCGTGATGAGCAACTACCAGAACGAGTACGTGCTGCTCGCGCGCACCCTGCACCAGCAGAAGGTCGACCTGGCCGGCATGTTCTCGGTCCTGGGCGGCGGCTTCAACTACAAGTTCGTCAAGGAACTGCCGGACGTCGCGCAGTACATGATCGACACCAACCACTGGTTCGACCCGACCAACGCGCGCGCCCAGGCGATGAAGAAGCGCGTCGAGGCCAAGGGCGACCTGTTCACCTTCGAGGTCTACCTCGCCTACAACGCGGTGAAGTTCCTCGCCGACGGCATGGAGCGCGCCGGCTCGGCCGACAAGGAGAAGGTCAACGCCGCGCTCGCCGCGTCGACCTGGTCCGACCACTTCATGCCCTACGGCCCGACGCGCATGGTCAACGGCCAGAACACCGGCGGCAAGGCCGCGATCCTGCAGGCGTCGAAGACCGACATCGACGTGATCTGGCCGACGCGCTTCGCCTCGACCAAGGCGGTGTTCCCCAAGCCCAGGTTCTCCTGAGCAACCGGCGCCTGGCCGGCAGGGGCGCGCCTTGGACGCCACGATACTCGGCGCGGCCGTCATCAACGGGTTGCTGCTCGGCGGCAGCTACGCGCTGGTGGCGGTCGGCCTGACGCTGATCTACGGCGTCCTGCACATCATCAACTTCGCCCATGGCAGCATGCTCATGCTGGCGATGTACGGGGTGTACTTCCTGCTTGTCAAGGCGCAGGTCGATCCCTACGCGGCGATCCCGCTGATGGTCGTGGTGATGTACGCGGCCGGGTACGGCATGTACCGCGCGCTGATCGGCCGCTTCTCCCACGGCAAGGACGAGAACATCCTGCTCATCACGCTCGGCCTGTCGATCGTGCTCGAGAACATCGCGCTGTTCTTCTTCACCGGGGATTCGCGCAACATCACCGTGTCCTACTCGGACCGCATGATCGAGCTCGGCCCGAGCCTGGTGCCGCTGCCCAAGCTGGTCTCGTTCGGCGCCTCGCTGCTGCTGTGCGCGGCGCTCGCGTGGTTCATCGCGCGCACCGACACCGGGCGCGCGATCCGCGCCGTGGCCAAGGAGCGCCACGGCGCGCGCCTGGTCGGGATCGACGTCGAGAAGATCCTCGCGGTCTCCTACGGCATCGGCATCGCCTGCCTCGGCGCGGCCGCGTGCCTGCTGGTGCCGATGTTCTACGTCGCGCCGACGGTCGGCCACCTGTTCGTGATCGTCGCCTTCACCATCGTCGTCCTGGGCGGCATGGGCAGCTTCCTCGGCGCGCTCGTCGGCGCGCTGCTGATCGGGCTCACCGAGTCGCTCTCGGGGCTGTTCCTCGGCGAGGCGCTGGGCCAGATCGGCATCTCGCTGATCTTCATCCTGATCCTCCTGTTCCGGCCGACGGGCCTGTTCGGAGGCGGCCGGTGAGCGCGTGGCGCGTGCCGGTCGCGCTGCTCGCGGTCGCGCTCGCGTATCCGCTGGTGTTCCGCACCAACTTCGCGATCAACTTCGGCGTGCTGGTGCTGTTCTTCGCCGTCATCGGCCAGGCCTGGAACATCGCCGGCGGCTTCGCCGGCCAGCTCTCGTTCGGCCACGCGGTGTTCTTCGGCACCGGCGCCTACTGCTCGACCATCCTGCACGTGAAGCTCGGCATCAACCCGTGGCTCGGCCTGTGGGCGTCGGCGGCGGCGGGCGCGCTGGTCGGCGCCTTCATCGCGGCGCTGTCGTTCCGCTTCGGCCTCAAGGGCTCGTACTTCGCGCTGATCACGCTCGCGTTCGCCGAGGCCTTCCGCATCCTCACCAACGCGGTCGAGTTCACCGGCGGCGGCCTGGGCCTGCTGATCCCGCTCAAGCGCAGCGCCGCCAACTTCCAGTTCCCCGAGCGCATCGGCTTCTACTACACCATCCTGGCGCTGGCGGCGCTGTCGATCGCGATCGCGCTCTGGCTCAAGCGCTCGCGCTTCGGCGCGCGGCTGGCCGCGATCCGCGAGAACGAGGACGCGGCGCGCGCGCTCGGCATCGACACCTTCCGCGAGAAGGTCAAGATCATGGCGCTGTCGGGGGCGCTGTGCGCCGCCGGCGGCACGTTCTACGCGCAGTACTTCCTCTACATCGACCCGGTGGTCGTGTTCGGCGCCGACAAGTCGGTGGAGATGCTGCTGGTGTCGATGATCGGCGGCACCGGCACCGTCTACGGCCCGCTGATCGGCGCCTTCCTGCTGACGCTGGTCGGCGAGGGCACGCGCGCGCTCACCAACGCGCAGGGTCTGTCGCTGATCATCTACGGCGGCCTGCTGATCGTCATCATCGCGTTCCTTCCCAACGGCCTGATCGACCTGTTCAAGCTGCGCTGGGGGCGCCGCCGTGCTTGAGGTCGAGGGCCTGTCGAAGATCTACGGCGGCCTGCGCGCGGTCGACCGGGCGAGCCTCCGCGTCGCCGAGGGCGCGATCGCCGGGCTGATCGGGCCCAACGGCGCCGGCAAGACCACGCTGTTCGCCGCGATCACCGGGTTCGCGCTGCCCGACGAGGGCCGGGTGCGCTTTGCCGGGGTCGACATCACGGGGCGCGCGCCGCACCGCATCTGCGCGCAGGGCATGGTGCGCACGTTCCAGATCACCCAGCCGTTCGCGCAGCTGTCGGTGCGCGAGAACATCATGGTCGGCGCCTATCTGCACACGCCGGACCGCGACGAGGCCGCCGCGCGCGCCGAGGCGGTGGCGCGCCAGGTCGGCATGGCCGCGCTGCTCGACCGCACCGCCGCCGGCCTCACCGTGGCCGGGCGCAAGCGCCTCGAGCTCGCACGCGCGCTGGCGACCCGGCCGAAGCTGCTGCTGCTCGACGAGGTGATGGCGGGCCTGAACCCGTCGGAGATCGACGAGATCATCCCGGTGATCCGCGGCATCCGCGACGCCGGCGTCACCGTGTTCCTGATCGAGCACGTGATGCGCGCGGTGATGAGCCTGGCGGAGAACGTCCACGTGCTGTCCTACGGGAAGATCATCGCCGAGGGCGCGCCGCGCGTGCTCGCCGCCGACCCGGTGGTGATCGAGGCCTATCTCGGGCACGGCGCCGCGCAGCGCCTGGCCGGAGCCGCCCATGCTTGAGGTGCGCGGACTGGCGGCCGGCTACGGCGAGATCCGGGTCCTCGACGGCGTCGACATCGACGTGGCCGAGGGCGAGATCGTCGCCGTCCTCGGCAGCAACGGCGTCGGCAAGTCCACGCTCAACAACAACCTGTCGGGACTCTACAGGCCGTTCGGCGGCACCGTGCGCTTCTGCGGCGCCGACATCACCGGCGCCGATCCGGTGCGCATCGTCGAGATGGGGCTGGTGCAGGTGCCCGAGGGGCGCCGCGTGTTCCCCAACCTGTCGGTGCGCGAGAACCTCCTGCTCGGCAGCTACCGCCGCGGCAGGGCCAACCGCGCCCGCAACCTCGAGCGCGTCACCGCGACCTTCCCGCGCCTGAAGGAGCGCTTCGGGCAGATGGCCGCGACGCTCTCCGGCGGCGAGCAGCAGATGCTCGCGATCGGCCGCGGCATGATGTCGGAGCCGCGGCTGCTGATCCTCGACGAGCCCTCTCTGGGGCTGTCGCCGATGCTGGTCGACGAGATGTTCGCGCTGATCCGCGAGCTCAACGGCCAGGGCCTGTCGATCCTGCTGATCGAGCAGAACGCGGTGCAGTCGCTGGAGGCGGCGCACCGCGGCTACATCATCGAGCATGGCGCGGTCGCCATGTCCGGCAAGGCGGCCGACCTGGCCGCCAACCCGGACTTGCGCGCGCGCTATCTCGGGCTGTAGGGGCGCGCGATGGAGCTCGCCGGCCGGCGCGTGCTCGTCACCGGCGCGGGCAGCGGCATCGGGCTCGCGTGCGCGCAGGTGCTCGCGCGCGAGGGCGCGGCCGTGACCGCGGTCCTGCAGGACGACGCGCAGCGCGCCGCGCTGGCCGCGGCCGTGCCGGCCGCGCACGTGCTCGTCTGCGACCTGCGCGACCGGGCGGCGGCCGCCGCGCTCGCCGCGCGCGCGGCCGAACGGATGGGCGGGCTCGACGGCGTCGCCTGCTGCGCCGGCATCTACGTGCAGAAGCCGGGCCTCGAGACCAGCGACGACGAGTGGCTCGCGACCCTCGAGGTCAACCTCACCGCGACCTTCGTGCTGTGCCGCGCCGCCGCGACGCACATGCTCGCCGCCGGCACCGCGGGCGCGCTGGTCGTGATCTCGAGCCAGATCGGCCTGGTCGGGCATCCGCGCGGCGCGGCCTACGCGGCCTCGAAGGCCGGGCTCAACGGCATGGTGCGCTCGCTCGCGCTCGAGCTGGCCACGCGCGGCGTGCGCATCAACGCGATCGGGCCGGGGCCGATCGTCACGCCGATGACCGCGCAGGCGCGCGCCGACGCCGCGCGGCACGCGGCGCTGATCGACGCGATTCCGATGCGGCGCCTGGGCGAGGCCCCCGAGGTCGCGGAGGCGGTCAGCTTCCTGCTCTCGGCGCGCGCCTCGTTCATCACCGGCCAGGTGGTGTGCGTCGACGGCGGCTTCACCGCCCGCTAGCCCGCGCATGGACGCCGACCTGCGCCTGCCGTATTCGCCGATCGTCGCGCGGCCGCGCTTCGCATGGCCGGGCGGAGCGCGTGTCGCGATCTGGGTGGTGCCGAACGTCGAGCACTACGAGTACCAGCCGGCGCAGGTGCGCGTGCGCGACCCGTGGCCGCGCCAGCCGCACCCCGACGTGCTCAACTACGGCATCCGCGACTACGGCAACCGCGTCGGCCTGTGGCGCATGCTCGAGGTGCTCGACCGCCACCGGATCCGGTGCACGGCGTCGCTGTCGATGGCGGTGCTCGACATGTATCCCGAGATCGCCGCCGCGATGGCCGCGCGCGGCTGGGAGTACATGAGCCATGGCCTGTACAACACGCGCTACCACTGGAACTACAGCGAGGACGAGGAACGCGCGGCGATCGCCGCCTGCCAGGCGATCCACCGGCGCCACACCGGGCGCGACCTCGCGGGCTGGTTCTCGCCGGCGGCCTCGTACACGCTCAACACCGCCGACCTGGTCGCCGCGGCCGGCATCCGCTACCTGTGCGACTTCTTCCACGACGACCAGCCGTGCGAGATCGCGGTGCGCAGCGGACGCCTCGTCAGCGTGCCGTACGGCTTCGAGCTCAACGACTCGGTGATGCACCGGCGGCCGCTCGAAGGCGAGGACTTCGAGCGCATGGGGCGCGCGATGTTCGACGAGCTCCACGAGAACGCGGGGCGCTGGGGCGGGCTGGTCATGGCGATCGGCCTGCACCCGTACGTGATGGGCGCGCCGCACCGCATCGGCCACCTCGACCGCCTGCTCGCGTACCTGAAGGGCCGCGACGGCGTCTGGTGGGCCACCGGCGCCGAGATCGCCGACCACTGGATGGCGGCGCATCCGCGATGACCCGGCTCGCCGACCTCGCGCGGGTGGTGCGCAGCAAGAACGCGGGACCGACGCTCCTGACGATCGACCTGCTGTTCGACACGCCCGCGCAGGCCGCGCGCGCGGGCGCGGTCCTCACGCCCGCGGCGGTCTCCGCGCTCTACGGCGCGCCGGCACGGGTGATCGCCTACCCGCCGGGCAACGCGATCAAGATCGTGATGGCGCGCGCGATCGTCGCCGGCGATCCCGGCGACCGCGACGTCTACGGCGCGCAGCAGCACGCGCTCCTGCTCGAGGTGCCGGTGTGACGCCGGGCCTGCGCGTGCTGTCGGCCTCGGGGCAGCTCGGCTTCGGGATTCCGGCGGCGGCATTCGCCGCCGGGGTCGCGCGCGCGCCCGACCTGATCGGCGCCGACATGGGGTCGATCGACCCGGGCCCCGCCTACCTCGGCAGCGGGCGCATGGCCGCGGCGCCCGAGATGGCGCGGCGCGACCTCGAGCTCGTGCTGCTGGCCGCGCGGCGCCTCGGCGTGCCGCTGCTGATCGGCTCGGCCGGCACCGCGGGCGCCCGCCCGCACCTCGACGCCACGCTCGACATGGTGCGCGCGATCGCGCGCGCGCACGGCCTCCGTTTCCGGCTCGCGTCGATCGCCGCCGACATGCCCCGGGACATCGTGCCGGGCGCGCGGCCGCTGGGCGCGATGCGCGCGGCGGACCTGGCCGGCACCACGCATCTGGTCGGGCAGATGGGCACCGAGGCCTTCATCCGCGCGCTCGACGCCGGCGCCGAGGTCGTCGTCGCCGGGCGCGCCTGCGACACCGCGATCTTCGCCGCGCTGCCGGTGCTGCGCGGCTACCCGACGGCGCTGGCGATGCACATGGCCAAGATCGTCGAGTGCACCTCGCTGTGCTGCGAGCCCGGCGGCCGCGACGCCATGCTCGCGACCCTCGACGCCGACGGCTTCGTGCTCGAGAGCATGCATCCGGATCGCGCGGCGACACCGCTGTCGGTGGCCGCGCACGCGCTCTACGAGCAGGAGGACCCGTACACGGTGGAGGAGCCCGAGGGCACGCTGGACCTGCGCGGCGCGCGCTACACCGCCGTCGACGCGCGGCGCACGCGGGTCGACGGCGCCGCCTGGCGGCCGCGCGCGCGGCCGACCGTCAAGCTGGAGGGCGCGGGCCCGTGCGGCGAGCGCAGCGTGCTGCTGTGCTCGTCGGCCGATCCGGCGGTGATCGCGCGCCTGCCGGACCTGCTCGCGACGGTCGAGGCGACCACGCGCGAGCTGGTCGGCGCGGGCGACTTCACCCTGCATCCGCGCATCTACGGCGAGCGCGAGGCGTTCCTGCTGCTCGAGTGCATCGCCCCGACCGCGGCGCGCGGCCTGGCGGTGCTGGGCGTGCTGCGCCAGCACCTGCTGCACCTGGGCTTCCCCGGGCGCCTGTCGACCGGCGGCAACCTCGCCTTCCCGTTCACGCCGGCCGAGGTGTCCGCCGGCACCGCGTATCGCTTCACCGTCTACCACGTGGCCGAGGTCGACGCGCTGGCGCCGCTGTTCCCGCTCGCCGTCGAGGACGTCGGATGAGCGCGTTCCCGCGTCCGCGCGCGGCAGGCGCCGTCCCGGCCCTTGCGGCACCCGCGCGCAGGATCGCGCCTCACGACTGGAGGATCGCCCCATGACCATCGATCTGGAGAAGACCGACTACATCCGCGCATTCACCGTCGAGCGCGCGCCCGATCCGGCGCGCGCGGCGCTGGTCGTCGTCGACATGCAGTACGCGACCGGCGCGCGCGACGGCGCGCTCGGCCGGCGCCTCGCCGCGCAGGGCTCGACGGTCGCCGAGTACCGGTTCGCGCGCATCGAGCGCCTCGTGGTGCCGAACGCGCTGCGCCTGCTCGCGGCGTGGCGCCGCGCCCGCCTGCGCGTGCTCTACGTCACGGTCGGGGCGCAGCTGCCCGACTGCAGCGACGCGCCCGCGCACATGCGCAAGCTGTTCCTCGAGCTGCAGAACTTCGCCGGCAGCCGCGAGCACGAGATCATCGACGCGCTGAAGCCCGAGCGCGGCGAGGCGGTGGTCAACAAGACCTCCAACGGCGCCTTCGCCACCAGCGGCATCGACAGCGTGCTGCGCGCCTGGGGCTGCGACCAGCTCTACCTGCTCGGGGTGTCGACCAACATGTGCGTCGACTCCACCGCGCGCGAGGCGGCCGACCGCGGCTATGCGGTGACCCTGATCGAGGACGCCTGCGCCACCACCCAGCCGGCGCTGCACGAGGCGACCATGGTCAACTTCCGGCGCCTGTTCGGGCGCGTGCGCTCGACCGACGAGGTGCTCGAGGAGATCGCCGGCCATGCATAAGGTGCTCGTGATCGTCCCGTTCCCGATGGCCGAGGAGCAGCTGGCGCTGCGGCGCGCGCAGATGCAGGCGGTGCGCCTCGGTCCCGACCTCCGGTTCGATTTCCGGCCGGTGCGCGCGGCGCCGTCGAACTACGTCAGCGCCGCCGACATGATCCTCGCCGACGTCGGCATCCTCGAGGCCGGCCTGGCGGCGCAGGCCGAGGGCTACGCGGCGGTGTGCATCGACACCATGAGCGACTCCGGCCTGGCGGGCCTGCGCTCGATGCTCGACATCCCGGTGATCGCGCCCGGGCGCGCCTCGATGCTGACCGCGCTGATGCTGGGCGAGCGCTTCTCGATCCTCACCATGTGGAGCCGCTGGAAGCACCTCTACACCAAGCCGCTGGGCGAGCTGGGCATCGCCCACAAGTGCGCCTCGATCCGCGCGCTCGACGTCGCGCCCGACAACCGCGCGCTCCTGTCGGGCAAGGAGGATGACATCTTCCCGCTGCTCGAGGAGGCCGGCCGCCGCGCGATCGAGGACGACGGCGCCGACGTGCTGCTGCTGGGCTCGACCACCATGCACCAGGCCCACGCCCACCTGGCGGCGCGCCTGCCGGTGCCGGTGATCAACCCCGGGCCGCTCACCTACAAGCTGGCCGAGCTGGCGCTCGGCCTGGGGCTGACCCACAGCCGCCGCGCCTATCCGCAGCCGCTGGTGCCGAAGCCCGAGCTGTTCGCCGCGATGCTCGCCGCCGCGGCCGCCTCAGGCAAATAGCGCGGCGACGTCGGCGACGTCGTCGAGGCGGTGCAGGCGCTGGTGCAGCGCGCGTGCCGCCGGGGCGGACAGGGTGCGGCCGGCGAGCTCGAGGAACTTCTCGTCGAGCTCGGCGCGGCCGTAGGGATCCTGGTCGTCGCCGCGGTTGGCGTCGGCAGCCGCGTCGAGCACGCTGCCGTCGGTGCGCGTGATGCGCACGCGCGCCGGCCGCAGGCGCGGCAGCATCGCGGTCAGCGCCGGGTCCTCGGCGACGAACACGCGCGCGGCCAGCGCGCGCACCGCGTCGTCGCGCACGCGCTCCCAGGTGAAGCTCGCCAGGCCCGACGCGCCGGTGACGATGCGCGTCGCGACCGCGAAGGGCACCGAGAACTTGGCCGCGAGCACGTTGCGCGGCGCCTGGTCGTCGAGCTCGGCCGCATAGCGGTAGCTGAGGACGTCGACGCGCGCGATCTCGTCGGCGCGCAGGGGCACGCGCGCGAGCAGGGTGTCGAGCGCGTCGAGGGTGCCGTGGTTGTAGCGGCAGCACGCGTGGCGCTTGAAGTAGTTCTGGTCGATCTGCCAGCGCTCGCCGAGGCCCTCGACCAGGCGCGCGCGGTCGAAGTCCTCGGAGACGACGCTGCCGAACACGCTGCCGAGGCCGTCGAACTCGCCGCAGAAGCCGCAGCCGGCGAGGTCGACCGCGAGGATGCCCATCTGGTTGGCCACCCCGGCATACGCATTGCGCACGGTGCCGCCCTCGAGCATGGTGCGCTTGCTCGACGCCAGCGTGAGCGAGGAGGCGATGTTGATCACCTCGGCCATCTGCGCCGCGTCGACGCCCGCGAGGCGCGCCACCGCGACGGCGGCGCCGACCGTGCCCCAGGTGCCGTGCGGATGCATCGCCGGGCGCAGGCTCGCGGCGATGCCGATGCGCGCGCCGATCTCGTAGCCGAGCACGGTCGCGACGAGCAGGTCGCGCCCCGGCAGATGGCGCGCCTCGGCCACCGCGAGCGCGGCCGGCAGCGCGTGCACGGCGGGGTGGCCGCGGCTGAAGCGGTTGCCCTCGTCGATCTCGAGCCAGGTGCCGGCGACGCCGTTGAGGAACGCCGCGGTCGCGGCCTCGGCGCGGCGCGCGGTGCCGATGACGCGGCACGGGCCGGCGGCGGCGAGCGCGCCGGCGAGCGCGTCGACTTCGGGCTCGCCGGCGCCGGCGGCGATCGCCGCGACGGTGTCGGCGATGACGAACCGGGCCTGCGCGACGGTCGCGGCCGGCAGGTCCTCGAAGCGCAGGCCGGCCGCGAAGGCGGCGAGGCGCTGCAGGTAGTCAGGCGTCGCGGTAGGCATCGACGATCTCTCCGGCGGTGGCCTGCCAGACGTCCGGCAGGCCGCAGATGTGCTCGAGCGCGAGGCGCAGCTGGCCGATGCGATGCGCCTGGCCGATCATCCAGGGATGCAGCGACAGGCAGAACACGCGCCCGCCCTCGCCGCGCAGGGTCGTGCAGGCGCTCGCGACCAGCTGCGCGTAGCGTTCCATCGGCAGGCGGCGCAGCCACATCGCCTGCACGTCGTCCCACTCCGGCTGCAGCGGCAGCGAGATCAGGGGCCGGCCGTGCCGCATCGGGTAGGGCGCGTCGTCGTTGGGCCAGTCGGCGACGTAGTCGAGGCCGGCCTCGGCCAACAGGCGCGGCGTGCGCGCCGATTCGCCGAAGTCCTGGCCGTGCCAGCCGCGCGGCCGCAGGCCGGCGGCGTCCTGCACCGCGTCGAGCGCGGCGCCGATGAATGCGCGCTCCTGGTCCTCGTCCATGCGGCCGGTCAGCATGCGGTTCGCATGGCTGCCGTGGCCGATGAATTCGTAGCCGCGCGCGCGGCATTCGCGCACCACCTGCGGGCAGCGCGCCGCGGCGGCGCTGCCGAGCGCGACGGTGGCGCGGATGCCGTGGCGGTCGAGCGCGTCGAGCACCCGGAACACGCCGACGCGGTTGCCGTACTCGCGCTGGCCCCAGGTGCCGAAGTCGGGACTGAAGCTGCCGTAGTCGCCGAGGAAGCGCGGGTCGCGATGCGCGTCCGCCGGCGGCAGCAGTTCCCAGTGCTCGACGTGCAGCAGCACCCAGAACGCGAGCCGGGCGCCGCGCGGCCAGGCGACCGGCGTCGCGTGCGCCAGCGCGCGATACGCGTGATGCGGGTGATCCATGCGCGGCGCGTGCCTACGGCGCCTTCAGGCCGACCGTGGCGAGCAGCTCGCCCAGGCGGCCGACGTCGCGCGCGAGGCTGGCCGCGTACGCGGGACCGTCCTGGTAGGTGATCGGGGTCTGCGTCTTCTCGGCCGCCGCGCGTGCCGCCGGCGTGTCGAGGGCCTTGGGGCAGGCTCCGCGCAGGAACGCGACGGCGGCTGCCGGGATGCCGCGCGGCGCATAGACGCCGAGCGCCGAGAGCCCGGGCGAACTCACCTGCGCGAAGCCCAGTTCGCGCAGCGTCGGCACGTCCGGGTGCCCGGCCAGGCGCGACTCGTGCGTCACCGCCAGGCCGCGCATGCCGCGCGCGCTGCCGAGCGCGGTCGGGGTCGAGGAGATGAAGTCGAGCGTGCCGTTGACGGCCTGCACGTACATGTCGCCGATGTTCTTGAACGGGACGTGGGTGAACTGCACGCCGGCGGCGACGGCGATGCTCTCGGCGATCAGGTGCGGGACCGTGGCGTGCCCGGCCGAGCCGAAGTTGAGCCGGCCCGGCGCCTTGCGCGCGGCCTCGATCAGCTGGGCGAGGGTCGTGTGCGGCGAGTTGGGGCCGACCGCGATGACCATGCCGCTGGCGTTGGTCTGGCACAGGAACTCGAAGCTGTCGAAGCGGTAGCCGAGGTCGCGACGGATGTGCGGCTGCAGCGTGAACTGGCCGGCCGGGCCGAATCCGAGGGTGTAGCCGTCGGCGGCGGCGCGCGCGACCGACTCCACCGCGATGGTGCCGGACGCGCCGTCGCGGTTGATCACCACCGTCGCCTGGCCCGCCAGCCGTGCCAGGCCGTCCGCGAAGGCGCGCGCCAGGATGTCCGGCTGCGCGCCGGCGGTGAAGGGGACGACGATGTTGATCGGGCGGGCAGGGTAGGAGTCCTGCGCCGACACCGGGCCCGTGGCCAGCGCTGCGAGGACGACGACGGCGGACGAGCGGATCATCGGAGGACCTCCTGGGTTTCCCGCGCGGGGCGGCCGCGCGGCCGCCGGGACAACGCCGAGTGTGCCACAGCGGCGCGGGAACGCGGCGCGCGGCTCTGGCATAGTGGGGCCGGGGCGCGGCGGGCGCGCCCGCCAAGGAGCCGCGCGATGCCGGGCAAGCGTCCCAACTTCCTGTTCATCATCACCGACCAGCAGCGCGCCGACCATCTGGGCTGCTACGGCAATCCGGTCGTGCGCACGCCGCACATCGACGGCATCGCCGCGCGCGGCTGCCGCTTCGACCGGTTCTACGTCGCCGCGCCGGTGTGCCAGCCCAACCGCAACACCATCATGACCGGCCGCATGCCGACGCTGCACGGCACGCGCCAGAACGGCATCCCGCTCGCGCTCGACGCGACCTGCTTCACCCACCTGCTGCGCCATGCGGGCTACCGCACGGGCCTGTTCGGCAAGGCGCATTTCCAGAATTTCACCGGCGAGCCGCCGCGCTTCGCGCTGACCTTCCCCGAGCACCTGACGGCGCCGCCGGCCGACCGGCGCGAGGCGGTGCGCGGGCTGCGCGTCGGGCCGGCCTACGACCGCGAGCTCAACGCCGAGCACCGCGACCCGCGCGCGGACGAGGCCGAGGGCGACTTCTACGGCTTCGAGCGCTTCCGCCTCTGCACCTGGCACGGCGACGACGTGCGCGGCCACTACATGCGCTGGCTCGAGGCGCGGCTGCCGGGATCCGACGCCCTGCGCAGTGCGGTCGATCCGCGGCCCGCGCCCGGCTACGACGCGCCGCAGGTGCGCTGGAGCCGCATTCCCGAGGAGCTCTATCCGTCGGCCTACGTGGCCGACGAGACCATCGCGTTCCTCGAGGAGCGTGCCGCCGACCCGGCGCGCGCGCCGTTCTTCGCGCAGTGCTCGTTCCCCGACCCGCACCATCCGTTCACCCCGCCGGGGCGCTACTTCCACATGGTCGACCCGGCGTCGATCGAACTGCCGGCGTCGTTCCATCACGCGCCGCACGACCAGACGCCGATGCTGCGCCGCCTGCACGAGGAATTCGCCGCCGGCACCGCCGACCGCCGCTGGGTCGCGCCCTACGCGGTCGACGCCGCCGAGGCGCGCCAGATCATCGCCGTCACCTACGGCATGATCGCCTGCATCGACGACGCGGTCGGGCGCGTGCTCGCGCGCCTCGACGCCCTCGGGCTGGCAGAGGACACGGTCGTGATCTTCACCAGCGACCACGGCGACTGGATGGGCGACCACGGCATCATGCAGAAGGGCCCGCTGCACTACCAGGGGCTGATCCGCGTGCCCTTCCTCTGGGCCGACCCGCACGCGGACGCGCGCGGCACGCGCTGCGCGGAACTGGCCGGCTCGATCGACATCGCGAAGAGCATCCTCGAGCGTGCGGGAGTCGCGCCGGCCAACGGCATGCAGGGGCAGGCCGTGGGCGAACTCGCGGCCGGCGCCGGCCGGTCGGCCCACGACTGCATGATCGTCGAGCAGCAGACCTCGCGGCCCTACCTGGGCATGACCCGGCAGGTGCGCATCCGCACCATGACCGACGGCCGCTGGCGCCTGTCCGTGTGGGAGGGCCAGCCGTTCGGCGAGCTCTACGACCTCGAGAACGACCCCGGCGAAATCGTCAACCTGTGGGCCGACCCCGGCCACCTCGGGACGCGCCGCGCCCTGGCCGAGCGCATGCTCTGGCAGATGATCGCGCTGCAGGACCGCTCGCCGTTCCAGGTCGGCGAGGCCTGAGCCCTCGCGCGGCCCGGCCTAGGCCGGCGCCTGCGCGCGATAGAAGCGGTCGATGCCGGCCTCCGCGCGCAGGTCGTCGAGCTCGCCGCCGGCGGGCGTGGTGAAGTGCGGGATGCCGATCGCATCGGCGATGCGCACGAAGCCGTGGAACGCGGCCACGGTCGCGGCCGCGTCGACCAGGCCCGCCGCGCCCAGCGCGGGCAGCAGCGCCGCGCGCGCGTTCGCGATGCGCGCGTCGTCGCGCGCGACGACCGCCTCGGCGAAGGCGAGGAGCGCCGCCGCGTGCGGCACGTCGACGCCGTCCTCGAAGCCGCCGGTCACGCCGGCGAGCGCGACCTCCTTCCCCTGCACGTGCATGCTCTCACGGAGCATGTAGGCGTGTGCCGCCGTTCAGTAGAGGCACTGGTGCAGCGCCGACACGCGCGCGGCGAGCAGCTCGGTCTGCGGCCGCGTGATCGCGCGCACCGTCGCATCGAAGCGGTAGATCACCTGGCCCGGCAGGTAGTGGCAGTTGGCGAGCGCCCAGTAGTCGCGCATCGACTGCGGCACCGACGACAGGCCGCGGTAGATGTAGCCGGCCTTCGGGCTCGGATACATCGGGCCGTCGGCCTCGACCGTGTCCGGCGGCTCGACGATCGGCAGCCAGGCCGCCGCCTTGCGCGCGCCCGGCGGGCGATAGCGGGTGGGCTCGCCCGGTGCCGGCGCCGGCAGCGCGCGGTCCGGCAGGCCGAGCGCGCGGGTGCAGGTGTCCATCATCATCACCATCGCGACGATGCCGACGATCTCGACATAGGCGCCCTCCGAGAGCCCGAGCGCGAGCACCGACTGCGACCACGCCTCCGACAGGCGTCCGGGATCGTTGACCAGCCGATGGATCAGCTCGACCTCGGCCGCACCGGTCTGCCCGGTGGCGTCGTGCGCGCCGCGGACCGCATTCGGCGACAGCGCAGCCTTGATGCGCGCGCAGTGCGCGCAACCGCGCGCGTGGCGGATCTCGGCCGCGACCGCGAGGCGCTGCGCGCCGTCGAGCCAGGTGCCGGGCGCGGCGAGCGCGCGCCAGGCGGCGTCATGCGCGTCGGCCAGGTCGGCGCGAACGGGAAACGGGGATGCGGCGAATGCGGTGGCGGACATGGGGTCTCCTCGACAGTGCCGGGGAATCTACCGCAACCGTCCGACCCGCGCAACGCGCGCCGCCGCGACTGCGGGGCGCGCTGCGGCGGTCACAACCGGTACTGCAGCCCGAAGGTGACGTAGTGGAAGCGCGCGAAGTTGTACGTGCCGCTGCTGTCCGCGCCGCCGTCGAGCAGGCGCACGCCGGCGAAGCCGGAGGTGCGCGGGCCGAGGTCGCGCACATAGCGCAGCGTGAGGTCGAACGCGCGGCCGCGGCCGCCGGCCAGGCCGTCGCCTTCGAAGGTGAGGCGCGAGCGCTGGTCCAGGCGCCGCTCGCCGTACAGGTGCAGGAGCGGCACGAAGCCGGTGTCGTCCCGGGTCGTGGTGATGCCGCCCTGCGTGAGGGTGATCTCGGCGCTGCGGATCTTGCCGGTGAGGCCGGCCTTCCAGGTCCAGTCGCGGTCCTCGGCGAAGGTATAGCGCCAGGTCGCGCGATAGGAGTCGAAGCGGTACCGGGCCTGCACCGCGCCGGCCGCGAAGCGCTGGCCGTTGAAGTTCACCGCCTGGTCGAGGCTGCCCGATTCCTTGATGCCCAGCGGCGCGGCCACCAGGCGCAGTTCGTGCCGCGGCGCGAGGCCGGTGGAGAACTGCACGCGCGGCGCGAAGAACGGGCCGCTGCCGGTGACGCGGTCGAGTGCGAAGCGCGTGCCGGTGGCGTCGTTGGGGATCTGGACGTCGTTGCGGTCCTGCCAGGCGATGCCGGCCTCGAACTCGACGCGTGTGGGCGTGCCGGCCTGGGCGTGCGCCGACGCCAGCGGTGCCAGCGCACATGCGAGGGCGCCAAGCGCGCCGACGGCGCGCGTGGCGCGCGATGACCTGTGGAGCATGGAAGACTTTCTCTATCGGGATGGATCGGGAACGGCCAACGTCGACGCGAGTCAATGGAAGTCGACGAACGCCGACGAAACCCGGCGCGCGTCGACACGGAGCGCAATCAGGGCGACAGCGGCCGGCGACCGCCGCATGCGCGGATCGGACGTCCCGTCAGACTCGATTGCGCGGGGCCGGTTCCCTGAGGGTTAACCCCGGCCGCGATGGCACGGCCCCGGCAGGCGCGGCGGCCGCGCGCGCGCAGAGGCTCGGCGCGGCCTCGTTCAACCCGGCGTCCATCCCTTGGGCAGCCGCGGCTTGTCGATCTTCGCGAATTCGCACAGCACGTCGGTCATGCCGGAGAAGTCGATCGCCCCGTGCCCGGCGGCGCGCGCGAGCGAAAATGCCTCGTGCACCGCCGCCGCCACCGGCATCGGCACCCTGGCCGCGTGCGCGGCGCCGACGACGAGCGACAGGTCCTTGTGCGCGAGGTCGATGGTGAAGCCGGGAGTGGTGTCGCCGGCGAGCACCTTGCTGGGCAGGTTCATCCGCAGCTGGCCGTTGGCGGCCGAGGTGCCGAGCAGCACCTGCATGGTCCGGACCAGGTCCAGGCCGAAGCGCTGCGACAGCGCGAGCGCCTCGGCGTTGACCTGCGTCAGCGTGATGGCGACGAAGTTGTTGACGAGCTTGGTGCGTCCGCCGCTGCCGACCGGCCCGCAGTGGTAGATGGCGTTGCCCATCGCCTCCATCAGCGGCTTGACGCGCGCGAAGTCGGCGTCGCTCGCGCCGACCATGAACAGCGACTCGCCGCGGTCGGCGTGCTCGGCCAGGCGCCCGACCGGCGCGTCGACCATCGTCATGCCGTGCGCGACCGCGGCGGCGGCGAGGCGGTCGGTCGCCAGCGGATCGATGGTGCTCATGTCCATCAGCAGCGCGCCGCGCGGCGCATTGGCGAACACGCCGTCCGCGCCCAGGCACACCGCCTCGACCTCGACCGACGAGGGCAGCATCGTGACGACGATGTCGCTCGCCTGCGCGACCGCGGCGACGCTCGCGCCGGCCGTGGCGCCGGCCGCGACGACCGCGGCCGTGGCGGCGGGCTGGATGTCCAGCACCGTGAGGTCGAAGCCCTTCCGCACGAGGTTGATCGCCATGGGCCTGCCCATGCGGCCGAGGCCGATGAATCCGATCCTGCTCACTTGCATTCTCCCTGTCGCAATGTCACCGGGCGCGTGTCGGCCCGGGCCCCCCTTTTTAGCACCAAGTGCGTCAGGGCACGCCCAGGGCACGCCCAGGGCACGCCCAGGGCACGCCCAGGGCACGCTCAGGGCGTCTGTACCGTGCTGCGCTGTCCCTTCTCCACGATCACGAACTCCAGGAACACCAGCTTGTCCGCATTGCTGGCGTTGCGGTGCGCGTGCACGGTGCCGGGGCGTACGTGCAGCGAGTCGCCGGGCCGGAGGGTCACGGGCGCCTTTCCCTCTTCCTGCCAGATGCCCGATCCCTCCAAGATGTAGAACACCACGTGCGAGACGTGATAGTGCTTGCCGTTCTGGCCGCCGGGCGCGTACGTCGTGCGCAGGACGCGGAACTCCTTCCCCGGCATGCTCGGATCATCGAACGTGAACAGGGATTCGGGGGTGATGCCGACGCGTTGCGCCGGCGCGGTCGTCGACATCAGTGCCATTGCGCAAGCCATGATGATGGTCCGGGCATTCATTTCTCGCTTCCTCCGGTTGCATGGGGTGACGGCACGATATCATCGCTGGTATGCATCGGCTATCAGATAAATGCGTAGGGTTATGCGGAATCGGTAATGGCAGCCGCTAGACGGGGCCTCCCGGTGGACGCGGTCTTGCGGCGCATGACCCTGCGCGAACTGCGCCTCATGGTGGCGGTGGCGCAGGCCGGAAGCATCCTCAGGGCAGCCGAGGAAGTCGGCCTGACCCAGCCGGCGGTCTCGCGCGCGATCGCGGACCTCGAGGGAGCCGTCGGCGTGCGCCTGTTCGATCGGACCAATCGCGGCGTCGAGGAGACGCCGCAGGGACGCATCCTGATCGATCGCGCGCGCGCGATGTTCGCCGAGATGCGGCAAGGCATCGAGGAGATCAATGCGCTGTCGGACGCGACCGCCGGCGAAGTTCGCATTGGCGGCACCCCGGCCATGTGCGGCGGACTGCTCGCGCATGCGATTGCGCGCGTGGCCGCGCAGCGGCCGGGCGTGCGGCACGTGGTCGAGGAAATGGAGGCGGAGCGCCTGGCGGCGGCGATCCGCGCGCGCGTCCTGGACCTCGCGATCGGGCGCGAACCCGGCGTCCGGGCCGACGCGGAGGTTGCCTTCGAGCACCTGTTCGACGACCGGATGTTCGTGGTGGCGGGGCATCGCCATCCGATCGCGGCGCGGGCCAGGGTCTCCGCGGCGCAGCTTGCGGATCTGCGCTGGCTGCTGCCGCCGCCGGAGACGCAAACCCACCGGCAGGTGGGCGATGCGCTGCGCCGACTGGGCGTTCGCCTGCCGCAAAGCGCGGTCACGATCATGTCCGTGCTGATGCGCTATCAGCTGGTGCGCACCGGCGCCTATGTGACCGCCCTGCACGGATCCGCGCTGCATCACGCGATGCTGCCGGGCATTCGCGTCCTGCCGATCGAACTCGACGCGACGATACCGATCGGGATGTCGCGGCTCAAGGGGCGCACGACGACGCCGGCGGTCGAGGCGTTCGCGACGGTGATCCGGGAAGTGGCCAAGCCGCTGCGCAACCTGAGCGTC
>JAEUOS010000013.1 GCA_016790695.1 Burkholderiales bacterium
GTGCAGCAGCTCGCAGGCACCATCTCGGTCCAGAAGCCCGATGGTTCGGTGCGGGTCCTGTCGCGCAATTCCACGGTCAGCAGCGGCGATACCCTCAACACCGAGCGCGACAGCTATGCCCAGGTCCGGTTCACCGACGGCGCGGTGGTCACGCTGAAGCCGAACACGCGCCTGAAGATCGACGACTATGCATTCAACCAGGCCGAGCCGGCGCGCGACAACGCGGCCTTCGCCCTGGTCAAGGGGGGGCTGCGCATGATCACCGGCCTGATCAGCAAGCGCGGCAACCAGGACGCGCTGCGGATGAACACGGTGACGGCGACCATCGGCATCCGCGGCACGACCTTCACCGTCGACGATTGCGTGACCAGCGTGTGCGCGCGGCGCGGCGCGGTGCGGGTGAGCGCATTGCCGGCCGGACTCGACCTGGCGGCGCGTGACGACGGCACGCGTACCGATGCCGACGACACCGCCGATGCCACCGGCAGCGAGCCGCGCTTTCAGGCCTGGGTGGCGCGCGAACGCGCGTCCGCAATGGTGCCGCGCGATCCGTTCGCGCTGTTCGGCGAGCGCTTCGCCCAGGCCCAGCCCGACGCGCCGGACGGCGCGTTGCCGCCGGCAGTCTATGTCGGGGTATCCGATGGCGAAATCATCGTGTCCAACGGTGGCGGCACGTCCAACTTCCGTGCCGGACAATTCGGCGCGGCGGCGAATTTCAGCGCGCGGCCGTCGACGCTTCCCGGCGATCCCGGACTGCCGATCTACCAGCCGCCGGCGACGTTCTTCCAGAACATCTCGGGCGGCGGCGTGCGCAACGCCAACGCCCAGTGCATCGCTAACTGAGGGCGTCACGCGCCTGCAGGCGGCGGTCGGCAGGCGGGCCGTCGCTATAATCGCGCCATGAGTGCGCACCCGGCTGCCGAGGCGGCGACGATCGGCGCGTCCCGCGCGGCTCGCCTGTTGCGCGAGGCGCGCTGGATCGCCTTCGTCGGGGTCGCGGCGTTCCTCGTCATCGTCCTGGCGACCTACCGCCGCGGCGACCCCGGATGGTCCCACGCGGCGGCCGACGGTGTGATCGCGAATGCGGGGGGGCGCGTCGGCGCCTGGCTGGCCGACCTCCTGTTCTACGTGTTCGGCCTGTCTGCCTGGTGGTGGGTGGCGCTGTTTGCCTATCTCGTGATCGCCGGATACCGGCGTCTGGCCGATGGCGCGGCGACGGAGGTCACCGTGCTCGACCGGCGCTCGCTGCTCGCCCTGGGCGGCGGCTTCGCCATGCTGCTGGTGTCGAGCAGCGCGCTGGAGGCACTGCGCCTGCACAGTCTCAAGGCCGCGCTGCCGCTTGCGCCGGGCGGCATGGCCGGCCTGGCCGTGGGTGGGGCGCTCGACGCCCACATCGGCTTCGTCGGCGCCACGCTGGCCTGCCTGATCGGCATGGCCGTCGGTTTCTCGCTGTTCACCGGCATGTCGTGGCTGTGGCTGGTGGAGGCGATCGGCGGCGTGATCGACGGCGCGTGGCTGGCCTTCGAGCGGCGCCGCGAAGAGCGGCGCGACCGCGCGGCCGGAGAGGCGGCGATCGAGACCCGCGAGCAGGCCGTCATCGAGGAGCGCCGCGAGTTGTTCGAGGAGCATCCGGCGATCCGCATCGAGCCGCAGGTGGTGGCCGTTCCGCAATCGCCGCGCGTGCAGAAGGAAAAGCAGGTGCCGCTGTTCTCGGAACTGCCCGACTCAGGGCTGCCGCCGCTGCACCTGCTCGATGCCCCGCCGGCCGAGGTCGAGACCGTGAGTGCCGAGACCGTCGAGTTCACCTCGCGCCTGATCGAGAAGAAGCTCAAGGACTTCGGGGTCCAGGTCGAGGTCAAGGCGGCCTATCCGGGCCCGGTGATCACGCGCTACGAGATCGAGCCGGCGGTGGGGGTCAAGGGAAGCCAGGTGGTGGGCCTGGCCAAGGACCTCGCGCGCGCCTTGTCGCTGGTCTCGATCCGGGTCGTCGAGACCATCCCGGGAAAGAGCCTGATGGGGCTCGAACTGCCGAACCCGAAGCGGCAGGTCGTGCGCCTGTCGGAGATCCTGGGCTCGCAGGTCTACAACGACAGCGTGTCCGCGCTGACCATCGCGCTCGGCAAGGACATCGCCGGCAAGCCGGTCGTCGCCGACCTGCAGCGCATGCCGCACCTGCTGGTGGCCGGCACGACCGGTTCCGGCAAGTCGGTCGGGATCAACGCCATGCTGCTGTCGCTGGTCTACAAGTCCGAGGCGCGCGACGTGCGCCTGATCCTGATCGATCCGAAGATGCTCGAGATGAGCGTCTATGCGGACATTCCGCACCTGCTCGCGCCGGTGGTGACCGACATGAAGCAGGCGGCCAATGCGCTCAACTGGTGCGTGGCGGAGATGGAGCGCCGCTACAGGCTGATGAGCGCGCTCGGGGTGCGCAACCTCGCCGGCTTCAACAACAAGGTCGCCGAGGCCGCCGAAGCGGGCAAGCCGCTGACCAACCCGTTCTCGCTGACCCCCGATGCGCCGGAGCCGCTCGAGCACCTGCCGTTCATCGTGCTCGTGATCGACGAACTGGCCGATCTGATGATGGTCGCCGGCAAGAAGATCGAGGAGCTCATCGCCCGCCTAGCGCAGAAGGCGCGCGCCGCCGGCATCCATCTGGTGCTCGCCACCCAGCGCCCCAGCGTGGACGTGATCACGGGCCTGATCAAGGCCAACATTCCGACGCGCATCGCCTTCCAGGTGTCCTCGAAGGTCGATTCACGGACCATCCTGGATCAGATGGGTGCCGAATCGCTGCTCGGACAGGGCGACATGCTCTACCTCCCGCCGGGCGGCGGCGTGCCGCATCGCGTGCACGGCGCCTATGTCGCCGACGACGAGGTGCACCATGTCGTTGCCTACCTGAAGAAGCTCGGCCCGCCCAGCTACATCGACGGCCTGCTCGAGGGCGGCGTGCTGGACGACGAGGGCGTCGACGGCGGCGGCGAGGGGGGCAATGCCGAGTCCGACCCCTTGTACGACCAGGCCGTCGAGATCGTCCTGCGCAACAAGCGTGCGTCGATCTCCCTGGTGCAGCGGCATCTGCGCATCGGCTACAACCGCGCGGCCCGGCTGCTGGAGGCGATGGAAAAGGCCGGTCTGGTGTCGCCGATGCAGTCCAACGGCAATCGCGACATCCTTGTGCCGGCGCGGGCGGAATGAGCCGCGCGCGACGGGCGATCTGCGCGCTGCTGCTGGCGGCCACGCCGGCCGTCGCGTCCGCTGCCGCGATCGAGGCACTGCGCGAGTTCGTCCGCACCACGCGCTCGGGCAAGACCACGTTCACGCAGGTCGTCGTCAACCGCGCGGGCAAGGCGTCGAGCCCCGCGTCGGGATCGTTCCAGTTCCAGCGGCCGGGGAAGTTCCGCTGGTCCTACGAGAAGCCTTACGAGCAGTCGATCGTCGGCGACGGCGAGCGCCTGTGGATGCACGACCGCGACCTCAATCAGGTGACGGTCAGGAAGCTCGACGGCGCCCTCGGCCAGAGCCCGGCGGCGATTCTGGCCGGGCAGGACGATCTGGAGAAGGCGTTCGAACTCAAGGACGATGGCGCGCGCGACGGCCTGCAGTGGCTGAGCGCAGTGCCCCGGGCGCGCGATACCACCTTCGAGTCGGTGCGCATCGGACTGCGCGTCGAGGGCGGCGTGGCGGTGGTGGCGGCCATGGAATTGAAGGACACCTTCGGACAGACGTCGATCCTGACGTTCGGCCGGATGGAGCGCAATCCCGCGCTGCCGGCCGAGACCTTCCGGTTCGTGCCGCCCAAGGGCGCCGACATCCTCGGCGGCGATGCGCGCTGAGGGTGGCACGGCCCGGCGCGTCGGGCGGCAGGGATGACCGGACCATCGCTGTTCGACGACGGCGCCGCGCCTGCGGGCGGCGGCGCGCGGGCCGCCGCGCCGCTCGCGGAGGTGCTGCGACCCGCGACGCTCGACGAGGTGATCGGCCAGGCGCACCTGCTGGGTCCGGGCATGCCGCTGCGCGTGGCATTCGACGCCGGCAAGCCGCATTCGATGATCCTGTGGGGACCGCCTGGCGTGGGCAAGACCACGCTGGCGCGCCTGATGGCGCGCGGCTTCGACGCCCGGTTCATCGCCATCTCGGCGGTGCTGGGCGGCGTCAAGGAGATCCGCGAGGCGGTGAAGGCGGCAGAGGAGGCGCGTGCACTGGGGCGCTCGACCATCCTGTTTGTCGACGAGGTCCATCGGTTCAACAAGAGCCAGCAGGATGCCTTCCTGCCGTACGTCGAGAGCGGCCTGTTCACGTTCATCGGCGCGACCACCGAAAACCCGTCGTTCGAGGTCAACGGCGCATTGTTGTCGCGCGCCACGGTCTATGTGCTCAAGCCGCTCGCCGAGGCCGAGATGCGGCGCCTGCTGGCGCGGGCGTGCGCGCACGCGGGCGGGGCGACGTTCGAGGACGATGCGGCGGCGCGTCTCGTCGGCTGGGCCGACGGGGATGCCCGGCGCCTGCTCAACGCGTTCGAGATCGTCACCACCGCGGCACGCGAGCAGCGGCAGGCGGTCGTCACGGCAGCCTTCATGGACAGCGCGCTGTCGCAGAACCTGCGACGCTTCGACAAGGGCGGCGACGCGTTCTATGACCAGATCAGCGCGCTGCACAAGTCGGTGCGCGGCTCCGATCCGGACGCGGCGCTCTACTGGTTCGTGCGCATGCTCGATGGCGGCGCCGATCCGCGCTACCTGGCGCGGCGAATCGTCCGCATGGCCACCGAGGACATCGGGCTGGCCGATCCGCGGGCACTGCGACTCGCGCTCGATGCGGCCGAGACCTACGAGCGGCTGGGCACGCCCGAAGGCGAACTGGCGCTGGCCGAGGCGGTGATCTATCTCGCGGTCGCGCCGAAATCGAATGCTGTTTACGAGGCCTACAACGCGGCGCGCGCGTTCGTCGCCCAGGATGGATCGCGGCCGGTGCCCGCGCATCTGCGCAACGCGCCGACCCGCCTGATGCGGGACATGGGGTTCGGCCACGAGTATCGCTATGCGCACGACGAGGACGACGCCTATGCGGCAGGGGAGGATTACTTTCCCGAAGGCTTCCCGGCGCAGACCTGGTACCGGCCGGTCGAGCGCGGCATGGAGATCAAGATCCGCGAGAAACTCGCCCAGTTGCGCGCGCTCGACGCGCGGGCAGCGCGAAAGCGCAAGGGATCGGGCTAAAATCCTTCTTTTTGTGCGGCGCGACATGCGCCCCTCAGGTTGTCGCCACGCGTGACCGGCGCTTCCGGGAAGGTTCCTGCCATGCTCGACATTCACTCACTACGCAAGGACGCTGGCGCCGTGGCGTCCCGCCTCGCGGCACGCGGCTTCGATCTCGACATCGCCGCCTTTCAGTCCCTGGAGGCCGAACGCAAGACCGTTCAGACGCGCACCGAGGAACTGCAGGCGCGGCGCAACCAGCTGTCCAAGGCGATCGGCCAGGCGCGCGGCAAGGGGGAAGATGCCTCGGCCCTCATGGCCGAGGCCAACGGCATCCCCGCGGAACTCGCGACCAACGAGCACCGCCTCGCCGACGTGCAGGCGCGGATGAATGCGTTCCTGCTCGCGGTGCCCAACCTGCCGCACGAGAGCGTCCCGGCGGGGCGGGATGCCGAGGCCAATGTCGAGGTGCGCCGCGTCGGCACGCCGCGGACCTTCGAATTCCCGGTGCGCGATCATGTCGATGTCGGCACTGCGCTGGGCGGGCTGGATTTCGACACGGCGGTCAAGATCGCCGGGGCGCGCTTTTCCCTCATGAAGGGGCCGGTGGCGCGCCTGCATCGCGCGCTGGCGCAGTTCATGCTGGACGTGCACACGGCCGAGCATGGCTACACGGAGGTCTACGCGCCCTACATCGTCAACGCCGACTCGATGCGGGGCACCGGGCAATTGCCGAAGTTCGAGCAGGACCTGTTCAAGGTGCCGCACAACGACGGCCACATGTACCTGATCCCGACTGCCGAGGTGCCTGTCACCAACATCGTGCGTGACAGCATCGTGCCGCTCGACCAGTTGCCGCTCCGGTTCGTCTGCCACACGCCGTGCTTTCGCTCCGAGGCAGGCTCGTACGGGCGCGACACCCGCGGCATGATCCGCCAGCACCAGTTCGACAAGGTCGAACTGGTGCAGATCATCCATCCGGACCGGAGCTACGCCGGTCTCGAGGAACTCACCGGCCACGCCGAGGCGATCCTCCAGCGCCTGGGGCTGCCCTACCGCGTGATGACGCTGTGCACCGGCGACATGGGTTTCTCTGCCGCGAAGACCTACGACATCGAGGTCTGGCTGCCGGGACAGGACGCCTATCGCGAGATTTCGTCGTGCAGCAACTTCGAGGGCTACCAGGCCAGGCGCATGCAGGCGCGCTTCCGCGACGACAAGGGCCGGCCGCAGACCGTCCACACGCTGAACGGGTCGGGCCTCGCGGTTGGTCGCACGCTGGTCGCGGTGCTGGAGAACTACCAGAACGCGGACGGCTCGGTCACCGTGCCGGCGGCACTGCGCGGTTACATGGGCGGCATGGAGCGCATTGCCGCCGCGTAGAAGTTCCGCGATCTGGTAAAATTATTTGTTCGGAGAGGTGGCAGAGTGGTCGAATGTACCTGACTCGAAATCAGGCGTAGGTGCAAGCCTACCGTGGGTTCGAATCCCACCCTCTCCGCCAGAACAAGTCCTGCCAACTCGCTCAGTCGGGTTGTCAGGCGCTCAGAGCCCCGCACCACGCGGGGCTTTTTGCTATGGGCTCCTGACTGACCCCATGGCCACCCACCCCCGAAATCCGTCTCAAACCCCGTTTTGTCTCAGAACCTCCTGACTTTTTGGCCGTGGTACGGCGGGAGGGGGTCGACGAAAAAACAGGATTTTGGTGCCGTACCGATTAGTCGTGATCGACTGGTCTCGGCAGAGAGTGCCTGCTGACCTGGTTGGTTACAGTACTTTTAATCAATAACACACAAAAAAGATGCACCCCTACCTTCGCGATACCGAGTACGCCGCGCAGAACCTCATCCGCTTGGCTATGGATGAGGCTTTGCACCTCGACGCCCTGTCGAAAGAGCTGTCTCGGGCAGAGGAGCGAGTGAAGTTGCATCAATGGGATTTTCAAACCAGCGATTTGTCTGAGGACTTTTCAGACGCATATGTGATGGCAGCTTTTGGTCGGGCTGCAAGGTCTGCTCAAGAGGCAGATCAACTCAGGCGAGAAGTTGTTGCACTGCAGGCAAGCATTGGCTTTCACCAGCAGGCAACACAGGCAATCGCTGGAGCGATTCTTCAGATTGCCAAGCAAGGACTCTCGCTTGTTTTTGGCGGCATGGCTGGTGTGCCCAAGGGAAGAAAGATCGGCTCACTCCACATCACCGACATCATCATGCAAGGCCGCAACCAGTCGCTCCATCACGAAGAGCGCGCATTCAAGCAGCCTGTAGTGGAGGTATTCCGTGTGCTCGAACTCGAGCAGGGAGAGCGTTTCTCCCTGTCGAAGCACCCTGGTCAGAACCGGGCGAGGCAAGTTGCTGAGTTGCTGGGCTGGACGTCCTACGCTGCGTATGCGCAGGACATGGAGATGCTCCTTGGGCCCCCGCCAAATTTGACGGCCTGAGTACGGCCTGTATCAAGTGCGATGGCTTGCGCTGGAAGTGCTCGATCTGAACTGAGCCATCAACTTCTGTTCTTGTTCTCGCCAGTCCATGGGGAACGGCTCCAGCAGGTCCCTCATGGTCAGCCAAGCTGGGTGTGATCCATCAAGAATTGCCTGAACCACTTTGGGCGACAAGTAGGCCAGCCGCAGGATACGGCTGACATAGGAAGGGTTGATCTTCTCCGCGGCAGCCAAGTCCTCGATGGTGGCGTAGGTCCCGGCATAAAGCAGGCGCTGCCACCTGAACCCGCGGGCAATCAC
>JAEUOS010000057.1 GCA_016790695.1 Burkholderiales bacterium
CAGCAGCACGCGCGGCCGCGGTCCGCGCTCGCGTGCTGCTTCCCGGGTCGCAGGAAGCCACCGTCCGGGTGATTCGCCGCGCGGCTCCGCTGGCCGCGCCGGCTGCGGGGCGGCTCCGCGTCAGCGCTGCGGCGCCGGTGCGCTGCCGCGGCCTGAGGCGTCCGCGTCGGGCACGGTGGCGCCCCGCCTCTCCTTCACCTTGCGCTGCGCCTCGCGCTCGCGTTCCGCGGCGCGCGCGAGGGCGTCGTCGACGCGCTGCTGATGCGCGCGGGCGCGGGCGGCACGCTCCTCCGACCGCGCCGCTTCTTCCGCGTCCTTGCGTGCACGGGCGCGGCGGCGCTCTTCCAGTCGCTCTTCGGTGCGCGCCTCGCGCGCGGCGCGCTCGGCCGCGCCCGCATCGAACGCGCGCGCGGCACGCGCCGCCTCGGCTTCGCGCTCGGCTGCCTCGGCGCGGGTGCCGGCGGCCTGCGCCTGCCGGCGCGCCTGGTCCGCGTCGGCCTCGGCCGCGCGCCTGGCGCGCGCGGCGTCGCGCTGCGCGCGCTCGTCGCGGCGGATGAAGGCCCGCGCCTCGAGGTCGACTTCGCGGATGCGCGACTCGGCCAGGTAGTTGGCGGCGCGCGCGTCGGACAGGCAGCGTTCGGCCAGGAACTTCTCGTAGCAGGCGCGCCGCGCCGCGGCGTAGCGCTCGGTCTGTGCCTGGCGCTCGATGCGCGCGGCCTCGATCGCCTGATTGGCGCGCGCGACGCTGTCGATCGATCCGGCGGGATAGGCCTTGAGGGCTTCCACCGCTTCCACCATCTCCACCGCCGGCGCCGCCGGCGCCGCCGGCTGCGCGCCGACCCCGCCCGCGAGGAGCAGGACGACGGTCGCGCCCAAAGCGCACAGGGCACCCACGAGGGTGCCCTGCGCGCGCATCGCGTCGGTGCCGGCCAATTACTTCTTGGCCGCCGCCTTCGGGACGCGGCAGCCGAGCGAAGTTGCCTTCGCGTTGGCGAAGTACTCGGTACCCGCCGGACAGGCCAGATCCTTCTCCGGCTTCTTGGCGCCCTTCTTGGCGGCGCAGGTGAAGGCGCCGGTCTTCTTGTTCACCGACTTCGCGTTGAGGTTGTAGCCCTCGGGACAGGCGGGCGCCGTCGCGGCCGCCGGCGCAGCGGCCGGCGCGGCCGCGGGCTTGGGCGCCTCGGCGACCACCACCTGGGCGCGCGCTTCGCCGGTGCAGCCGAACGCCGAGCCGTCTCGGCCGCCCTTGGCGACGATGGTGTAGGTGCCGGCCTTGTTGTAGGACTTCATGAAGCTGCGCGGGAAATCGTCCTTGCCCTTCGACATCTTGGTGACGTCGACGTCGCCGTTGCCGTACTCCACGCGCAGGCCGCAGATGCCTTCGTCCTCGCCGGTGACGATCACCTTGACCTGCTGGCCCACCTGCGTGTTCGCCGGCTCCACCTTGACCCCGCTGATGTTGCCCGCCAGCGCCACGCCGGCCGCGCCGGCCATGCACAGCGCCGCAAGCGCCGTCGAAACCTTTCCGAATGTCTTCATGTCCATCCTCCGTATAAGAAACCCGCCTCCCGCATCCCGGGAGCCATCTGCCACAACGCGCGACGCCGTCGCGCGGTTGACGGTCGCGCGGTTGATGGTCGCGCCGCGGGCGGTCGCGGCGTCACGGCGCGCTCCACACCGCCGCCCTGGCCTCGCGCGCGATGCCCTCGATCAGTTGCTCGTGCGCGGCCACCTCGTCCGCGGACGCCGCGAGCACGAAGGTGGACAGCGGCCCGGCGGCGACGGGCGCGGCGCGCTGCGTGCCCTCGCCGCCGTCGCCGATGTCCATGCCGAGCGCGTCCTGGCCGCGGGTCATCGCGAGATACACCTGCGCGAGCAGCGCGCCGTCGAGCAGCGCGCCGTGCAGCGTTCGGTGCGCATTGGAGATGCCGTAGCGCTCGCACAGCGCGTCGAGGTTGTTGCGGCGCCCGGGGTGGCGTTCCTTGGCGAGCGCGAGCGAGTCGGTGATCGCGCCGACATGGGCCGAGAACCGCGGCAGCTTCAGGCGCGCCAGCTCGGCGTCGAGGAACGCGAGGTCGAACGGCGCGTTGTGGATGATCACCTCGGCGCCGCGCACGTAGTCCAGCAGTTCGCCGGCGATCTCCTCGAACGGCGGCTTGTCGGCGAGGAATTCCGCGGTCAGGCCGTGCACCTCGAGCGCCGCCTCGTCGCTCTCGCGGCCCGGATTCACGTAGCGGTGGAAGTTGACGTCCGTCAGGCGCCGGTTGACCAGTTCGACGCAGCCGATCTCGATGATGCGGTGGCCGGCCGCCGGGTCCAGCCCGGTGGTCTCGGTGTCGAGGACGATCTGGCGCACGCGCGGCCGGTCAGTGGGCGGCCATGGCGCCGGGCCCGGCCCCGGCTGCATCGGCCGCCGCCGGCGCCTCGACCGTGTGGCGCCGCCCCGAGAGCAGGGTGTAGACCGTCGGGACCACGATCAGGGTGAGGACGGTGCCGAGCGTCATGCCGCCGACGATCACCCAGCCGATCTGGCGCCGCGACTCCGCGCCGGCGCCGACCGACAGGGCCAGCGGCACCGCGCCCAGGACCATCGCGCCGGTGGTCATGAGGATCGGCCGCAGCCGCAGCACCGAGGCCTCCACCACCGCCTCCTTGAGCGAGAGGCCCTTGTCGCGCAGCTGGTTGGCGAATTCGACGATCAGGATGCCGTGCTTGGTGATCAGCCCCACCAGCGTGACCAGCCCGATCTGGCTGTAGATGTTGAGCGTGCCGTCGGTCAGCCAGAGCGCGAGCAGCGCGCCGGTCATCGACAGCGGCACCGAGAGCATGATCACGAACGGATCGATGAAGCTCTCGAACTGTCCGGACAGCACCAGGTAGATGAAGGCGAGCGCGAGCACGAAGGTGAGGTAGATGCTGCCGGCGGAGTCGCGGAACTCGCGCGACTGGCCGTTCAGGTCGGTCTGCACGGTGTTGGGCAGCGACTTCGCGGCCGCCTCGCGCATGTAGGCGAGCGCCTCCCCGAGCGTGTAGCCGGGCGCCATCGTCGCGGTGACGCTGACCGAGCGGATGCGGTTGAAGTGGTTGAGCGACTGCGGCGAGACGCCCTCGCGCACCGCCAGCAGGTTGGCGAGCTGCACCATCTCGCCGCTCCGGGCGCGGACATAGATGTCCGAGATGTCGGTGCTGGTGGTGCGGTCGCGCGGCGCCACCTGCACGACGACATCGTACTGCTCGCCGTCGCGCTTGAAGCGCGTCACCTGCCGGCCGCCCAGCATGGTCTCGAGCGTGCGCGCGACGGTGTCGACCGGCACGCCGATGTCGGAGAGCTTCTCGCGGTTGACCGCCACCCGCAGCTCGGGGGTGTTCAGGCGCAGGTCGGTCTGCACGTTGAGGATGTTCGGGTTCTTCTGCACCTCGCCGATGAAGCGGTCGACGATCGTCTGCAGCTGCGGGTACGGCACCTGGGACATGATCACGAACTCGATCGGCGTCGAGCGCGGCGACTGGCCGAGCGAGGGCGGATTGGTCGGAAACGCGTTCACGCCGGGGATCGCCATGAACTTCGGCAGCAGCTCGCGCGTGATGTCCTGCTGCTTGCGCGTGCGCTCCTCCCAGGGCTTCAGGCGCGCGATCGCGGTGCCGTCCGAGACCGTGGGGAAGCCGGCGACCACCTGGAACGCGCGCAGCTCGGGAATCTTCGCGAACTCGGCCTCGATCGGCTTCAGGTTCTCCGCGGTGTAGGCCACCGTCGAGCCCTGCGGCGCGCTGACCAGGCCGAAGATCACGCCGCGGTCCTCGATCGGCGCGAGCTCGGACTTCTGGATCAGGAACAGCCAGACCATCGCGCCGATGCAGGCGAGCCAGCCCAGCATGACCAGCCAGCGCGCCGACAGCGCGGCGACGAGCACGCTGCGGTAGGCGCGCGTGATGCCGTCGAGGAAGGCCTCGATGGCCATGAACGCGCGGCTGTGCTTGGTCTCGTGCTTGAGCAGGAGCGAGCACATCATCGGCGACAGGGTCAGCGCGACGAAGCCCGAGACCAGCACGGACCCGGCCAGCGCCAGCGCGAACTCGATGAACAGCCGCCCGGTGCGCCCGGTCGCGAAGCCGAGCGGCGCGTAGACCGCCGCCAGCGTCAGCGTCATCGCGACCACGGCGAAGCCGATCTCCTTCGCGCCGATCAGCGCCGCCTGCATGCGCGACATGCCGTCCTCGACGTGCCGGAAGATGTTCTCGAGCACGACGATGGCGTCGTCGACCACCAGGCCGATCGCGAGCACCATCGCGAGCAGCGTCAGCGTGTTGATCGTGAAGCCGAACATGTACATCAGCGCGAAGGTGCCGATCAGCGAGACCGGGATGGTGACCAGCGGCACCAGGGTCGCGCGCAGGTTGCGCAGGAAGAAGAAGATCACCAGCACCACCAGCGCGACCGCCTCGACGATGGTCTTGAACACGCCGTTGATCGACTGCTCGATGAACACCGAGGAGTCGTAGGCGATGTTGAGCTTCATCCCCTCGGGCAGGCTCGGATTGATCTTCTCGACCTCGGCCCGCACCGCCTTCGAGAGCTCGAGCGGATTGGCGGTCTGCTGGCGGATCACGCCGATGTTGATCGCCGGCGTGCCGCGGAAGCGCGCGATGACGCGCTCGTCGAGCGCGCCGATGCCGACGGTGGCGACGTCCTTGAAGCGGACCGGGTAGCCGTTGACGTTGGCCACCACCGCGTTCTCGAACTGCTCCTTGGCCTGCAGGTCGGTCTGCGAGACGATCGAGAACTCGCGCGCGCGCGACTCGATGCGCCCGGCGGGGATCTCGACGTTCTGCCGGCGCAGCGCGTCCTCGACATCCTGCGGCGTGAGCCGGTAGGCGGCGAGCTTGTCGCGGTCGATCCAGATGCGCATCGAGATCGCGCGCTCGCCGAAGATGCGCACGTCCGCCGCGCCCGGCAGGACCGACATGCGCGGCTTGATGTAGCGGCTGATGTAGTCCGAGGTCTGCATCGGGTCGAGCCGGGTCGACTCGACCGCGATCCAGACCACGGGCTGCGACTCGGCCTCGACCTTGGCGATCACCGGCTCGTCGACGCCGTCGGGCAGGCGCGCGCGCACGCGCGCGGTCTTGTCGCGCACGTCGGCGGCGGCCGAATCCGGGTCGCGGGTCAGGCGGAAGCGGACGTTGATCTGGCTGCGCTCCGAGCGGCTCTGCGAGGTCATCACCTCGACCCCCTCGATGCCCGACAGCGAGTCCTCGAGCGTCTTGGTGACCTGGGACTCGATGACTTCGGCGGAGGCGCCCTTGTAGGTGGTGGTCACCGAGACCACCGGCTCGTCGATGCGCGGATATTCGCGCACCGCGAGGCGGGTATAGGAGATGGCGCCGATCAGCAGCACCGCGAGCGACAGCACGGTGGCGAACACCGGCCGCCGGATGCACACCTCGGACAGGATCATGCGCCCCCCTTGGCCCGGGCCGGCGCCGTGACGTCGGCCGCGGCGGGCGGCGCCCCCTTCGGCCCGCCCTGGCCCTTGCCGGCCGGCGCCGCATCCCGGGCGACGCCGCCGGCGCCCTTGGCCGCCGGATCCTCGCCCGCCCCCTTGCCGGCGGCGCCCTTGCCGCCGCCGTCCTTGGCCGGGCCATCCTTGCCGCTGCCGTCCCTGGCGGCGCCGCCCTTGCCGCCGCCATCCTTGGCGGCGCCGTCGCGGCCGGGCGGCCCGCCCTGGCCCGCCAGCCGCACCTGGGATCCCTCGCGCAGCTTCAGCTGCCCGGCGACGACCACTACATCGTCCTTCGCGACCCCCGTGATCACCTCGACCACGCCGTCGCGCCGCTGGCCGATCTCGACGCGCGAGCGCTGCGCGCGCCCGTCGACGACGCGAAACACGAACTGGTCCGCGCCCTGCGGCACGAGGGCGGTCTCGGGCACCGTCAGGCCCTCCTTCTTGTCGTCGAACAGCAGCCGCACACGCGCGAACATGCCCGGCCGCAGCGCGCCGCCGACATTCTTGACCTGCGCGCGCACGACGATCGAGCGGCCACCCGCGTCGATCATCGGATTGATCGCGAACACCCGTCCGTCGAAGGTCCTGCCCGGCATCGCGTCGAGGCTGAACTGCAGCGTCTGCCCGACCTTGGTCTGGGTCAGGTAGACCTCGGGCACCCGGAAGTCGACCTTCAGCGGGTCGATCGACTCGAGGTTGACCATGTCCTGGCCTTCACGGACGTAGTCGCCCAGCGAGACCGAGCGCAGCCCGATGATCCCGGCGAACGGCGCGCGCACCTCGTACTTGGCCAGGCGCGCCTCCGCGAGCGCGGCCGCCGCCTCGGTGACGCGATAGCCGCTCTCCGCCTCGTCCCTCGCCTGCTGGCTGACGAAACCCTTCTTCTCGAGGTCGCGGGTGCGGTCGAGCTTGGACTTGGCCAGGCTGAGGTTGGCGCGCACCTGCTCGAGTTCCGCGCGCGGCACCGAGGCGTCGATGCGCACCAGCGTCGCGCCCTTGGCCACGCGCTCGCCTTCGCGGAACAGGATTTCGCTCACGCGGCCGCTGACCTCGGGCCGCAGCGTCACCGACTCGTCCGAACGCAGGCTGCCGACGGCGGTGATCGAGACGGCGAGCGACTGCAGCGCCACCCGCGTCACCTCCACCGCGACCGGCGGCGGCCCGCCGCCCTTGCCGGCGGCGCCGCCCCCGGGACCGCCGCCCCCGGGACCGGGTGCCGCCGCCTGGCCCTTCGCGCCGGGCACACCACCGGCCGCGGCGCCGCCCGCACCGGCGGCCGGCGACGACGGCTGGCGGCTGGCGTAGAAGGCGTAGCCGCCGCCGGCGACGGCGGCCGCGATCACGATCGGCACGAGGATCTTTGCGATGGAAGGCATGGCGCGACAAAAAGAAAAGGCGCCTTCAGGGAAGCGCCGAGCGGGGACGGGGGGCCGGCAGGCCAGCGGGCGGGGCGATCGTCTGCATACTACAACACCTCAACACCTGACGGCCGCAACCCTTCCCGCGTCAGCGCGCGGCGGCCAGCCGCGCCACCGGCGCCTCCCGGATCGGCAGGTGCACCAGCGCGGCGAACACGCCGAGCGCCGCGGTCGCGAGCCACGCCACCGTGTAGCTGCCGGTGCGGTCGAACAGCGCCCCGCCCGCCCATGCGCCGAGGAAGCTGCCGAGCTGATGGGACATGAAGACCACGCCGGCGAGCATCGACAGATAGTTGACGCCGAAGATGCTGGCGACCAGGCCGTTGGTCAGGGGCACCGTCGACAGCCACAGCGTGCCGATCGCGATCGCGAACAGGTAGACCGACCACGGCGACAGCGGCACCGCGAGGAAGGCGAGGATGAAGGCGGCGCGCAGCGCATAGATCATCGACAGCAGGCGCGGCTTGGGATAGCGCGCACCCTGGATGCCCCACCAGTAGGTGCCGGCGATGTTGCTCACCGCGATCAGCGCCAGCGAGGTCACGCCGACGTTGGCGCTCATGCCCTGGCCCACCAGGTAGGCCGGCAGGTGCAGTCCGATGAACACCACCTGCCAGCCGCAGACGAAATAGCCGAGGCACAGGAGGACGAAGCCGCGCTCGCCGAAGGCCTCGCGCACCGCCGCCCCCGGCGACTGCTCGAGGGCGGTCGCGCCGCGCGGCCGCCCGGGCTCGGTCAGCGCGACCGCGAGCGGCGCGACCGCGAGCATGAGCACGGCAGCGCACAGCAGCGAGGCGCGCCAGCCGTGCGCGCTGATGACCCACTGCAGCAGCGGGGTCAGGTAGAACTGGCCGAACGCGCCGAGCGCGCCCGATACCGCGAGCGCCTGCTGGCGCCGCGCCGGCGGCGCCGCGCGCCCGACCACGCCGGAGATCACCGCGACCGTGCAGCCGCCCTGCGCGATCCCGATCAGCGCGCCGCCGGTCGCGGCCAGCAGCAGCGGCGAGCCGGCATGCTCCATGCCGGCCAGGCCGAGCGCATAGAGCACGCAGGTGGCGGCGACCACGCGGCCGGCGCCGTGCCGGTCGGCGAGCATGCCGAGGATCGGCGAACTCAGGCCCCAGAACATGTTCTGGACCGCGATGGCGAACGAGAAGGCCTCGCGCGACATCTGCATGTCCTGCGTCATCGGCGCCAGGAACAGGCCCATGCCGTGGCGGATGCCCATGGAGAAGTTGACCACCAGGGCGCCGGCGAGGATCACCACGGCAGGCGTGCGCCAGTCAGGCTTCATGCTGTGCTTTCGAGAGGCTGCCGGCGGGTCCGCCAGGCGCAGCAATTCACGCGGCAACGGGGCGCGGCGCGGGATGCGCCTCGCGAATCGGCAGATGAATGATAGCCGCTCCGGTGGCCAGGACGATGTCGACGTACCAGACCCAGTCGTAGCTGCCGGTGGCCTCGAACACGCGCCCGCCGAGCCAGGCGCCGACGAATCCGCCCACCTGGTGCACCAGCATGATCACGCCGAACAGGGTCGCGAGGTACCGCAGGCCGTGCAGCTTGCCGACCAGGCCGATGGTCGGCGGCACGGTCGCGAGGTAGGTGAAGCCGATCACCGCCGAGAACACCAGGACGGTCGTGGCGGTCTTGGGCATCGCCAGGAACACGATGACGGCGATCGCGCGCGATGCGTACAGCCCCGCAAGCACCGACTTCATGCGCCAGCGGCCGATCGCCCAGCCGGCGGCGAAGCTGCCGAGGATGTTGAACAGGCCGACCATCGACAGCGACCAGGCGCCGACCTCCGCCGGCAGCATGCACGAGGCCACCACCCCCGGCAGGTGCACGCCGATGAAGGCGACGTGGAAGCCGCAGACGAAGAAGCCGGCGCCGAGCATGAGGTAGTTGCGGTCGCGGCCGGCGGCGGCGAGCGCAGCCGACAGCGTGCCGCTGCCGCCCGCGGGCGCGGCGGCCGGCTTGCCGCGCAGCAGCCACGCCAGCGGCGCGGCGGCCAGCGCGACCAGCGCGAGCCCGGAGACGGCGCCGATCCAGCCCACCGCGCCGGCCAGCGCCTGCGCCGCCGGGACCACGGCGAACTGGCCGAACGAGCCGCCGGCGTTGACCAGGCCGCTCGCCAGGCCGCGCCGCTCGACCGGGAGCCGGTGCGCGACCGCCGACATCAGCACGCCGAGCCCCGCCATGCCCGCGCCGCCGGCGGCGACGACGCCGACGGCGAGGATCAGCATCGGCGTGCTGCGCGCATACGGCGTGACCAGCGTGCCGATGCAGACGAGGACCGCGCCGGCGGCGATCACCCGCGCGGCGCCGAACTTGTCGGCGAGCGCGCCGGCCAGCGGCTGCGTCACGCCCCACATGAGCTGCGCCCAGGCGAACGCGAGGCTGACCGCCGCCAGGCCCAGGCCGGTCGCGCTGTTGATGTTGCCGACGAACAGCGCCAGCGACTGGCGCGCGCCGAAGACCAGCGCGAAGATCGCGCCGCCGGCGACGATCGCCGCGACCTGCGTGCCAGTCAGGCGCATGGCGGCCCCTGCGCCGCGCGCGGCTCCACCCTAGGCCCTCGGCGCGTCGGCGGACGCCTCGATCTGCGGCAGCAGGCTGTCGACCAGCGCGTGCAGGCGCGCGACGCCGTCGGCCCCGAGCAGGCCGCGCACGCGCTGCTGCGCCTCGTGCCACAACGGCCGCGCCGCCTGGAACGCCGCCTCGCCGGCCGCGGTGACCGCCACCGCCTTGCTGCGCGCGTCGGCGCCGGGCCGGAGCTGCAGCAGGCCGGCGACCAGCAGCGGACGCAGGTTGCGGGTGAGCGTGGTGCGGTCGGTGTGCAGGTTGTCGGCGAGGTCGCTCAGGGTCGGCGGCCGTGCCCGCGCGCGGCGCGCCTGCGCGATCAGGGAGAACTGGGTGACGGTGATCCCCGCCGGCGCCATGGTCTGGTCGTAGAGCTGCGTCACGCGCCGCGACAGGCTGCGCAGCTTGAAGCAGGTGCAGCCGGACGGGGACGGCAGGCCGGGCGCGGGTTGGGGTGCTTGCATCGCCGGGGTTCGACTTGTAGACTGCGCTCAATACGTGCAATTACACCTTTATCCGTCGCCGACGTCAAGCCCGCCATGACCCCACCCGAACCGCGCCGCGTGATCCGCCCCGCCGGCGCCGCCGCGCCGCACGGCGTCGTCGATCCTGCCGAGGTCGCCCATCTGAGCGGCCTCGAGTTCTTCGAGGCCTGGGCCGACGGCCGCCTGCCGCCGCCGCCGATCGGCAAGACCCTCAACTTCGCGCTCGTCGAGGCCGAGTACGGGCGCGCGGTGTTCGCGGGCGAGCCGCTGGCCGAGTTCTACAACCCGATCGGCTCGGTGCACGGCAGCTATGCCGCCGCCCTGCTCGACTCGGCGATGGGGTGCGCGGTGCACACCTGCATGGCCGCCGGCCAGGCCTACACCACCCTCGAATACAAGATCAGCCTGGTGCGCGGCATGACCAGCCGCACCGGCCGCGTCGTCGCCGAGGGCCGCATCCTGCAGGTCGGGCGGCGCGTCGCCACCGCCGAGGGGCGGCTCACCGACGCCGCCGGCAAGCTGCTCGCGCACGGGACGACCACCTGCCTGGTCTTCGAGGTCTGACCGCGCGGCCGGCTGCCGCCGCGGCGTACAATCCCCCGGACGACGCCGCGCGCGGCGACTTCCCCCGGAGTGCCCCTTGAACGCCCCTGCCGACATCAGCCCGGCGCAGCGCATCGATGCGATCGCCGCCGGCCTCGAGGCCAAGGTCATCGCCTGGCGCCGTGACTTCCACGCCCATCCCGAACTCGGCAACCAGGAGGTGCGCACCGCGGCCATCGTCGCCGACCACCTGCGCGCGCTCGGCCTCGACGAGGTGCGCACCGGCGTGGCCGCGACCGGCGTGGTCGGGACGCTCGTGGGCGCACTGCCGGGCCCCTGCGTGGCGCTGCGCGCCGACATGGACGCGCTGCCGGTGACCGAGCAGGTCGACCTGCCGTTCGCCTCGCGCGCCACGGCCGTCTGGGGCGGCCAGGAGGTCGGCGTCATGCATGCCTGCGGCCACGACTGCCACACCGCCATCCTGATGGGCGTGGCCGAGCTGCTCACGGCGCTGCGCGCGGAACTGCGCGGCTCGGTCAAGTTCATCTTCCAGCCCGCCGAGGAAGGCCTGCCGGACTACGAGAACGGCGGCGCCAAGCGCATGATCGAGGAGGCGGCGCTCGAGAACCCGCGGCCGGACGCGATCTTCGGGCTGCACGTGATCTCGGCCCTGAACGCCGGCACGATCGGCTACCGTCCGGGGGCGATGATGGCCTCGACCGACAACTTCTGGATCCGCATCCACGGCCGCCAGACCCACGGCGCCATGCCGTGGCTCGGCACCGACCCGATCGTCGCCGCCGCCCAGGTGGTGCTGGGCACGCAGACCCTGGTGTCGCGCCAGCTCGACATCATGCACGAGCCCGCAGTCGTGACCTTCGGCACCGTCCACGGCGGCCTGCGCGAGAACATCGTGCCCGACGAGGTGACCCTGACCGGCACCTTCCGCACCTTCGATGAAGGCCAGCGCGAGTTCATCCGCGCACGCCTGGCCGCGACCGCCGAGAACATCGCCTGCGCGTGCCAGGCGCGCGCCGAGGTCCGGACCTTCAAGGGCTATCCGGTGACGGTCAACGACACCCGCCTGACGCTGTGGAGCCTGCCGACCCTCGAGAAGGTGGCCGGCCGCGGCCACGTGGTGCACGTGCCCAAGACCGGCGGCGGGGAAGACTTCTCCTACTTCCAGAAGGAGATCCCCGGCGCGTTCTTCTTCGTCGGCGTCACCGCGCGCGGGACCGACCCGGCCCGGGCCGCCGCCAACCACTCGCCGCACTTCCGCGTCGACGAGGACGGGCTGCTCCTGGGGATGCGCCTGCTCGCGCACCTGGCGGTCGACTTCGCGGCGCGCCCCGCATGAGCGCGCCCGCTGCGCCGGCCGCCGCGGTCCGGGTGCGCCCGATCGCGCGCGACGACGAGGCGGCCTGGCGCGCCCTCTGGCTGGGGTACTGCCGCTTCTACGAGGTCGCGCTGTCGGATGCCGTCACCGACCACACCTGGCAGCGGATCTGCGATCCGGCGTCGCCGGTCAGGGCGATCGTCGCCGACCTGCCGGGCGACGGCGTGATCGGCATCGCCAACTACATCCTGCACGAGAACACCTGGGAACTGTCCCCGGTCTGCTACCTCGAGGACCTGTTCGTGCGGCCGGACTGTCGCGCGGTCGGCGTCGGCAAGGCCCTGATCGACTGGCTGATCGCAGAGATGCGCGCGCACGGCTGGTCGCGCGTCTACTGGAACACCAAGGAGAACAACTACCGGGCACGCGGCCTGTACGACAAGTACAACCCGCGCGACGCGTTCGTGCGCTACGTCGTCAAACCCTGAGCGGCACCGCGTGCTGCGCCGGCTGTTCGACTCCCTGACCGCGCGGCCGGCGCCCGCCGCGGCGGCCGAGCGTCCGGTGTTTCTGGTCGGGCACCGGACCAGCCTGTTCGCGACCTTCGCGCCGCAGATATCGCATCGCCTCGTCGGCGGCGTCGCCGGCGTGATCTCCGACGCCGCCGTGCAATCGGGGCTCGCGGTGACCATGGCCGGACGCCAGGTGCCCTTCGTCACGCTCGACGCGCTCGTCGCGCGCGCCGCGGCGGGCGGCGTCCTGGTCGCCCATTTCTTCGACGACCTGGACGCGCTCTGGCCACTGCGCTGGCTCGCGGCCCGACCGGGGGTCGAGGTGGTCGATTTCCTGCAGGTGCTGCATGCGCTCGACCTGCCGCACACCTACGCCTCGATGCGCGCGGAGCACCGGCACGCGACCGAGGCCGCCGATGCCCTCGCCCGCGCGCGCGCGCACCTGACCGACGCCCGGTCCCGCGCGGTGTTCGACGCGCGCGCGGCAGCGCTCGCCGCGCTCGACCGCGCGCCGCTGATGGCGGCGCGCGCGGGCGCCGAGTGGGAGTACTTCGGCCGCGGCAATCCCGAGGCCTGCCTGGAGATCGCCGACGACGAGGTCTATGTCGACGTCGGCGCCGCCGACGGCGACACGATCGACCGTTTCGTCGCCGCCAGCGGCGGTCGCTTCGCCGCGATCCACGCGTTCGAGCCGACCCCGGGGCAGTTCGCGGCGCTGCACCGCCGCGCCGAGCGCGACCCGCGCATCCACGCCCGCCAGGCGGCCGTCGGCGAGACGGCGGGACGCATCGCGCTGTTCGACAATCCGGACAATCCGTACGGCAGCAATGCGCTGCAGGACCGGCCGGAGCATGCGATCGAGGTCGACTGCGTGCGCCTCGACGACGTCGTTCCCGCCTGCACGCTGCTGAAGATGGACGTCGAGGGCTACGAATGCCGCGTGGTGCGCGGCGCGGCGCGGCTGATCGCGCGCGACCGGCCGAACCTCGCGATCACCTGCTACCACTACCCCGGCGATCTCGAGGCGATCCTCGACGGCGTCCTGGCGATCCACGCCTACCGCCACGTCGCGCTGCGCCACTACAGCGCGGCGCTGTACGACACGGTGCTGCTGTTCTCGGACCGCCAGGGCTTCGGCCCCTGAACGGACCGCCGCGGCGGCGCCGCGCGCGTCAGCGCAGGTTGCCCGGCATCGGGTTGAGCGGAGTCAGCGGCGCCTGCGCGCGCGCGGCGGCCTCGTCGGCAGCACGCGCCCCACCCAGGGCGTTGTTGATTCGCAGCGCGTCGCGCGCCGCTTCCTTGCTGTAGCGGCCGACCGGCACCGCGCCACGCGGGGTGACGACGACGCCGGACGCGCCGCCGTAGGGCACGACCGCGCTGCCATACCCGTAGCCCGGCAAGCCCGGCGCCGTTCCGGGAGCGACGATGACCACCGGTCCGTTGCCGTGCAGGCCGTAGCCGTCCTGCGCCGCGACCCCGGAGACGCCGGCCCAGGCCGCGAGGCCACCTGCCAGCATGCTGCGCCACGCCTTCGTGCCCATCGCCGTTCTCCACGCATCCATCACCCTGTGGAGGCTAGCACGGCGACGCGCGCGGGCGCACCGCCCTTTTCGCCGCGCGCGTGCGAAATCGCACGGCCGGCGCGGCGCCTTCAGCGCACGGCATCGACGCCGCGGTTGGCGAGCGCGTCGGCGCGCTCGTTGCCCGGATCGCCCGCGTGCCCCTTGACCCAGCGCCAGTCGATGCGATGGCGCGCAGCCGCGGTGTCGAGGGCGCGCCACAGGTCGGCATTCTTGACCGGCTTCTTGTCGGCCGTGCGCCAGCCGCGCGCCTTCCACGCGGTGATCCACTCGGTGATGCCCTTGTGGACGTAGCTCGAATCGGTGTGCAGCACCACGTCGGCGGGGCCCTTCAGGGCGTTCAGGGCCTCGATGACCGCCAGCAGTTCCATCCGGTTGTTGGTGGTCAGGCGCTCGCCGCCGAAGATCTCCTTCTCGTGCGGCCCGCTGACCAGCAGCGCCCCCCAGCCGCCCGGGCCCGGATTGCCCTTGCAGGCGCCGTCGGTGTGGATCACAACCTGCCGCCGCGCCTCGCTCACGCGTCCCCCTGCGAATGACGGCACGGTGCCGCCGCGCGCACGGTCGGCGCGAGCAGCCCGGCGCGCGCGCGCGCGCGGGCGCGCGCCGGCGTGATCAGGCGCATGCCGGCGACGCGCTTGCGCGCCTGCACCATGTACACCGCGCCGGTCATCGGCCACGAACGCGCGCCGACCCGCTCCAGCAGGCCGAACCGCGCCAGCCATTTCTCGCTGTCGAACGGCGGGCGGTAGCAGCCGAAGCGGCCGCCGCGCATCTCGAAGTTCAGCAGCTTGAGCCAGTCCTTCATGCGCGCGACGGACACGAACTCGTGATCCCAGGGCGGCGCGCCGGCCGGCCGCAGCGCGCGCCGCAAGCCCCACAGGCTCACCGGATTGAACCCGGTGACCACGAGCTGCCCCTCGGGACGCAGGGCGCGCTCGACCTCGCGCAGGATCTGGTGCGGCTCGCTGGTGGTCTCGAGCAGGTGCGGCAGGAGCACCAGGTCGAGCGACTCCGCCGCGAACGGCATCTCGTGCGCATCGGCGACGATGCCGGAGCCGGCATCGAGCCCGCAGGTCGTTCGCCACGGGATGCGGTTCGCGCGCAGGAAATCGATGCCCGGCAGCCCGACCTGCAGCGCAAAGTACCCGAACACGTCGGCCACGGTCTGGTCGAGGCAATCCTGCTCCCAGGCGAGCACGTAGCGGCCCGGCGGCGTGTCGAACCACTCGGCAAGCGAGCGCGGTGACGGCGCCGGCGGGCCGGCGCTACCGGAAGGAAGGGAGGTGGTCGACGACAACGTGGCGCGTGCAGTGGGTCGCAGGTCGGTGCCGGGGGCGCTGCCGGATGCGGTGCCGACGATGGCCGCCCGATGTCCGCGATTATCACATGCGGCGTCGAAAAAAATAAAATTATTCTTCAAAATCAATCGATTGGAAAATTTCCCTGATTGACAGCACGAGGCGCGGCCGCTACCATCCGGGCGATACCAAGATCGAGGAGGAGTCGCATGCGCCGACTGCCGTGGCTGCATCGACTTTGCATGGGCCTGCTCCCCGTGCTGCTGGCTGCCTGCGGCAGCGCGCCGGTGATGCAGGCGGATCCGCTGGCGCGGTCCGAGAGCATCGCGCCGGTGCCCGCGCCCCCCGCAGCGCGCCCGGCGGCCGAGGTCACCCCGGAGGAAGTCCTGCAGGAACAGATCGGCAACGTCGATCTGCGTGCGCGCCAGGCGCAGGACCTGTGGCAGCGCATGCGCAACGGCTTCGCCATCCCGGAACTGGCCTCCGCGGCGGTCCAGGAACGCACCGGCTGGTACGCGGCGCGGCCGGAATACCTGCGGCGCAGTTTCGAGCGGGCCCGCCCGTTCCTGTTCCACATCGTCGAGGAAATCGAAAAGCGCGGCATGCCGACCGAACTCGCGCTGCTGCCGCTGGTCGAGTCCGCCTACAACCCGCGCGCGGTGTCGCCCGCGCAGGCGGCCGGCATGTGGCAGTTCATCCCGTCGACCGGCAAGCTGTACAACCTGCAGCAGGACTGGTGGCGCGACGATCGGCGCGACATCGTCGCCTCCACCACCGCGGCGCTCGACTACCTGCAGAAGCTCCACGGCATGTTCCAGGACTGGCACCTCGCGCTCGCCGCCTACAACTGGGGCGAGGGCGCGGTGTCGCGCGCGATCGAGAAGGCGCGCGCCAAGGGCGAACCGACCGACTACGCGAACCTGCGCATGCCGGCCGAGACCGCGGGCTACGTGCCGAAGCTGCAGGCGATCAAGAACATCGTCATGCGCCCCGAGCTCTTCGGACTCGCGCTGCCCGAGGTGCCGAACGCCCCCTACATCGCGACCATCACCAAGACGCGCGACATCGACGTCAAGATGGCCGCCAAGCTGGCCGAGATGCCGGTCGACGAGTTCGTCGCCCTCAATCCGTCGCACAACCGGCCCGTGATCCCGGGGGCCAACCGCCCGACCCTGGTGCTGCCGGCCGACAAGGTGGAGACGTTTCGGCAGAACCTCGAGTCGCACCAGGACAAGCCGCTGTCGAGCTGGCAGGCCTACCTGCTGAAGGCCGGCGAGACCCTGGACCGGGTCGCCGCGCGCTTCGGCATCGAATTGTCGGCACTGAAGGCGATCAACGGGCTGGCCGGCCGGACCCGTGTCGGCGCCGGCCAGACCCTGCTGGTGCCGCGCCAGGACAGCGCCCCGGGGAACGCGCTGCCCGCCAGGATCGAGCGTCCGGCGGCCGAGCCCGAGGTGCGCACCGTGCGCGCGACCCACGTGGTGCAGAAGGGCGAGACCCTGATGGCGGTGGCGCGCAAGTTCCGTCTCCCGGTCGCCGAGATCAAGCGCTCGAACAAGCTGAGCGGCGACAGCGTGCGCCCCGGCCAGCGCCTGATCATCGAGACGACCGCGGTGGTGCAGAAGCCGGGCACCCGCGGCGCCGTCCTCGCCAAGGCCGGCAAGCCCGGGAAGGCGGGCAAGGCCAAGCTCGCCGCCAAGGGCAAGGCGCGCAAGCCGGTCCGCCTGGCGCGCCGCTAGGCGCCGCCGCCGCGCGTCAGCCCGCGCGCAGCTGCGCGCGCAACTGCGCGCCCACCTCGGGCCGCGCCGCGAACGGGTCCGGCGGGTTGCGGGTCTCGACGATCGCGCGCATCCGCGTCTCGACGTTGCCCAGCGCGTGCGGATGCGAATAGATGTAGAACTGCCGCCGGGCGATCGCCTCGAAGGTCAGGGCGGCCACTTCGGCCGCCGACACCTTGCCCGAGGTCACCGCCTTCTGGCCCATCTCGCGCGCGATGCGCTGGGATGCGGTCATCTCGGCGCCGTGGGCGAGCGCGTCGGGCCGGTTGCGCTCCGACTGGAAGATGCCGGTCGGCACGAAGTACGGGCACAGCACCGAGCACGACACCTGCTCGGTGACCAGGTGCAGGTCCTGGTACAGGGTTTCGGTCAGCGCGACCACCGCATGCTTGGTGGTGTTGTAGACGCCCATGTTGGGCGGGGTCAGGAGGCCCGCCATCGACGCGGTGTTGACGACGTGGCCGACGAACGCGGGGTCGCGGCGCGCCGCCGCCAGCATCAGGGGCGTGAAAATGCGCACGCCGTGGATCACGCCCCACAGATTGACGCCGATGGTCCACTCCCAGTCGGCCTGCGTGTTTTCCCAGATCAGGCCGCCGGTGCCGCCGACACCGGCGTTGTTGAACACCAGCGCCGGCGCGCCGAAGCGCGCCATGGTCGCGTCCGCGAGCGCCTGCACCTCCGGCGCGCGCGACACGTCGGTACGCATCGTGAGCACCCGCGCGCCCTTCGCCTCCAGCTCGGCCCGGACCCGGTCGAGGGCGTCCGCCTGGACATCGGCGATCACGACATTCATGTCCTGCGCGTGCGCGAGGAGCGCGAATTCGCGGCCGAAGCCGCTGCCGCCGCCGGTGATGACCGCGGTCCTGCCTGCCAAGCTGAACATCGTCTCTCCTCCGGGCGCCGCACCGGCCGGCGCGGCGCCGCTGCATGTCTGATGACCCGGGGCGCGCCGGGCGCCCCGCCGTCGCGCGCCTAGTCCAGGAAGCCGGGCGCCTCGGCGACGAGCCTGTCGTAGAGCAGGTTGAACGAGAACCAGCCCGCGAACGGCGTGCCGACCACGCCGTAGGCCTGGCGGCACGACGCCTCCGGCACCAGCCGCAGCGGCTGCCCGTGCGCCGCCGCCTCGGCCATCAGCTGCACCTGGCAGTTGCGCTCCATCGACAGGTACCACCACGCCGCCTCGTCGACGCTGCCGCCGACGGTGAGCAGGCCGTGGTTGCGCAGGATCGCCGCCTTGCACGACCCGAGCGCGCTCGCGATGCGCGCGCCCTCGTCGAGCTCGAGCACCACGCCGCCATAGTCGTCGTAGACGACATGATCGTCGTAGAACGCGCACGCGTCCTGGCTGATCATCGCCAGCGGCCGGCCCAGCGCCGAGAACGCCCGGCCGTAGACGCCGTGGGTGTGCGCGGCCGCGACCACGTCGGGCCGCGCCTGATGGATGCGCGAATGGATCGCGAAGGCCGCGCGATTGACCGGATGGTCACCCTCGACGACGTTGCCCGCGTGGTCGACGCGGATCAGGTTGGACACCTTGACGCGCGAGAAATGGACCCCGAACGGATTGAGCCAGAAGGTCTCGGGGTGCTCCGGGTCGCGCACGGTGATGTGGCCGGCCGCGCCCTCGCCCAGGCCCCACTGCCCGAAGATGCGGAACGCCGCTGCCAGGCGCTGCTTGCGGTGCAGCCGCTCCTCGGACAGGCTGGTGAAGCGCGGCGGCGACGGCATGTTGGTCTGCAGGCGGGCGACCTCCGGCGCCATGCCGTCGGCGTTGAGTCGGATCCTGTCGGGTGCGTTCATGGCGTTCTCCCTGGGGTTGCCGCGCCGGCGGGCGCGATGTGAGGCGCGCCAGCCGGCGCGATGTGAGGCGCGCCAGCCGGCGCGACGCGACTGAGACTAGAGGCGGACGATCTGCTTGCCGAAGTTGCCGCCCTTGAGCATGGCGAGAAAGGCCGCGGGCGCGTTCTCCAGGCCCTCCGCCGCCGACTCGCGGTACTTGAGCCGGCCCGCGAGCACCAGATCGGCCAGCTCGCGGTGGGCCTGCGGCCAGAGCTCGAGGTGATCGGAGATGATGAAGCCCTGGATCCGCAGCTTGTTCACCAGCACCGAACGGAAGTTCTGGATCGGCATCGGCGTGCCGTTGTAGCCGGAGATCAGTCCGCACACCGCGATGCGTCCGAACGGGTTCATGCGCGCGAGCAGGGTGTCGAAGATCTCGCCGCCGACGTTCTCGAACACGCGGTCGATGCCGCCGGGCGCGGCGGCGCCGAGCGCGTCCTTCCAGCCCGCGGCCTTGTAGTCGACGCAGGCGTCGAACCCGAGCTCGCGCACCGCGTAGTCGCACTTGGCGGCGCCGCCGGCGATGCCTACCACGCGCGCGCCGTGCGCCTTCGCGAGCTGGCCGACGATGCTGCCGACCGCACCGGTGGCCGCGGTGACGGCGACGGTCTGGCCGGCGGCCGGCTCGAGGATCTTCATCGTGCCGTACCACGCGGTCGCGCCCGGCATGCCGAGCAGCCCGACGTAGTACGACAGCGGCACCCGCGCCGCGTCGACCTTCACGATCGCCCGGGCGTCGACGATCGCATGGGTCTGCCAGCCGAGCCCGAACTTGGCCGCGAACTTGTCGCCCGGCCGGAATGCCGGATCGTTCGACTCCAGCACCTCGCCCGCGGTGGCGCCGATCATGACCGCATCGAGCGGCTGCGGCTGCGCATAGGACTTCGCGTCGTCCATGCGGCCGCGCATGTAGGGATCGAGCGAGAGCACCTCGTTGCGTACCAGCACCTGTCCCGGGCCCGGGGCGCCGAGCGGCTGCTCGACCAGTGCGAAGCAGTCGGCCGTCGGCTCGCCGCGCGGGCGCCGGACCAGATGGATCTGGCGGTTGATCAAGGCCATGCGGAATGCTCCTTTCGATTCATGCGTCGCCCACCGGGCGCTTCGCCGAGTTGGCGAAATTCTTGAACATGAAGGTGCCGATCGCGCGCGCCACCAGGCTGTCGTCGCCGGCGTTGCGCACCTCGCCCTCGCAGCGCCACAGGCCGGTGCCGCGCGCGACGACCCGGCCCAGCGCGATCTGCCGGCCGCGGCCGGGGGCGATGAAGTTGATGCTCATGTCGACGGTCACGCCGGACAGGTTGAGCGGATCGTAGCCGCGGCCGGCGACCGCCATGCAGATGTCGAGCAGCGTCATCACCACCCCGCCGTGCGCAGCGCCCCACGAATTGCAGTGCTCGGGCTTGAGGTCGAGCGACAGGCGCGACGCGCCGGGCGCCATGTGCTCGATGACCACGCCGAGTCCCGCCGCGAACGGCACGTGGCGCAGCGACAGCGGGTCGCGCGCGCCGCCTGCCCCCGCGCCTGTTTCCGGCGTGTCGGCCACGGTCGTCCTCACACCACGATCGCGCCGCCGTCCACCACCAGGCACTGCCCGGTGATGTGGCCGCCGGCATCGGACGCGAACAGCACGGCCGCGCCCTTGAGGTCCTCATCGCCGCCCAGCTTGCCCAGCGGCGTCATCTCGATGAAGTACTTCTCGTGACTGGCCAGCGTCGCGCGCGTCATCTTCGACGGGAAGAAGCCCGGGCAGATGGCGTTGACGGTGATGTTGTACTTGCCCCACTCGGCGGCCAGCGCGCGCGTGAAGTTGACCAGCCCGCCCTTGGTCGTGTTGTAGGCGATCGTCCCCTCCATCTGCGGCGGGTTCGCGCCCAGCCCCGCCACCGAGGCGATGTTGACGATGCGCCCGTACCGGCGCGGGATCATCGACGCCCTGCCGGCGGCCTGGCACAGCAGGAAATTGCCGGTGAGGTTGAGGTTGACCAGCTTCTGCCAGGCCTCGAGCGGATGGTCCTCGGCGTTCGCGCCCCAGGTGGCGCCGGCGTTGTTGACCAGGATGTCGATGCGGCCGTGCCGCGCCATCACCGCCTCGACGACCGCCGCCGGGACCTCGGGCTTGCCGAGATCGGAGGGAATCATCTGCACGTCGGCGCCCGCGCGCGCCAGGCGGTCGCGCGCCTCCTCGAGTTCGCCGGCCTTGCGCGCGGTGATCGCCAGGGCGGCGCCCTGCTCGGCGAGCGCCTCGGCGATCTGCAGGCCGAGGCCGCGCGATGCGCCGGTGACGACGGCGACGCGCCCCGAGAGATCCAGCAGTTTCTTCAGACTCATCGATGTCCTCCTAGAACCAGTCGTCGCGCATGTCCAGCGTGGTGGTGTCGAGCGCGTCGAGCAGGTCGCACCACGCCGCCGTCTTCGGCAGCTCCCAGCGGAAGAAGAAGGCCGCCGCCGCCAGCTTGCCGCGATAGAACGCCTCCTCGCCCGGCGCGCCCGCCCCGTCCGCCAGGCGACGCGCCGCGACCGTCGCGGCACGCAGCCAGACCCAGGCGACCACGACGTGGCCGAATGCCTCGAGGTAGGCCGCCGCGTTGGCGAGCATGCGGTCGGGATCGCCGGCCGCGTGCAGCTTCTGGGTGGTGAGGCCGATGCGCGCGGTCGCCTCGCCCAGCGCGCGCGCCCAGTGCACCGTCTCGCGCAGCGCGCCGGCCTCGCGGCAGGCCTTCTCGATCTCCCGGCCGAGGAGCCTGAGGGCGGCGCCGTCCTTCTGCGCGACCTTGCGCCCGAGCAGGTCGATCGCCTGGATGCCGTGGGTGCCCTCGTGGATCGGGTTCAGCCGCTGGTCGCGGTAGAACTGCTCGACCGGGTAGTCGCGCGTGTAGCCGTAGCCGCCGTGCACCTGGATCGCCAGGCTGTTGCCTTCCTGGCACCACTGCGAGGGCCACGACTTGGCGACCGGCGTGAGCAGTTCGAGCAGCAGCCCCGCCTCCTCGCGCGCGGCCGCCGACTCCGCGCCGCGCTCATCGTCGACCAGGCGCGCGCAGTACAGGTTGAGCGCCAGCGCGCCCTCCGCATAGGCCTTCTGCGCCAGCAGCATGCGGCGCACGTCGGCATGCTCGATGATCGGCACCTGCGGGCTCGCCGGATCCTTGGCGCGCGGGTGACGCCCCTGCGGCCGGCCGCGCGCGTAGTCGAGCGCATGCAGGTAGGCGGTGTAGCCGAGCATCGTGGCGCCCAGGCCGACGCCGATGCGCGCCTCGTTCATCATGTGGAACATGCAGGCGAGGCCGCGGTGGAGCTCGCCGACCAGGCCGCCGACCGCGCCGGCGCGGCCGCCGGGACGGAACCTGCCTTCGCCGAAGTTGAGCAGCGTGTTGACGGTGCCGCGGTACCCCATCTTGTGGTTGAGTCCGGCGAGGACCACGTCGTTGCGCTCGCCGATCCCGCCATCGGCGCGCGCCAGGTACTTCGGCACCACGAACAGCGAGATGCCCTTGACGCCGGCCGGCGCGCCGGGGGTGCGCGCGAGCACCAGATGGACGATGTTCTCCGACAGCTCGTGGTCGCCCGCCGAGATCCACATCTTGTTCCCGGTGAGCCGGTAGGTGCCGTCGTCCTGCGGCACCGCCAGCGTGCGGATGTCGGACAGCGACGAGCCGGCCTGCGGCTCGGACAGGCACATGGTGCCGAACCAGCGCCCGGCCAGCATCGGCCGGACGTAGGTGTCGATCTGCGCCGCCGATCCGTGCGCCAGCAGCAGGTTGGCGCTGCCGATGGTGAGGAAGGGGTAGCTCGCCGTGCCGACGTTGGCGGCGTTGAAGAACGCGAAGCAGGCCTTGGCCACCGCCAGCGGCAGCTGCATGCCGCCGTACTCGGCGTCGTGCTCGGCGGCCATCAGGCCCGCCGCGACGAACGCCTCGAGCGCAGCGCCGACCTGCGGAATGATCGAGACGCGCTCGCCGTCGAAGGTCGGCTCGTTCTCGTCGCCGGCGCGGTTGTGCGGCGCGAAGTGGTCGCGCGCGATGCGCTCGGCGACGTCGAGCGCGGCATCGAAGGTCTCGCGCGAGTGCTCGGCGTAGCGCGGCCGGCGCGTCAGCGTCTCGACGTCGAGCAGCTCGTAGAGGACGAACGCGAGGTCGCGCCGCGACACCAGTTTCGAATCCATGCCCTCGACCCGGGGGCGTCCGACGCGCGCCCCGGGGCTCCCGTGCCGGTCAGGCGATCTCGAACAGGCCGGCCGCGCCCATGCCGCCGCCGATGCACATGGTGACGACCGCATACTTCACGCCGCGGCGCTTGCCCTCGATGAGCGCGTGGCCGACCAGGCGCGAGCCGGTGACGCCGTACGGATGGCCGACCGCGATCGAGCCGCCGTTGACGTTGAGGCGCTCGTCGGGAATGCCGAGCTTGTCGCGGCAGTAGATCACCTGCACCGCGAAGGCCTCGTTGAGCTCCCACAGGCCGATGTCGCCGACCGACAGGCCGGCCTTCTCGAGCAGGCGCGGGATGGCGAACACCGGGCCGATGCCCATCTCGTCGGGCTCGCAGCCGGCGACCGCGAAGCCGCGGTAGATGCCGAGCGGCTTCAGGCCGCGCTTCTCGGCGAGCTTCGCGTTCATCACCACGCAGGCCGAGGCGCCGTCGGAGAACTGGCTCGCGTTGCCGGCGGCGATCACGCCGCCCTCGATCGCCGGCTTGATCTGCGAGACGCCCTCGTAGGTGGTGTCGGCGCGGATGCCCTCGTCGCGGTCGAGCACGACCTCCTTGACGGTCTCGACGCCCGTCTGCTTGTCCACCACCTTGGTCTTGACCTTGATCGGGACGATCTCGTCGCGCGTCCTGCCGGCATCGCGCGCGGCGGCGGCCTTGACCTGGCTCGCCACACCGTAGCGGTCCTGCACATCGCGCGGGATGCCGTAGCGCTTGGCCACCTGCTCGGCCGTCTGCAGCATGCTCCAGTAGATCTCCGGCTTCTTCGCCACCAGGTTCTCGTCGCGGTACATGTGCTTGTTCATCTCGTTCTGCACGCACGAGATCGACTCGACGCCGCCGGCGACGAAGACGTCCGCCTCGCCGGCGATGATCCGCTGCGAGGCCAGCGCGATGGTCTGCAGCCCGGAGGAGCAGAACCGGTTGACGGTGGCGCCGGAGACCGTGACCGGGCAACCGGCCATCAGCGCGATCTGGCGCGCGATGTTGCCGCCGGTGGCGCCTTCGGGATTGGCGCACCCCATCAGGACGTCGTAGACCTCGGCGGGGTCGACCTTGGCGCGCTCGAGCGCGGCGCGGACGACCGCGCCGCCCATGGTCGCGCCGTGGGTCATGTTGAGGGCGCCCTTCCAGGACTTGGCCAGCCCGGTGCGTGCGGTGGATACAACGACGGCGTCGGTCATTCGAGTCTCCTCGGTGGTCAGTTGAACGTCTTGCCTTCGGCGGCCAGCTTCGCCAGGAGCGGCGCCGGCTTCCAGAACGCGGGGTCGGCGTTGGGGTTCTGCGCAAAGCGGTTCATGCTCGCGACCACGTTCGCGAGCCCCTTGCGGTCGGCCCAGAACATCGGCCCGCCGAGGTAGGGCGGCATGCCGTAGCCGGTCATGTAGATCATGTCGATGTCGACCGCGCGCAGCGCGATGCCTTCCTCGAGCAGCAGCGCGCCCTCGTTGACCAGCGCGTACATCAGGCGCTCGACGATCTCCTCGTCGCCGATCTGCCGCGGCGCGACCCCGATCGCCTTGCGGTGGGCGGCGAGGATCTCCTCGACCGCCGGCGACGGATGCGGCGTGCGGTCGCCCGCCTTGTAGTCGTACCAGCCGGCGCCGGTCTTCTGCCCGAAGCGGCCCTGCTCGCAGATCAGGTCGGCGCTCCGCGAATACTTGAGGCCGGGCTTCTCGACATAGCGCCGCTTGCGGATGTACCAGCCGACGTCGTTGCCGGCGAGGTCGCCCATGCGGAACGGCCCCATCGCGAAGCCGATCGCCTCGATCGCGCGGTCGACCTGCTGCGGCGACGCGCCCTCGTCGAGGAGGAAGCCGGCCTGGCGCGAATACTGCTCGATCATGCGGTTGCCGATGAAGCCGTCGCACACGCCCGCAACGACGCCGATCTTCTGGATCGTCTTGGCCAGCTTCATCGTGGTGGCGAGCACGTCCTTGGCGGTCGCGGCGCCGCGCACGATCTCCAGCAGGCGCATCACGTTGGCCGGCGAGAAGAAGTGGGTGCCGATCACGTCCTGCGGGCGGCGGGTGAACGAGGCGATGCGGTTGACGTCGAGCGTCGACGTGTTGGTCGCGAGGATCGCGCCGGCCTTCATCACGTCGTCGAGCTTGCGGAACACGGCCTCCTTGACCGCCATGTCCTCGAACACGGCCTCGACGACGATGTCGGCGCCGCCGACGTCCTCGTAGGACAGGGTCGGACGGACCAGCGCCATGCGCCGGTCGACCTCTTCCATCGTCATGCGTCCCTTCCGGGCCGTGTTCTCGTAATTCCTGCGGATGGTCGCCAGACCGCGATCGAGCGCCTCCTGCTTCATCTCCAGCAGCGTCACCGGGATTCCGGCGTTGATGAAGTTCATCGTGATGCCGCCGCCCATGGTGCCGGCCCCGATGACCGCCGCGGACTTGACCGGCCGCAGCGGCGTGTCGTCCGGCACGTCGGGAATCTTGGCCACCGTGCGCTCGCCGAAGAAGAAATGGCGCATCGCCTTCGACTCGGTGGTGGCGACGAGTTCGAGGAACGCGGCGCGCTCGAACTTCAGGCCGTCGTCGAACGGCATCGTCGCGACCGCCTCGACCGCCGCGACGCACTTGAGCGGCGCCGGATAGCCGCGAAACTCCCGGGCCACCCGCGCCTGCGCCGCCGCGAAGAACGCGGCCGGATCCGCGACGGTCGCCTGGAGGTCGCGCGCGCGCTTGTACGGCGCGCCCGCGGCCGCCACCCGTTCGGCGAACGCGCAGGCCGCGCTCACCAGGTCGCCGTCGGCGATCTCGTCGAACAGCGTGCCCGGCGCGAACTTCTCCGACTTCACCGGGTTGCCCGAGACGATCATGTCGAGGCCCTTCTCCAGCCCGATCAGGCGCGGCAGGCGCTGCGTGCCGCCGGCGCCGGGCAACAGGCCCAGCTTGACCTCGGGCAGCGCGATCAGGGCACCCGGGCTGCCGACGCGATAGTGGCAGCCGAGCGCCAGTTCGAGCCCGCCGCCCATGGCGACGCCGTGGATCGCCGCCACCACCGGCTTCGGCCCGCCCTCGATCGCCTTGATCACCTCGTTGAGCCCCGGCGCCGCGAGCGCCGCCGGCGTGTTGAACTCCTTGATCTCCGCCCCGGACGAAAACACCTTGCCGCCGCCGGTGATGACCACGGCCCTGACCGCCGCATCGGCGAACGCGGCGTCGAGCCCCGCCTTGACCGCGCTGCGGTTCGCGTGCGACATGGTGTTCATCGGCGGGTTGGCCATCGTGATCACGGCCACCGCGCCTCGGCGCGTGTAGTTGCTCATGCTGTCTCCATCGTTTCAGGCGCGCGCCATCCTAGAGCGCGTCGCGGCGCCGCGCTACTCGGATTTGCCGCTGTGCAGCACCGCCGGGGCGCTGATTCTAGCAACCCGGCCCGCGCATGGCGCGCGGGCCGGTCGGTGCGATCGCGGCCGTGCGCCGGCCGCCGTGCCTCAGGGCCGGCGGCCGATCGTGCGATGCAGCTCCGCCAGCGGCACCACGCGGCCGTGCAGCGGCAGGATGCGCTCGACCTCGAGCTTCAGGCGCTCGATGTTCTCGACGAGGTTGACGTTGTTGGCATTCGGCGTGGCCGGAACCGGCGCATTGGGCGGCAGCGGCGTGTAGGCATCGCCCTCGATGAGCAGCTTCTCCTTCGGCAGATGCACCATCAGGAACGTGTCGTTGTGGACGCTGTCCTTGATGCGGTGCACGTGGAGCGTGCGGCCGGCGTCGCTCATGTCGAGCCGGTCGCCGACGGTGACGATCTTCGCCTTGCGGCCGGACCGCGCCAGCAGGTCCGGGTTGATCGTGTTGCGCGCCGCCAGCGCCTTCTGGAAATAGGCCTTGTTGCCCGCCTGCGTCACCACCGCCGCGCCTTCGGCGACGGCGGCGCGCAGGCCGCCGCTGTGATCGAAGTGGTTGTGGGAATGGATCACGAAGCGGATCGGCTTGCCCGGCGCGAGCTTGCGCACCTCGGCGATCACCGGCGCGCTGCGCCCGTCGTTGAGCGGCGCCTCGACCAGCACGATGTGGTCCTTCATCTCGATCGCGACGCTGTTGTGGGACCCGCCGGCGATGAACCAGACGCCGTCGGCGACCTTCTCCGCGGCGACCCGCTCCGACGCGTTGGCGACGGCGGCCGGCAGCGCGATGTCGACCGCGACGTTGGCCTGCACCTCCTTGACCGCGACATCGAGCGTCGGATGCCCGCCCTGCGCGACCTGGATGCGTCCGGGGAACTTCACGCCGCCGGCGTCCCGGTAGTCGGCATACGTGGCCACCGATGCGACCTCGCCCAAGACCGGGTCGGGCAGACGCGACTCGACGCGCTCGACCAGGAAGTCGGCGTTGAGATAGGCGGCGGCGACGAAACGCCCGGGCTCGGTGAAGCGCAGGACCGCGTGCGACTTGCCGCCCCGGCTCTCGAAGGTCACCGTGGCCTTGTTGCGCTGGGCGGCGCGGATGACGCCGTGCGGCGTCACCCACAGCTGGTGCACGCGGTCGGCGACGAAGCGCGGCCCCGGCTGCGGATTGCCGCCGACGACGTTCCAGGCGTAGGCGCCGTTGAGGTACTGGTCGTTGCGCTGCTGGCCCGACAGCGGATAGCCGCCGCCGCCCTTGGGTTCCGCCCGCGACAGGGTGATTTCCTCGCGCATCGATTCCGTCTCGTAGCTGATCGAGCGGATCTGGCTGTGGACGGTGATCTTCGGCCAGGGCATGCCCGGCACGAAGGCCTGGCCATAGGTGTAGCCGGTTCCTTCGGCGACGTAGCGCAGCGTCTTCGGCTCGCCCATCGCCGCCGCCGCCCGCTTGAGCACGGCCGTTGCATCGTCCGCCGCTGCCGCCGCGCCGGACGCGAGCGCGGCAGCAAGCACCGCCGCGCCCATCGACAATCGTGCTGCTTCGTTCCTGACCCTCATGCTTCCTCCCGTTGACTAGGCCGGCCCGCGCGCGGGTCCGGACGACGCCGCGCGCGCTCGCGCGCCGCGGATGATTGGCGAACATGCGGCGGCACCGCCGCATTCCGGATGGCCGAGGAACGCGCGGGGCATCACGGCCCGGCCGGCGGCGCCACGGCCGCCCCGTCGATGGCGTGGCGCCGCAGCGCCACCGCGACGACCGCCAGCCACCGTCCCATGCCCCCTCCCCTCACGCCGGCGCCAGCACGAAACTCGGCACCGGCGCCGCAAAGCCCTTCAGGCGCAGTTCGCGCCCCGGCGCCAGCGTCGGCGGCGCCCCCGCCGCGCACTCGACGGTGCGGGCATCGACGAGCACCTCGCCGTGCGCCGCCTCGGAGCACAGGCGCGCCGCGAGGTTGACCGCCGGACCGACGGCAGTGTACTCGAGCCGCGACGCCGCCCCGATCACCCCGACGGTGACGAAGCCGGTGGCGACGCCGACGCCGACGCCCAGGTTCAGCTCGCCGTCGGACCAGCGCGCGGTCACGGCCATGCCGCCGGCGCGGATCGCGCGCGCGAGCTCGAGCGCGCGCTCGGCGTGATCGTCGAAGCCGATCGGCGCGCCGACCAGGATCAGGACGCCGTCGCCGGCCTGGTCCTTGATGGTGCCGCCGAAGGAGGCGGCCGCGGCGCCGACCGCGTCGTAGTACTCGCGCAGGATCTGCATCACGTGCTTCGACGAGGTCCCGGCCGAGAATGCGGTGAATCCGCGCAGGTCGCAGCACACGACCGACAGCTCCAGCGTCTGCTCGTCGGTCGCGCTCTTGAGGCCGCGGCGGCTGACCATGTGCGCGACCTGCGGCGCGAGGAAGCGCGCCATGAACTGCGCGCGCCGGCCCTGCGTCACGTGGTACTGCACGGCGCCGACCAGGAGGATCATGAGCCCGGTGATGCCGGACAGCGGGGCGAACTGCACCGGCAGGAACATCGAGGCCGCCATGAACGGCGCGCCGAGCATGAACGAGATCCCGCGCAGCGCCTCGGCGCGATCCGGGCGCCGGTTGAGCATCAGCGACACCGCGACGGTCGCGCACGCGACCGCCAGCACCATCGGCGCGGCGAACACCCAGAACACCGGCCTGACGATCTCCTCGGACAGCACCGCGACGTTGGCGAAGTGCAGCGCGCGCTCGACCGGCAGAAGCGTCGACAGCACCCCGTGCAGCACCATCAGTCCCTGCGCGATGCGGACCAGGCGGTCGCCGCCGCGGGTGTTCAGCGTGCCGGCCGGGATGGTGCGCCGCACCCGCAGCAGCCACTCGAAGGCGAAGACCCCGGCCAGTACCGCCGGCCAGGAGAAGATGCCGTCCCACGGCGGAATCCCGTACTGGTCGTGGTAGCGGTTGGCGACGATGACATCGAGCGCGATCGACGCGCCCAGGCAGGCGAGGAACAGCGCGAGCATCCGGCTGGTCGGCGAATCGCGGTCGGCGACGAAGAACGCGAGCGCCATGCCCATCGCCGCGATGGCAACGACGATCGGCGCCAGGTGGTCGGGATTCATGCCGGCATTCTATGCGCGCCGGACCGGCGCACGCGCCGCGCGGGCGGCGCTACATCGTCGCGCCGATGATCCAGGGCGCGAACTCGAGGTGCCCGTACCCCCACTCCTCGCTGCGCGACTTCTCGCCCGAGGCGATCGCGAGCACGCGCGCGAAGATGCGCTCGCCGAGCTGCTGCACCGTGGCGCCGCCGTCGAGGATCTCGCCGCAGTTGATGTCCATGTCGTCGGTCTGCTTGAGGTACAGCGGCGTGTTGGTCGCGAGCTTCATCGACGGCGACGGGATGCAGCCGTAGGCGGAGCCGCGGCCGGTGGTGAAGCAGATGAGGTTGGCGCCGCCCGCGACCTGGCCGGTGGCCGACACCGGGTCGTAGCCCGGCGTGTCCATGTAGACGAACCCCTTCCTGGTGACCGGCTGCGCGTACTCGTAGACGTCGACCAGGTTGGTGGTGCCGCCCTTGGCCACCGCGCCGAGCGATTTCTCCAGGATCGTGGTGAGCCCGCCGGCCTTGTTGCCCGGCGACGGGTTGTTGTTCATCTCGCCCTTGTTGCGCTCGCAGTAGTCCTCCCACCAGCGGATGCGCGCGACGATCTTCTCGCCGACCTCGCGCGAGACCGCGCGCCGCGTCAGCAGATGCTCGGCGCCGTAGATCTCGGGCGTCTCGGAGAGGATCGCGGTGCCGCCGTGGGCCACCAGCAGATCGACCGCGGCGCCCAGGGCCGGGTTGGCGGTGATGCCGGAGTAGCCGTCCGAGCCGCCGCACTGCAGCCCGATGGTGATGTGCGATGCCGGGCACGGCTCGCGCCGGACCCGGTCGGCCGCCGGCAGCATCTCGCCGACGCGCGCGATGCCCCAGTCGATGCACTTGCGCGTGCCGCCGATGTCCTGGATGTTCATCGTCGCCAGCGACGCGCCCTCCTCCAGCCCCTGGGCCAGCAGCAGCGCGCTCATCTGGTTGGCCTCGCAGCCCAGGCCGATCAGCAGCACCCCGGCGAAGTTCGCGTGCGTGGCGTAGCCGGCGATGGTGCGGCGAAGCACGTCGATGCCCTCGCCGGTGGATCCCATGCCGCAGCCGCTCGAGTGCGTGAGCGCGACGACGCCGTCGACGTTGGGATAGGCGTCGAGCGCGCCGGGGCGGGAGAAGTGGCGGGCCACCGCCTGCGACACCGTGGCCGAGCAGTTGACCGTGGAGATCACGCCGATGTAGTTGCGCGTGGCCACGCGCCCGTCGGGGCGGCGGATGCCCAGGAAGGTCGCCGGCGTCGGCGCCGGTTCCACCGGACGCACGTCGGCGCCGAACGCGTAGTCGCGGTCGAACGCCTTGACCTCGATGTTGTGCACGTGCACATGCGCGCCGGGGGCGATCGGCCGGGTCGCGAAGCCGATGATCTGGTTGTAGCGGCGCACCGGCGCGCCGGCCGCCACGGCGCGCGTGGCGACCTTGTGGCCGGCCGGAATGCGCTCGCAGGTCGTGACCGCCTCGTCGGCGAGCACGGTGCCGGCGCTCAGTTCGCGCGTGGCGATCACCACGTCGTCGTTCGGATTCAATCGCAGCGTGGCGGTGCGGATGAACTGCGCGGTGACTTCGCCCATGCGGCTTCCTCGGTTCGCGATGCGGGTGGCAATGCAAGGCCGCCGCCTTGACGCCGCCTTCGCGCTTGCTCTAAAGTGCGCGCGGCTTTTTGGTCAGGTGGTCAGGCCAATCCGATTCTACTTCCGCCGCACCGGCACCAGCAACGCCGCCATCGCAACCAACCGGGGAAACCACGCACCATGAGCGCACGCCTGTCGGGCAAGACCGCCTTCGTCACCGCCGCCGGCCAGGGCATCGGCCGCGCCGTCGCCCTCGCCTTCGCCGCCGAGGGCGCCCGGGTCTGGGCCACCGACGTCAACGAGAAGCTGCTGGCGGCCTACCAGGGCGTGCCGAACGTCACCGCGCGCAAGCTCGACGCGCTCGACGACCGCGCGATCGAGACCGTGACCGGCGAGGCCGGCCGCGTCGACGTCCTGTTCAACTGCTCGGGCTTCGTCCATCACGGCACCATCCTGGACGCCACCGACGAGCAGTGGAACTTCGCGTTCGCCCTGAACGTGCGCGCCCACTGGAAGATGATCCGCGCCGTCCTGCCGGGGATGCTCGAGCACTTCGAGAAGACCGGCAAGTGGTCGTCGATCATCAACGTCGCGTCGATCGCCTCGTCGATCCGCGGCATCCCCAACCGGTTCGTCTACGGCACCACCAAGGCTGCGGTGATCGGCCTGACCAAGTCGGTGGCGATGGACTACGTGCAGCGCGGCGTGCGCTGCAACGCGATCTGCCCGGGCACGGTCGACACGCCGTCGCTGGCCGACCGCATCAATGCCTTCGCCGACCCGGTGCAGGCGCGCAAGGACTTCATCGCGCGCCAGCCGATGGGCCGCCTCGCCACCGCCGACGAGATCGCGCCGCTCGTGGTATACCTCGCCTCCGACGAATCGGCGTTCTGCACCGGCAACGCGTATTCGTGCGACGGGGGAATGACGATTTGATGTGATGCGCCCGAACGTGCAAGCCTGCCGTCGGGCGTCGTGCGCTTGCTTCCGGTCGCGGGCAACGCCGGTCGATCGGATGTCGGAAACCCGAACAGGAAAACACCGGTTGAAAGGGAGAACATGAAACTGCTGCGCTACGGCCCCGCGGGCCGCGAAAAACCCGGGATGCTCGACTCGACGGGCAACATCCGCGACCTGTCGAAGGTGGTGCCGACCATCGGCTGGAACGAGATCTCGCCGGCGGGCCTGAAGAAGCTCGCGAAGATCAGGCCGGAATCGCTGCCTCTGGTCAAGGGCACGCCGCGCCTGGGCGTGCCCTACACCGGCATCTCCAAGTTCATCGCGATCGGCCTGAACTACTCGGATCACGCGAAGGAGACGAACATGCCGATTCCTTCGGAGCCGATCCTGTTCAACAAGTGGACCACCTCGATCTGCGGGCCCAACGACGACACCATCGTGCCCAAGGGCTCGACCCAGCTCGACTGGGAGGTCGAGATCGCGATCGTCATCGGGTCGAAGTGCAAGGAGATCGCGGAGAAGGACGCGGGCCGCTACATCGCCGGCTACTGCGTGGTCAACGACGTGTCCGAGCGCCACTTCCAGCTGCAGCGGGGCAGCCAGTGGGATCGCGGCAAGGGCTGCGACACCTTCGGCCCGATCGGCCCCTACCTCGTCACGCAGGACGAGGTCGGCGACGTGCAGAACCTCGACATGTGGCTCAAGGTCAATGGCGAGGTGATGCAGAAGGGCAACACCCGCACCATGATCTTCGGCTGCCACAACATCGTCGCCTACTGCAGCCAGTTCATGACCCTGATGCCGGGCGACATCATCACCACCGGCACTCCGCCCGGCGTGGGCATCGGCATGAAGCCGCCGCGCTTCCTCCAGGTCGGCGACGTGGTCGAACTGGGGATCGAGAAGCTCGGCACCCAGCGCCAGGTGATCCGCGCCCATCCGTAAGGGCCGCCGCCGTCCGCGGCCGGCCGATGCGCCGGCCGCGGCCCCTTCGAACCAGACTGATCCCCGGGAGACCATCATGACCAATCGCAGAGACCTATTGAAGGCCGTCGGCGCCGCCGGCGCGCTGGCTGCCACCGGCCAGGGCGCGCGCGCCCAGGCCTATCCGACCCGCCCGGTCACCTTCATCTGCCCGTGGGGCGCCGGCGGCGGCACCGATGCCACCGCCCGCATCATGGCGTCGCTGCTCGAGAAGGACCTCGGCCAGCCGTTCAACGTCGTCAATCGCACCGGCGGCAGCGGCGTGGTGGGCCACCAGGCGATCTCGGGCGCCGCGCCCGACGGCTACACCATCGGCATGGTCACCGTGGAGATCACGATGATGCGCCACGCCGGCCTGACCCAGCTCTCCTGGCGGGACTACACGCCGCTGGCGCTGGTCAACATCGACACCTCGGGCGTGATCGTCAACGCCGACTCGCCCTACAAGACCATGGCGGACCTGGTGGCCGCGATCCGCGCCAACCCGGGCAAGCTCAAGGCCTCCGGCACCGGCCAGGGCGGCATCTGGCACCTCGCGCTGGCCGGCATGCTGCGCGACCTGAAGATCGATGCCTCGGCCGTGCCCTGGGTGCCGTCGAACGGCGCCGGCCCCGCGATGCAGGACCTGGCGGCCGGCGGCGTGCAGATCGTGACCTGCTCGCTGCCCGAAGGGCGCGCGCTGATCGATGCGGGCAAGGCGCGCCCGCTGGCGGTGATGTCGCCGGAACGCACCGCGCTCTACCCGAACGTGCCGACACTCAAGGAGTCGATCGGCAGCAACTGGACCGTCGGCGCGTGGCGCGGCATCGCCGGGCCCAAGGGCATGCCGGCCGACGTCGCGGCGAAGCTCGCCGCGGGCATCAAGAAGGTCTGGGACGGCAAGGAGTTCAAGGACTTCATGAACAGCCGCGGCTTCGGCCTGACCTGGGCCGACGCCAAGGGCTATGCCGCGTTCATGGAAAAGGGCGACAACGACATGGCGGGCGTCATGAAGGCGCTCGGACTGACCAAGGCCTGACCGTCGCGGCGCCGGCCCCGGGCCACGCGGGCCGGCGCGCGCGCCGCCTGCGGGCCCGCGCCCGCAGCGCCTCCGATCCCCTTCCGGCCGCCATGCGAATCAGCGATCTCGTCTGGGCGTTCGCCATCGCGCTCCTCGCGGCGCTGGTGCTGGTGCATGTCCAGTCGTTTCCGCCGATGCCCGGCCAGAAGTTCGGGCCGGCCGTGTATCCGGGACTGATTGCCTGCGGCCTCCTGGTCTGCGCGGTCCTGCTCCTGGCGCGCGGCTGGAAGGCGCGGCGCCAGGCCGCCCTGATCGAGCCGATGGCGTGGTGGCGCGATCGCGACCTGGTGGTCGGCTTCTGGCTGATCGTCGCCGTGCTCGCGGCCTACACCGCCGTCTCGGAGGCGATCGGCTTCATCCCGGTGGCGATCGTCGCGCTGCTCGCGCTGAACCTGGCGTTCCGCGTCCGGCCTCCGGTCGCGCTCGCCGTGGCGGTCCTCGGCACCCTGCTGGTCCACACCATCTTCTACAAGGGCCTGCGCGTTCCCCTGCCCTGGGGCGTGCTCAAGTCCCTGGCCTGGTAACGCATGCTCGCCAATCTCGCCGCCGCGTTCGCCCAGGTGTTCGATCCGTACGTGCTGGCGGTGATCCTGGGGTCGGCGGTATTCGGCCTGTTCGTCGGCGCGGTGCCCGGCCTGACCGCGACCATGGCGACCGCGCTCCTCGTGCCGGTCACCTTCTTCATGCCGCCGGTGCCCGCGATCGCCGCGATCGTCACGGCCACCGCGATGGCCATCTTCTCCGGCGACATTCCCGGCTGCCTCCTGCGCATCCCGGGCACGCCGGCCTCGGCCGCGTACACCGACGAGGCCTACGCGATGACGCGCAACGGCCAGGCCGAAGTGGCGCTCGGCGCCGGCCTGGTGTTCTCGGCCATCGGCGGCCTGTTCGGCACCGCCGTGCTGATCTCGTCGGCGCCGATGCTCGCCGAGTGGGCGATCAAGTTCTCCGACTTCGAGTACTTCTGGCTGGTGCTGCTGGGCCTGACCTGCGCGATCTTCATCGCCTCGGGTGATCCGCTCAAGGCCTTCGTCTCGCTGCTGCTCGGGCTGCTCATCGCCACCATCGGCGTCGGCAATCCGGCCGGCCATCCGCGCTTCACCTTCGGCGAGCCGAACCTGCTCTCGGGCATCTCGCTGGTGCCGATGATGGTCGGCATGTTCGCCGTCTCCGAGGTGCTGCGCTACGCGATCAATTCCAAGCAGACGCTGGTGGTCGCCCAGGGGCGCATCGGCAACGTGTTCGCGGGCATGTGGCGCCTGACCGTCAAGTACCCGAAGTCGATCCTGCGCGGCAGCGTGCTCGGCACCCTGGTCGGCGCCCTGCCCGGGGCCGGCGCCGACATCGCCGCCTGGATGAGCTACGGCATCAGCAAGCGCTTCTCGCGCGAGCCGGAGAAGTTCGGCACCGGCCATGTCGAGGGGATCGTCGAGTCGGGGGCGGCCAACAACTCGGCGCTCGCCGGCGCCTGGATCCCCGCGCTGGTGTTCGGCATTCCCGGCGACTCGATCACGGCCATCGTCATCGGCGTGCTGTACATGAAGAACCTCAATCCCGGCCCGACGATCTTCATCAACAACCCGGTCGCGATCTACGCGGTGTTCGCGGTCTTCATCCTCGCCAACCTGCTGATGATCCCGCTGGGCTTCCTGGCGATCAAGGCGGCCAAGCGCATCCTGCAGGTGCCGCGCAACATCCTGATGCCGCTGATCCTCCTGTTCTGCATCGTCGGTTCCTACGCGATCAACAACAGCGTCTTCGACGTCGGCGTGATGCTGGTCTTCGGCCTGGTGGCCTACGTGATGGAGGAGAACGGCTTCCCCGTGGCGCCGACCATCCTCGGCGTGGTCCTGGGCGGCATGCTGGAGGAGAACTTCATCAAGGCGATGATCAAGTCCGACGGCGACCTGACCGCCTTCTTCAGCCGGCCGATCGCGGCCACCCTCGGCGTGATCACGATCCTGGTCTGGCTCTCGCCGCTGGTCCTGAAGCTCCTGCGCCGGCGCGCGGCGCCGCCGGCCTAGCGCCGCGTCGCCGGCAACGCCTTCCGAGTTCCTCGTCCGTTCCTCTCCCGCCATGTCCAAGACCGACCTCCTGCTCGTCTCGCCGATCCACGCCCCCACGATCGCGCAGCTCGAATCGCTCTACAACGTGCACCGCTACTGGCAGGCCGACGACAAGGCGGCGCTGCTCGCGCGCATCGCGCCGACCTGCCGCGCCGCCGCGAGTTCCGGCGGCGTCGGCCTCAAGGCCGACGCGCTGGCCGCCCTGCCCAACCTGAAGCTGCTGGCCTGCTTCGGCGTCGGCTACGACGGTGTCGACCTCGCCGCCTGCCGCGCGCACGGCGTGCGCGTGACCAACACGCCCGACGTGCTCAACGAATGCGTCGCCGACACCACCTGGATGCTGATCCTGGCGACGGTGCGCCGCGCCGTGTTCAACGACCGCTACGTCCGCGCCGGCAAGTGGCTCGCCGGCAACGCGCCGCTCACCGACAAGGTGTGGGGCGAGACGCTGGGCATCGTCGGCCTCGGCCGCATCGGCAAGGCGATCGCGCGGCGCGCCGAGGGGTTCGGGATGAGGATCGTCTACCACGGCCGCCACCGCCAGCCCGACGTCCCCTACGAGTACTTCGCCGACCTGAAGGCGATGGCGCGCGCCGCGAAGATCCTGGTGCTGATCCTGCCCGGCGGCAAGGCCACCGAACACCTGGTCGACGCCGAGGTCCTGGCGGCGCTGGGCAAGAAGGGCTACCTGATCAACGTCTCGCGCGGCAGCAACGTCGACGAGGCGGCGCTGCTCCAGGCGCTCCGGGACGGCAGCATCGCCGGCGCCGGGCTCGACGTCTTTGCCGACGAGCCGCGCGTGCCGGAGGCGTTCTTCGCGCTCGACAACGTGGTGCTGCAGCCGCACGTCGGCAGCGCCACCGTGCCCACGCGCGACGCCATGGGCCAGCTGGTGGTCGACAACCTCGCCGCCTACTTCGCCGGCAAGCCGCTGCTGACCGAAGTGCCGGAGACGCGCGGCTAGGCCCCGGATGCCGTCCGCGAGCCCGAATGCGCCGCGGGAGACGCCCTACGCGGGATTGACGCCGGATGCGGTGATCGACGCCCTCGAGAGCGTCGGTCTCGAATGCGACGGCCGCCTGTTCGCGCTCAATTCCTACGAGAACCGCGTCTTCCAGGTCGGCGTCGAGGACGCGGCGCCGGTGATCGCCAAGTTCTACCGGCCGCGCCGCTGGACCGATGCGCAGATTCTCGAGGAGCACGGGTTCGCCGCCGAACTCGCCGCCGCGGAAGTGCCGGTGGTCGCGCCGCTCGCGGCCGGCGGCGCGACCCTGCACCACCATGCGGGGTTTCGCTTTGCGCTGTTTCCGCGCCGCAGCGGCCGCACGCCCGAACTGGAGGACGCCGAGACGCTCAAGTGGCTGGGGCGCTATCTGGGCCGCATCCACGCCGTCGGGGCGGCGCGGCCGTTCGCCGCGCGCCCGGCGCTGGACATCGACACCTTCGGGCGCGCCTCCTACGACTGGCTGCTGGAACGGGATGTGATACCGGCGGACCTGCGCGCGCCCTGGAGCGGCGCAGCGACGCTGGCGCTCGACGCGGCGGCGCGCTGCTACGAGCGCGCCGGGGTGGCGCAGACGCTGCGCATCCACGGCGACTGCCATCCGGGCAACGTGCTGTGGGTCGAGGAGGGCGCGGCGCGCGGGCCGCACTTCGTCGACCTCGACGATGCGCGCACCGGCCCCGCGGTACAGGATCTATGGATGCTGCTGCCCGGCGAGCGCGACGCCGCCGAGCGCGCCCTGGGCCTGATCGTTTCCGGTTACGAGGATTTCCGCGACTTCGACGACCGCGAACTGCACCTGATCGAGGCCCTGCGCACGCTGCGCCTGCTGCACCACGCGGCGTGGATCGCGATGCGCTGGGACGATCCGGCGTTTCCCGCCGCCTTTCCGTGGTTCGCCGGCCCGCGCTACTGGGAAGAGCGCATCCTGGAACTCAAGGAGCAGGTCGCGGCGATGCAGGAGGCGCCGCTGCGGCCGGCGCCTCCCGCCTGAGACCGCCGCTCAGTCGATCGACAGGCGGCGCGTCGAGGCCTGCGCCTTCTTCGGCAGGGTCAGCGCCAGCACCCCGTTTTCGTACTTGGCCTTGGCGGCGCCGGCGTCGACGTCCTGCGGCAACTGGAAGCTGCGCGACACCGCCCCGTAGTAGCGCTCCGAACGCAGCACCTTCTCGTCCCTGGTCTGCTTGTCCTCCTGCTTGACCTCGGCCGAGATGGTCACCACGCCGCCCTCGACCGAGACGTGGATGTCGTCCTTGGCGACACCCGGCACCTCGGCCTTGACGGTGTAGGCGTTGCCGCTCTCGCTGACGTCGACCTTGATCTGCGCCGGCAGCGGATCGCCGTGCAGGGGCTTGATCAGGTATCCGGGCGCGAGATCGCGGAAGAACTCGTCGAACAGGCTGCGTCCGCCGAAGGGGGCAAGGTTGGCCATCGTGGTCTCCTGGTGCAGGTTGGGTTGCCGCGCGACGCGCCATGCGCCGCGCCTGCAATCAAAATAGCGCCGGCCCCGGCGAATTCAAGGCCGGCGCGCGCGCGCGTTTGACGCAGATCAAGCGAGC
>JAEUOS010000066.1 GCA_016790695.1 Burkholderiales bacterium
CAGCCTGCTGCCGTTCGGCGGCCAGAACATGATCGAGGCGGCCGCATGCGGCTGCCCGGCCCTGTTCGGTCCGCACACCTGGAACTTCCTCGAGGCTGCCGACGCGGCGGTGGCGGCCGGCGCGGCGATGCGCGTCGGCGATGCCGGCGCGCTGCTTGCGTCCGTGCAGGCCCTGCTCGGCGACGACGCCGCGCGCGCGCGCATGGCGCTATCGGGACAGGAGTTTGCCGCCGCGCACCGCGGGGCCACGGCCGCGACCATGGCGGCGATCGTGCCGCTCGTCGGCGCCGGCGGGCCCGGCGGCTAGCGCGCGAGCAGGCCGTTCACCGCCGCGACGTCCTCCTCCGTCAGGCCGCCGGTGGCGGCCTTGAGGCGAAAGCCGTTGACGATGGTGTCGTAGCGCGCCTTGGAGAGGTCGCGCTGGGTGGTGTAGAGCTGCTGCTGCGCGTTGAGCACGTCGATGTTGATGCGCACGCCCACTTCGTACCCGAGGCGGTTCGAATCGAGCGAGGTCTTCGAGGAGGTCAGGGCGGCCTCGAGGGCGCGCACCTGCGCCAGCCCGTTGGTCACCGACAGGAAGAACTGGCGCGCGTTCTGCGCGGCGGTGCGCTTCTGGTTCTCGAGATCGGCCCGCGCCTTCTCCTGGTTGGCGATGGCCTGGCGGACGCGCGAATTGACCGCGCCGCCGGCGTAGATCGGCACCGCGAGCTGCAGCCCGAGCGTGTAGGAGGTGGTGTCGCTGCCGACGTTGTTGGTGGCGCTGCCGGACGAGCTGTTCTGGGTCCGGGCCGCGGTCAGGTCCAGCGTCGGGTAGTGCCCGGCGCGCTGGATCTCGACGCCGCGCCGCGCCACTTCGGCCGCGGCCTCCTGCGCCTTGACCGCGTAGTTGCCGGCCTCGGCGGCTTCGACCCATTTCTCGATCTGCGCCGGTTGCGGCGGCGGGATCGCGACTTCCGGCCGGAGCGGCGCCAGGTCGCCCGGCGCCTTGCCGATGATCTGCTGCAGGGCAGTGCGCTTGACCGCGATGTCGTTCTGCGCCGCGAGTTCCTCGGCGATCACCAGGTCGTAGCGTGACTGCGCCTCGTTGGTGTCGACGATGGTCGAGGTACCGACCTCGAAATTGCGCTTCGCCTGCGCCAGCTGCTCGGAGATCGCCGCCTTCTTCGCGCGCGCCACCGTCAGCGTGTCCTGGGCCGCGAGGACGTCGAAATAGGCCTGCACGACCCGCACCGCGAGATCCTGCCCGGCCTGGGCGTATTGCGCCTCGGCCTGCATCACCGACAGCTTGGCCTGCTCGTAGGTCTGCCAGTTGCTCCAGCGGAACAGCGGCTGGGTGAGGCTGAAGGTGAGGTTGTTGGTGTTGAACACCCGGCTGCCGGGGACGAATGCCGCCGACGGGACGCGCGAGGAGACGTCGACGTCGTTGCGCACCGTGTTGGCGGAGGCGCTGACGGTCGGCAGCAGTCCCGCATAGCCCTGCGGGACGGCTTCGCGGCCGGCCTCGAGGGTGAAGCGCGCGCCGGAGAAGACCGCGTCGTTGCCCTGCGCATCCTTGTACACCGAGAGCAGGTCGACCGCGCTCGCGGGCGCCGCGACCACGGCGAGGGTAGCCCCGAACAGCAACGCCAAGGAAAGCGCCTTCATGCGTGCATGATACATGAATTCATTTCCTTTCAGATACTTGGCGCACATTCTTAGAAAATTTGTTGCATTCTGACATCGACGCGCGAAGTGGCCGCCGCCGTCAGTACCGCGGCACGGCCGGATCCACCTCGCGCGACCAGGCGTCCATGCCGCCGGCCAGGTTGTGCACGCGGAACCCCTGGCGTTCGAGGAACAGCGCCACCTGCATGCTGCGGCCGCCGTGGTGGCAGATCGACACGATCTCGCGCGCGGCGTCGAGTTCGGCGACGCGCGCCGGGAGTTCGCGCATCGGCACGTGCACGATGCCGGGCAGCGCGGCGGTCTGCACTTCCCAGGCTTCGCGCACATCGAGCAGGACCGGTTGCGGCCGCGACGGGTCGTCCAGCCATGCGGCGAGCGCCTTGACGCTGAGCTGATTCATGGGATGCGGACGCGGCCGGGAGCCGCGGTCAGAAGCGGAAGCGCGGCGGCTGGGCGGCGTTGAGGAGCGGCGCGAGGTCGGTCTCGAACAGGGTGACGGTCGAGCATTGTCCGTCCGCCGCCTTGGTGAGCAGCCGCGCGGCCATCGCCGGCGCGTCGCCGACGACCGCGAACAGGCGGCCATGCGGGCGCAGCTGCTCGACGAACGCCTCGGGCAGCACCGGCGTCGAGCCGGTGAGAACGATCACGTCGTAGCTGTCGGCGCCGAAGCCGCGCGCGCCGTCGCCCTCGACGACGCGGACGTTGCCGACGCCAGCGCGGCGCAGGTTCTCCTCGGCGAAGGCCTTGAGGCCGGCATCGATCTCGACGCTGGTGACGCTGCGGGCGCGATGCGCGAGGAGCGCGGCGAAATAGCCGGAGCCGGTGCCGATCTCGAGGACCGCGTCATGGTGCTTGACCGCGAGTTCCTGCAGGACGCGCGCCTCGAGGCGCGGCGCCCACATGCGCGCGCCCGCGGCGAGCGCGCCGCCGACCGCGCGCAACGGGATCTCGAGGTCCGAAAAGGCGAGCTGCCGGTGCGCGGGCGGCACGAACTCCTCGCGCCGGATGACGTCGAGCAGGTCGAGCACGTCCTGGTCGAGCACATCCCAGGGGCGGATCTGCTGCTCGATCATGTTGAAGCGCGCGCGGGAAACGTCGAGCTGGGGATTCATGAGGCGACTTCCGGGTTGATCCAATGCGTCGAGGGCGGGAGTTTACCAGTGCCGTCCGGCCGGGAATATGCGCGGCGCTCAGTGCCGCGCCCCGCCGGGCGCGGCCGGCGCGGCAGGCGCCGCGCCGCCGCGCCGGAACCGGGCGGCGATGTCGTCGAGCACGGTGTAGACCACCGGCACGACCACCAGGGTGAGGATGGACGAGGTGATCACGCCGCCGATGACGGCCTGCCCCATCGGCGCGCGCTGCTCCGATCCCTCGGACAGGCCGAGCGCGAGGGGCAGCATGCCGAACACCATCGCGAGCGTGGTCATCAGGATCGGCCGCAGGCGCACGTGCGCCGCCTCGAGGATCGCCGCCTCGCGCGTGCTGCCTTCGCCGCGGGCCTGGTTGACGAAGTCGATCAGCAGGATCGCGTTCTTCGTGACCAGGCCCATGAGCATGATCACGCCGATCACCGAGAACAGGTTGAGCGTGCTCTTGAACATCAGCAGCGTCGCGAACACGCCGATCAGCGTCAGCGGCAGCGACGACATGATCGCCACCGGCTGCAGGAAGCTCGCGAACTGCGACGCCAGGATCATGTAGATGAACACGATCGCCAGCACCATCGCGGTGACCGCGTAGCCGGCCGATTCCTTCATGTCCTTGGTCGAGCCGCCCATCACGTAGCGGTAGCCGGGCCTCCAGTCGATGCCGTCGAGGGCCTTCTGGATGTCGCGGCCGACATCGCCGGCGGAGCGCCCGTAGACGTTCGCGTCGATCTGCACTTCGCGCGTCAGGTCCTTGCGGTTGATCTGGCTCGCGCCCCCGGTGGCGCGAAACTCCGCCACCTGGCGCAGCGCCACCATCTTCGGCGTGCCGTCGGGGTTGGCGTGGGCGCTCTGCAGCATGATGCGGTCGAGATCGCCGGCGTTCTGCCGGTCCGGCGCGGCCAGGCGCACCCGCACGTCGTAGTTCTCGCCGTCGGGCGCCTTCCAGGTGCCGACCGCCTCGCCGGCGATCAGCGTGCGCAGCGCCGAGCCGATCTGGGCCACGCCGACGCCGAGGTCGGACGCGAGCTCGCGCCGCACCTCCACGCCGATGGTCGGCTTGTCCGGCTTCTGCGACGAATCGACGTCGACCAGCCCGGGAATGCCGGCCAGGCGCGCGCGCGCCTCGGCGGTGTAGCGGTCGAGCGTCGCCAGGTCCTGGCCCTGGATGCTCAGCACCAGGAGCTTGGTGCCCGCGACCGGGTTGACCGTGCCGACGTGGGTGACGGTGACGCCGGCGATGCGCGCGAGGCGCTCGCGCAGCGGCTGGGTCAGTACGTGCTGCGAGCGGCTGCGCTGCGCGCGCGGCTTGAGCTTGACGTAGACGCTCGCGACGTTCTTGCCGAGCGTGTTGCCGGTGTTGATGGTGGTGTAGGTGTAGAGCACCTCGGGGAACTCGCGCAGCGCCGCGTCGACCTGGCGCGCCTTCGCCTCGGTCAGTTCGAGCGACGAGCCGACCGGGGTCTGGAAGCTGACCGCGGTCTCCGAGAAGTCCGCCTGCGGCACGAACTCCGAACCGAGCAGCGGAACGAGCGCGAAGCTGCCCGCGAAGATCGCCGCCGCGGCGACCAGCGTCGCCGCGCGGTGCCGCAGCGAGACGGCGAGCAGGCGCTGGTACAGGCGCGCCGTGGCCTGCACGAGGCGGTCGAACAGCGCCAGCAGCCGGCCCAGCGGCCCTTTCGGCGGGCCGTGGGCGGCCGGGTCCGGCCAGACCGAGGAGAGCATCGGGTCCAGGGTGAAGGAGACGAACATCGACACCAGCACCGATGCCACCACGGTGATCCCGAGCGAATAGAAGAAGCGCCCGATGATGCCGCCCATGAAGCCGACCGGCAGGAACACCGCGACGATCGACATCGTCGTGGCGAACACCGCCAGGCCGATCTCCCGCGTGCCGTCCATCGCCGCGGTGCGATGGTCCTTGCCCATCGCGGCGTGGCGCACGATGTTCTCGCGCACGACGATGGCGTCGTCGATCAGCAGGCCGACCGCCAGCGAGAGCGCCATCAGGCTCACCATGTTGATGGTGACCCCGGCCAGGTCCATGAAGAAGAAGGTCGCGACGATGGCGATCGGCAGCGTGAGCCCGGTGATGACCGTCGAGCGCCAGGAGTTGAGGAACAGGAACACGATCAGGATCGTCAGCGCCGCGCCCTCGAGCATGGTGCGCCGCACGTTGTCGACGCTGGTGCGGATCGGCACCGAGGCATCCTTGATCACGCCGACGACGACGTCGGGCGGCAGTTCGCGCTGCATCGCGCGCACCGCCTCCTTGACGGCATCGGCGACGTCGATCGTGTTCTGGCCCTGCGCCTTCAGGACGTCGATGGCCAGCACCCGCCTGCCGTCGAGCAGCGCCAGGTTCTCCTGCTCCTCCTGCCCGTCGCGCACCGTCGCGACCTCGCGCAGCGTCACCGCCGTGCCGCCGCGGCGCGCGACGATGATGCGGTTGAAATCCTCGACCGCGTTGACGCGGCCGCGGATGGAGACGGACTGCTCGCGCTCCGCCGAGCGGACCGCGCCGGCGGGCAGCTCCTGGTTCTCGCTGCGCAGCGCGGCCAGGACCTGGTCGACGCCCAGCCCCAGGCCCTCGAGCTCGGCCGGCTTCAGCAGCACCTGCACCTCGCGCTTGACGCCGCCGACGATGGACACCGAACCGACGCCGCGCACGTTCTCGATGCGCTTCTTGATCAGCTGGTCGGCGAGCGTGGTCAGGTCGCGCGCCGAGCGGCCGGGCGCGGCCACCGAGAGCGAGATGATGGGCCGGTCGGCGGGGTCGAAGCGCGAGATGCGCGGTTCCTTGACTTCCTTGCGGAAGCCGACCTTGACGATCGCGACCTTCTCGCGCACGTCCTGCGCGGCCTTGCCCGGGTCGATGGTCAGGTCGAACTCGACGATGACCACCGACTGGCCCTCGTAGGAGCGCGACGACAGCGTCTTGATGCCCGACACGGTGTTGACCGCTTCCTCGACCGGGCGCGTGATGTCGGTCTCGACCGATTCCGGCGACGCGCCCGGGTATTCGGTGGTCACGACCACGATCGGGAAGTTGATGTCCGGGAACTGGTCGACCCGCAGGCGCTGGTAGGAAAACAGGCCGAGCACCATCAGCGCGGCCATCATCATGGTCGCGAGCACCGGATTGGCGATGCTGATGCGGGTGAAGAACACGCGCGGCTCCTGTCCGGCCTAGCGCGGGGCGGGCGGCGTGGCGGGCGGCGCGGAAGACGGCGCGGCCGGCGGCGGTGCGGCAGGCGGGGTTGGAACGGGCGGGGCGCCGGCGACGCGGACCCCGACCCCGGGCTTCAAGGTGCCCAGGTTGGTCCTGACCACCGCGGTGCCGGGCCGGATCTCGCCGGTCACCTCGACCCACCCGTCGTCCTCGTTGCGCGCGCCGACGCCGACCGTGATCCGCGCCAGCGTGCCGTCCCGCACCGCGTAGACCACGGTCTCGCCGCGTTCCTCGCGCAGCGCGGCGATCGGCACCGCGGTCACCGACTGGCGCCGGCTCAGCGTCAGCGCACCCTTGGCGAACATGCCGCCCTTGAGCGTCATGTCGGGGTTGGGGATCTCCACGAAGATCATCAGCGAGCGCGAGCCTGCGCTCGACTGGGGCGCGATGCGCGCGATGCGGCCGGTGAATCTGCGCTCGCCGAAGCCCTCGACGCGGAAGCTGACCTCCTGGCCGACGACCACGCTCGGAATGTCGCCTGCGGGAACCCGGGCCTCGACCTCCAGGCGCGAGATGTCGACCAGGCTGACCAGCTTCGCGTCGGGCGCGACCTTGTCGCCGGTCTGCACCGCGCGCTCCGCCACCAGGCCGGCCCAGGGCGCCTTCGCCACGGTGTCATCGAGCGCCTTCTTCGCCAGCGTGACGTTGGCCTCGGCCACGCTCACCTGCGCCTGCGCCACGGACGCGCTGGCGACCGCGTTGTCGTAGGCCTGCTGCGAGATGAAGTTCTTGCGCAGCAGCTCCTCGTTGTTGCGGCGCGCGCGCTCGCTGTTTTCCCAGGTCGCCTTGTTGGCGGCCAGCGTCGCCAGGCGCTCGTCCAGGCGCGCCTGGAACTCGGCCGCGTCGATGCGCGCGAGCACCTGGCCGGCCTTGACCGACTCGCCCTCCTTGACGCGCATCTCGAGGATCTCGCCGCCGACCTTGGCGCGCACGAACGCCTGGTGGATCGGGCGCAGCTCGCCGGTCAGTGGCAGTTCACGGCGCACCTCGCGCGTCTCGGCGGCGGCCAGGTCGGTCGGCGCCATCTCGATGACCGTGTTCTCCGGTACGGGCCGCGCGCCCGGCGCCTCGCGAATCGCGGCCGGCTTCGGGTCGGCCGCTGCGACGGGAGCGCTCGGGGGCGGCGCGGTGCGCAGGCGTTTCGCCAGGTAGCCGCCGCCGCCGGCGAGCACGGCGCCGGCGAGACCGATCAGGACAATGGTGCGGGGATTCATGGTCGGGCTTCCTGCGCGTCAATGGCCTGCGGGGCCTGCCGGCACGGGCGCCAGGCCGCGCAGGAGGAGGTCGAGATGGGTTTCGAGCAGTGCGGGCGCGTCGGTCAGCGCGGGCAGGCGGTCCGGGATCGCATGGCCGAAGCCATGGCGCCAGGCGCTGATGACCAGGAACGGCGCGGCGATCAGGTGCGCGACCTGACCGGCGTCGACCGGCCGGAACTCGCCGCGCGCAACGCCGCGCTCGACCAGGCGCGCGAGCGTCTGGTGGACCGGGAGCAGCACCTCCTCGATGTAGAACCGGGCGATCTCCGGGAAGTTCGCGGCCTCGGCGATCATCAGCTTGGGACTGCCCGCGTGGGCGGTGGCGCCGATGCGCAGCCACCAGCCGCGCACGACCAGGCGCAGCATGTCGGCCGCGCTGCCGTCGAAGGTCTCGACCTTGTCGCGCATTTCCTCGAGGGGCGTCACCAGTCCCTGGCGCACGACGGCCTTGAACAATTCTTCCTTGTTCGCGAAGTAGAGGTACAGCGTGCCCTTCGAGACGCCGGCGCGCGCGGCGACGTCTTCGAGACGGGTGCCGATGTAGCCGCGCTCGGTGAAGATCGCGAGCGCCGCCTCGAGCAGCTCGCCCGGGCGCGCCTGCTTGCGGCGCTGCCAGCGCGGTTCCGCCGGAACGGTCTGGGTGGACATGAGGGCTAATAGATTACTGACCGGTAAGTAATCTATTGGGATTCGTCGATGAAGTCAATCGCTTTCCGCGCCCGGCGATTGCATTGCCGGGCGGGTTGCATTAGTGTGCAAACCTCGCTGGGGGTCCTGGACGCCGACACGGTCCGGGTGAGAAAGACCCTTGGAACCTGATGCGGATAATGCCGCCGCAGGGAAGCGCCGAAGTCCTCCGGCCCGCCGGGCCCCTTCCGTTCTTCCCTGCGCATCGGTTCGCAGCGCCGATCGACGTGCAACAAAGGAAGCAACGGATGAACGCGAACCCGAAATTCCTGGCCGCCACCGCCGCGGTGGACGAGGCCGCCATTGCCAGCCTGCCGAACTCGCGCAAGGTCCATGTCGCGGGCAGCCGTCCCGACATCCGCGTGCCGATGCGCGAGATCACGCAGGCCGACACGCCGACCATGTTCGGCGGCGAGCCCAATCCGCCGGTGTATGTCTACGACTGCTCGGGGCCGTACACCGACCCCGCGGTCCGGATCGACATCCGCTCGGGCCTCGCGCCGCTGCGCCAGACGTGGATCGAGGAGCGCGGCGACACCGAGGTGCTGTCCGGGCCGAGTTCGCGCTACGGCGTCGAGCGCCTCAACGATCCCCGGCTCGCCGAGCTGCGCTTCAACCTGCGCCGCGCGCCGCGCCGCGCGCGGGCCGGCGCCAACGTCACGCAGATGCACTACGCGCGCCAGGGCATCGTCACCCCGGAGATGGAGTTCATCGCCATCCGCGAGAACCAGAACCGCGCCGCGTACGTCGAATCCCTCAAGTCCGGCGGCAAGACCGGCGAGAAGATGCTCGACCTGCTCCTGCGCCAGCACCGCGGCGAGTCCTTCGGCGCGGCGATCCCGGCCGAGATCACGCCGGAATTCGTGCGCTCCGAAGTCGCGCGCGGCCGCGCCATCATCCCGGCCAACGTGAACCACCCCGAGTCCGAGCCGATGATCATCGGACGCAACTTCCTGGTCAAGATCAACGCCAACATCGGCAATTCGGCGGTGTCCTCGGGCATCGGCGAGGAGGTCGAGAAGATGACCTGGGCCATCCGCTGGGGCGGCGACACCGTCATGGATCTGTCGACCGGCAAGCACATCCACGAGACGCGCGAGTGGATCATCCGCAATTCGCCGGTGCCGATCGGCACCGTGCCGATCTACCAGGCGCTCGAGAAGGTCGACGGCAAGGCCGAGGAGCTCACCTGGGAGATCTACCGCGACACGCTCATCGAGCAGGCCGAGCAGGGCGTGGACTACTTCACCATCCACGCCGGCGTGCTGCTGCGCTACGTGCCGCTGACTGCCAGGCGCATGACCGGCATCGTCAGCCGCGGCGGCTCGATCATGGCCAAGTGGTGCCTCGCGCACCACAAGGAGAGCTTCCTCTACACGCACTTCGAGGAGATCTGCGAGATCATGAAGGCCTACGACGTCAGCTTCTCGCTGGGCGACGGCCTGCGGCCGGGTTCCGGCTACGACGCCAACGACGAGGCCCAGCTGTCCGAGCTGCGCACGCTGGGCGAGCTCACGCAGGTGGCGTGGAAGCACGACGTGCAGGTGATGATCGAGGGCCCCGGCCACGTGCCGATGCAGCTGATCAAGGAGAACATGGAGATCCAGCTGAAGGACTGCCACGAGGCGCCCTTCTACACCCTCGGGCCGCTGACCACCGACATCGCGCCCGGCTACGACCACATCACCTCCGCGATCGGCGCGGCGCAGATCGGCTGGTACGGCACCGCGATGCTGTGCTACGTGACGCCCAAGGAGCACCTGGGGCTGCCGAACAAGAAGGACGTCAAGGACGGCATCATGGCCTACAAGATCGCCGCCCACGCGGCCGATCTCGCCAAGGGCCATCCGGGCGCCCAGATCCGCGACAACGCGATCTCCAAGGCGCGCTTCGAGTTCCGCTGGGCCGACCAGTTCAACCTGGGCCTGGACCCGGACACCGCCAAGGACTTCCACGACGAGACCCTGCCGAAGGACAGCATGAAGGTGGCGCACTTCTGCTCGATGTGCGGGCCGCACTTCTGCTCGATGAAGATCACCCAGGACGTGCGCGACTACGCCGAGAAGATCGGCGCCGACGAGGCGACCGCGCTCAAGCAGGGGATGGAGGAGAAGGCGGTGGAGTTCGTCAGGAAAGGGGCGGCGATCTACCACCGCGCCTGAGTCCCGCGGCGGCCGCCGCCGCGCCGGGCCCGAGCCGGCGGCGCCGGCCGGTCGCCGCGACGGCCGGCGCCGAGGGATTATCATTGGCCGCCGCCCGCCAACTTCGCGCTGACAACCATGGATTTCGCCTCCCGGCGCCTCGCCGATGTCGTGATAGCCGCGCCGGCCGGCCGCATCGATCATTCCAGCGCGGAGGATTTCAAGACCCGCCTCGCGCCGATCCTCGAGCATTGCACCGAGGGCAGCGACCGCGTCGTGCTCGACTTCTCCGGCGTCGAATACATCAGCAGCGTCGGCCTGCGCGTGCTCATGCTGGCGGCCAAGCAGGTGAAGGCGCAGAAGGGGATGATCGTCATCGCCGGCATGCAGCCGGTGGTCAAGGAGATCTTCGACATCAGCCGCTTCAACTACGTCTTCGCCGCCTTTCCCGGCGTGCGCGCGGCCGTGGGCGACCTGTCGACGCAGGCGCTGGCGCTCCTCGAGGCTGGATGAGGGGCGCGCGATGAAGCGGGTACGCCTGTGGGGAACGCGCGGTTCGGTGCCGGTCGCCCTGACCGCGGCGCAGGTTCGCGCCAAGCTCGAGGCCGTCCTGCGCGGGGCGCGCGGCCGCAACCTCGACAGCGACGCGGCGATCAAGGCCTATGTCGACGCCCTCGAGTTTCATCAGGCCGGCACCTACGGCGGGCATTCCTCGTGCGTTGAGATCGAGACCGGCGGCACCGACTACGTCCTGTGCGACCTCGGCAGCGGCGCGCGGCCGTTCGCGCAGGCCGCGATGGCGCGCCACGGGCCAGGCAAGCCGCAGACCTACCACGTGTTCATGTCCCACCTGCACTGGGACCACATCATGGGCCTGCCGTTCTTCACGCCGGTGTACATCCCCGGCAACCGGGTGATCATCCACGGCTGCCACGCCAGACTCAAGGAGGCATTCGTGCGCCAGCAGGCCGAGCCTTCGTTTCCGGTGGATTTCACGGTCATCGAGAAGCAGGTGGAGTTCGTCACCCTCGAGGTGGGTCGTCGCTACGAAATCGCCGGCCTTGCGGTGACGGCAAAGAAGCAGATGCACGCGGGCGACTCCTACGGATACCGCTTCGAGGCCGGCGGCAAGGCGGTGGTGTACTCGACCGATTCCGAGCACAAGCTCGAGGATCCCGAGGAGACGCGCGGCTTCGTCGAGTTCTTCCGCGACGCCGACCTTGTCATCTTCGACGCCATGTACTCGCTCGCCGACGCCATCTCGGTGAAGGCCGACTGGGGGCATTCGAGCAACGTGGTCGGCGTGGAGCTGTGCCAGTTGGCCGGGGTCGGGCACCTGTGCATGTATCACCACGAACCCGCCTTCGACGACGCCGCCATCACCCGCGTCCTCGCCGACACGCGGCGTTTCGAGGAAATCACGCGCGGCGAGAGGCCGCTCATGGTGTCGGCCGCCTACGACGGGATGGAAATCGCGTTGTGACGGCCGCGGGTCCGGTGCCGACCGGCGCAGGCCATATTCGCGGCGTCGGCGTCGCCGTCCTCTTGTTGCTGGTCGCCCTGGCCTGGCTTGAGACGCCATGGCATCGCCGTCTGCAGTTCGCCTGGTTCGACGCCTGCCAGACCCTGAGCCCGCGCAGGCTCGTCGAACTGCCGGCCACCGTGGTGCAGATCGACGAGAAGGCGCTCGCCGAGCTTGGCCAGTGGCCGTGGCCGCGCAGCGTGATGGCGCGCCTGATCGACGCCATCGACGCGCACCAGCCGTCCGCCATCGGCATCGACGTGATCATGGCCGAGCCCGACCGCTGGTCGCCGGCGCGGCTGGCCGACCAGATCGGCGCGGATGCGGAAACCCGCGCCCGGCTGCTCGCGTTGCCGGATACGGACGCCCAACTGGCCGAGGCGCTTGCGCGCGCGCCGGTGGTTCTGGGCATCGGCGGCCTGCCGGACACGACCGGCGCGCCGGTGCGCGCGCCGCCGGTGCTCGTGCGCGGCGGCGATCCGCAGAAAGGCGTGCGCACCTTCGCGGGGGTGCTTGCCAGCACCGAGGTGCTCGACCGCGCCGCCCCCGGGCACGGGCTGCTCTCCTCCGACCTCGAGGGCGGCGTGGTGCGCCGCATGCCCCTGATCGGGCGCATTGGCGAGACCTGGGTTCCTGGCTTCTCGATGGAGATGCTGCGCCTGGCCAGCGGAGCGCGCGGCGTCGTCGTTCACGCCGACGGCGCGCGCGTGAAGAGCGTCGCCGTCGCCGACGTGGTCGTGCCTACCGACGCCGATGGCGCGGTATGGGTGCATTTCTCGCCGCGCGACGGGCGCCCGCGCGTCTCCGCCGCCGATGTTCTCGCGGGCCGCGCCGACAAGACCCTGCTCGCGTCGCGGATGGTGCTCGTCGGCGCCACCGGGCTGGGCCTGCTCGACTACCAGACCGCCGCCTCCGGCGAGCGCATGCCCGGCATCGAGGTCCATGCGCAGGTGCTCGAATCGGTGTTCGACGGCGCCATCCTGCTGCGCCCGCATTGGATGCGCTGGATCGAAATCATGCTTCTGGCGTGCGCCGGCATCGTCCTGGTGGCCGCCGTGCCGGTGTTCTCGCCGCGGCGCTCGGTGCTGCTGATCGGCGCCGCCGTCGCCGGTGCCGGGATCCTGTCGTTGGGACTGTTCCGCGACCGGCACCTGCTCCTCGATGCCGCCACGCCGAGCCTGGCGCTCGTGATCCTGTTCGGCGCGCTGCTGGCGCTGACACTGGCTGCCGCGACGCGCCGTGAGCGCGCGCTCGAGCGCGAAGTGCAGCGCCAGCGCGAAGAGGCCGCGCGCGTCGCCGGCGAACTCGAGGCGGCGCGCCGCATCCAGACCGGCATCCTGCCGCGGCCGGATGCGCTCGCCGGCGAGACGCGCGTCGAGGTCGCCTGCGAGATGACGCCCGCGCGCGAGGTCGGGGGCGACCTCTACGACTTCTTTGCGCTGGATCGCGACCGGCTGTTCTTCCTGATCGGCGACGTCTCGGGCAAGGGCCTGCCGGCGAGCATCTTCATGGCCGTTTCCAAGGCGCTGTACAAGAGCAATGCGCTGCGCCGCGGCGGGGCGGCGGCCGACGCCGCGCTGATCGGCGAACTGATGACGCGCGCCAACGCCGAGGTGGCGCGCGAGAACAGCGAGGCCATGTTCGTCACCCTGTTCGCCGGCATTCTCGACCTCGGCACCGGTGTCCTGGCCTACTGCAACGCCGGGCACGACGACCCGACCCTGGTCGGCGCGAACGGCGCGCTGACACGCCTGCGCGGCGGCGACGGGCCGCCGCTGTGCGTGGTCGACGATTTCAGCTATGCCGGGACGACCGCGACGCTCGCCCCCGGCGACCTGCTCTGCCTCGTCACCGACGGCGTCACCGAGGCGCAGGATCGCGCCGGCCGGCTCTATGGCGGAGTCCGACTGGCCGCGGTGCTGGCGGCGCTGCCCGGCGCCGGCCTGGGGGCCGCGGCAGCGCGCGAGCGCATCCACGCGGATGTCGCGCTTTTCGTCGGCGGCGCCGAGCCGGCCGATGACCTGACCATCCTGACGGTGCGCTGGAACGGCGGCTGACCGCCTTCCTCCAGACCGGTGCGGCCGGGCGCAGCGGGAGCGCCCGCTGCCGCGCGGCAGGGCGCCGCGGCGGATGAAGCTCAGCGGACGATGATCTCGACGCGCCGGTTGCGCGGCTCGGCGACGTTGTCGCCGGTCGGCACCAGCAGTTCGCGCTCGCCGCGGCCGCTGGCGATCACGTTCTCGGCGCCAATGCCGCGGCGGATCAGTTCACGCCGGATCGATTCGGCGCGCTGCAGCGACAACGCGTCGTTCGACGCCTGGCTGCCGACGCTGTCGGTATGGCCGATGACGACGATGTCCGGAGCAGGCCGCGCCGCGATCTCCGCGAACACCCGGTCGACCACCGCGCGCGAGGCCTCGGTCAGGCTGTCGCGGCCCTCGACGAAATACAGGAGGAACGACGCCGGGCGCGGCGGCTGGGCGGCGAGCGCCGCGCCGAATTTCGCCTGCACCTCGGCGGCGCTCGACTGGAAGCCCTGCGGCCCGGCGGGACCGGTGCGCGCTCCCGCGTAGGGCCGGTCGACGACCGCGCTGCGCCCGTCCTGCGCGAGGGTGACGGCGGTGCCGCGGCCATCCTGCGCCGGCAGCAGGATCACCGAGTCCACCGGGGCAGGTGGCGGCGCCGGGGCCGGGGCGGGCGGCGGCGCGGCGCAGGCGCCGACCAGGAGCGCGGCCGCGGCGAGCGCGGCGGCGCGCCGGCGTTCAGCGCGCGGCGGCATCGCCGGCGCTGACCACGAACTCGGTGCCGCGCACGCCGAGAATCGCGGCGGGCGTCTTCACCGACATCGATTCGGGGGACTGGCGCGCGATCTTGCCGGAGGACACGGCGAGCGTGCCGCGCTTGAGCGAACTATCGAAGCGACCCTGGTGGGTGGTGGTGTCGAACGCGAATCGGTCGAGCGCGAGCGTGCTGTCGGGGCCGGTCGACAGCAGCGAGTTGTCGCTCATGGTGATGCCGGCCGCGCCGTCGCGCCCGGTGCGGATCTCGTCGCCTGCCTGGAGCGGCATGCCCGCCACCGCGGGCAGGGACTTGCCGGCGCGCTCGACGCTGACCTGTCCGCGCACCACCTTGATGCGGCCGATCTCGGCGACCTGCGCCGCCACGGGCAAGGCGCAGGCGGCGATGATCGCCGCACAGGCCGCCGACTGGATGAAATGCATGGGACCCCCGTCATGCGTTGTTTGTTGTGGGTGCCGTCGCGCGGAGCGGCTGATCGCACGGCACCTGACCTAGAATAGCAAAGCATGGCCGGTCATGGGGATGTGCTCCGCCCCGTGGCTGCCGGCCGCCTGGAAGCCGCAGATTGCCCGACGCCGATTCGATCACCGTTGCCGCCCGCATGGCCGACCTGGCGCGACTGGTCGCGTTCGTGGAGTCGGCGTGCGCCGCGCGCGGGGTGGCGCGGGCCGACGCGCTGCGCCTGGCATTCATCGTCGAGGAGCTGTTCACCAACACCGTCATGCACGGGCACGGCGGCGACAGCGACGCGCCGGTCGAGGCGTGCCTGACGATCGCCGAGGGCAGCGCCCGTCTGCACTACAGCGACGGGGCGCCGCCGCACGATCCGCTGAGCGGTTTCCGCGAGTCCCCGGCGACGCTGGCGACGACCCTGTCGCTGCGCCCGATCGGCGGGCTCGGCACCTACCTGATCGGCCAGCTGATCGAGACCGCCGCATACCGTCGCGAAGGCGCCCGCAACGTCCTCGAACTGCGCCTGCCGCTCGACGGCTGAGCCGGCGGGGGCGCGGCTACAGGCGCCACTCGGCGCCGCACTTGCGGCAGCGCACCTGCATCGCCGGCAGCAGCGCCGCATCGTCGCCGAGCGCGCCGTCGCGGTCCTCGCGCGGTCCGGTGTAGAGCACCTCGAAGCGCGCGTAGGCGCCGCAGGCCGGGCAGTCGGAGCGCGCGCTCAGGTATTGCGCCATCCCGATCACGCGGAAGTAGCGCCGCCAGTTCCATGCCCCGGCGGCGCCGAGGAACGCGACGCAGGCCAGCACGAACAGGGTGCGCTCGACGTTCCGGAACAGGCCGCCCATCTCGATGACCGCGAGCACGGCGATCAGGCACAGGAAGGCCGTCACCAGATGCACGTGCGCCTCGATCAGGCGTGCCTCGTACCACTTGCGAAAGCCGCGCGCGCGGATCGCGTCGGCGGCGTTGCTCATCGCGGCGCGGCGTCGGCGGCCGGCGCCGGCGCCGCGTGCCAGCGCTCGCGCGGGACCGTCACCGGCACCGCGGGCTGGCCCAGGAAGTGCGGCGACATGATCTGCACCCCGAACTCGTTGAACACGTCCTGGACGTTCGCGTGCAGGCGCGAAATGATCGCCAGGCGCTCGAGCGGGCGGTCGATGTTGACCAGCAGCTCGTAGGTGACATGGAAGTCGCCCAGCGCCGCCTGCATCACCCGCGGCGGCGGCACCTGGCGCACACCGGCGGTGCGGCGCGCCGCCTCCTCGAGGAGCGCGTGCACCTGCCGCCAGGGCGCGTCGTAGCCGATGGTCACGCGGGCCGAGGTCAGCGTCCCGTCGTCGCCGGACTGGCGCGAGAAATTCCGGATCGGATTGGCCACGACCACCGCGTTGGGGATGGTGGCCTCCTGGTTGCGCATGGTGACCACGCGCGTCGCCAGGGTGCCGACTTCGACCACCACGCCCTCGACCTCGTTGCCGGGTGCCCCGACCACCACATGATCGCCGCGCGTCAGGGCGCGCGAGTAGATCAGGGTCAGCCCGCTCATCACCTGGTTGGCGATGCCGGTCGACCCGAGGGTGATCATCGCCCCGATCAGCACCGAGACGCCCTGGAACACCGTGGAGCCGGACCCCGGCATGTGCGGGTAGGCGGCGACGATCGCGAGCGCCCAGATGCCGAAGACGACGATGCGCCGGGTGGCGCCGGCGGTCTCGGGGTGCACGCCGGGAATCGCCAGGCGGCCGCCCTGCACGGCGCGGAAGGCGCCGCGCGCGGCGCGCGCGAGGCCTTCGGCGAACAGCGCGATCAGCGCCACCGCGATCAGGCCGGGCAGGCTGGCGACGGTGGCGGCGGCGAAGCCGCCGAGCGTGTCGAGGAGCAGGTCGCCGAGCCGCTGCGACAGCGGCCGGGTCGCGGGAAACTCGTGCAGCACCGCGAGCAGCCAGGCGTAGACGAGCGCAAGCCCGAACGCGAGCGCGGCGACCTGGACGAGGCGCCGGGCCAGCACGCGGCCGTGGGCGGCCAGCCGGCCGGCATCCGCGGCCGCGCCGGCGTCCTCCGGGCTGGCGAGACGCCTGTCCAGGCCCGCGAGGCCGCGCAGCAGCAGCCAGAGCGCGACGCCCGCCGCCGCGGTGGCGAGTAGCGCCATCGCCATGCCATGCGCAAGCACCTGCGGCTGCCGTTGCGCGCGCCGCGCGCCGATCGCCTCGGCCAGGCGTTCACGCGCGGCCGCGGCCGCGGCGCGCAGCGCCGTGCCGGAACCTTCCTCGAGGTCGCCCGGCACCAGCGTGAAGACCACCACGTCGGCCGCGCGGATCGCCACGCCGGTCGCGCGCGCGGCGCCGGCCTCGTGCACGGAGACGTCGACTTCGGTGAAATCCAGCGGCAGCTCGCGCGCCTCGATCTCGGCGATGCGCGCCTGGGCGCGCGCGACCCGCGCAGCGGGATCCGCGCCGTTGTAGGCGGTGCGAAAGGTGGCGACGGTCCGTTGCGCGACCACCAGGTCGGCTTCGGCGCGCGGGCCGCTCGCCGCGGCCGGCAATGCGGCGGCGAGACCGGCAGCGAGGGCGGCGGCGAGAACGGCGGCGCGGACGCAGGCAGGAACGGGCAGGGGCGGCATGCCGGGGCGCGGTCGACACGGGGAGACCGGCCAAGTGTAACCGCGCGGCCGGATCCGCCGGCCCGCGGCGCGTCAGTCGCTGGCGCCGGTGCCGCTTGCGCCCTCGGCGTCGACGAAGGCGTCGAACTGCGCGAGTTCCTTCGACAGCCGGGCCCGCGACGGCCGGTCCAGCGGATGGCAGACGCGCGACTTGAGGTTCCAGGATTGCGCGCGGCGGATGGCGTCGGCAACGGCCTGCGAATCACCGAGCATGGCGAAGGGATTGACGGCGTGGCTGCGATCGATGCGTTGCATGGTCGATCTCCTAACTTGCGGGTGGACGGGGAGGCTGGCGCACAGTCTCGCGCGCCGCGGCGTGCCTGATAAGCCGCGCGAGGTCGCGTCCGCGCGTCGGAAGCCGTCCTACTTGCGTGTCGGACGAGCGCTTGAGGGCGCAGGTTTTCGCGGTTACCATTCGCCAATGGTGAGCACTCGCCAACCGCCGGGCCGCGGCGCCGCGGCATCCTGCATGCACGTCGGTCGATGACCGCGGCGGCGGCATCGTCCGGGCACGCCGGGCTGATCCTGACCGGCGGCGGCGCGCGCGCCGCCTATCAGGTCGGGGTGTTGAAGCGCATCGCCGAACTCCTGCCGCAACGCGCGGTCAACCCGTTCCCGATCCTGTGCGGGACGTCGGCCGGCGCGATCAACGCGGCCTCGCTCGCGTGCTTTTCGCGCGATTTCGGTCAGGCCGTCGACTACCTCTGCTCGGTGTGGGAGAACTTCCACGCGCATCAGGTGTATCGGTCGGACCCGCTGGGCATCGCGCGCACCGGCGCCCACTGGATCGGCGCGCTGATGGCGGGGTGGGTGGTGCGCACGGCGCCGCGCTCGCTGCTCGACAATGCGCCGCTGCGCGACCTGTTGCAGCGCAACCTGCCGTTTCACGAGATCGATGCGGCGATCGCGGCGGGCGCGCTGCGCGCGCTGTGCATCACGGTCTCGGGCTATGCCTCGGGGCAGAGCGTCAACTTCTTCCATGCGGCCGACGGCATCGAGGCGTGGCAGCGCCAGCAGCGCGTGGCGGCGCGCGCGCGCATCGGCGTCGACCATCTGCTGGCGTCCTCGGCGATACCGTTCATCTTTCCGGCGGTCAAGATTCATCGCGAGTACTTCGGCGACGGGTCGATGCGCCAGATCGCGCCGATCAGCCCGGCCATCCACCTCGGTGCCTCGCGCATCCTGGTCATCGGCGCCGGCCGCATCAACGAGCCCACCGACCGCGTGCGCGGCGAGGCCTATCCTTCGCTCGCGCAGATCGCCGGTCATGCGCTGTCGTCGATCTTCCTGGACAGCCTGAACGTCGACATCGAGCGGGTGCTGCGCATCAATCGCACCCTTTCCCTGATTCCGGCGGAGGCCGCGGCGCGCGGCGAAACCAGCCTGCGGCCGGTCGAGGTGCTGGTGATCTCGCCCTCGGAACGGCTCGACACCCTGGCCGCGCGCCACGTGCGCAGCCTGCCGTGGGCGGTGCGCCTGCTGCTGCGCGGCATCGGCGCGACCAACCGCAAGGGGTCGGCGCTGGCCAGCTACCTGCTGTTCGAGTCGGAGTACACGCGCGCGCTGATCGACCTCGGCTATCGCGACACGGCCGCGCGCAGCGACGAAGTGCTGCGCTTCCTCGCCGTGTAGGCTATCCTGCGGCCCTCATGAACGTCTCCATCCGATGCGGTGCCGTCCTGCGCCTGTTCCTGGCGGCGTGCGCGGCCTGGTTCCTCGCCGGCGCCGCCCATGGCTATGCGGTCGGCGAGGTGGAGGCCGCGGCCCTGCCGCGCGAGGCCCGCGGCGTGCTCGCGGCGATCCGCAAGGGCGGACCCTTCGCCTACGCCAAGGACGGCACCGTGTTCGGCAATCGCGAGGGCATCCTGCCGCGGAAGGCGCGCGGCTACTACCGCGAGTACACGGTCGAGACGCCGGGGGCGCGCAACCGCGGCGCGCGGCGCCTGGTGTGCGGCGGCGAGGCGCGCGACTGGGAGCGCAACGCGCCGGCGGCGTGCTACTACACCGACGATCACTATGCGTCGTTCCGGCGCATCCGGGAATGAGCATGGACAAGCCCAAGGCGCGGCCGGCGCCGGAGCGCTGGCGCATCGAGTTCAAGGGACCGAAGACCCGGCCCGCCCTGCTCAAGGCGATCGCCGCGGCGATGGACTTCCCGCCGCACTTCGGGGTCAATCTCGATGCCTTGTACGACTGCCTGACCGACCTGCCCCTGCGCGCCGGAGCGACCCACACGGTCGAGCTGGTCGGGCTTCCGCGCGGCAGCGTCGGCGACCCGGTGCACGCGGTCTTCGTCGACGCCGTCGATTACTGGCGCGACCAGGGGGTCCGGCTCGATATCGTGCGCGACTGAGGCGCCGGCCGCATGCCGCGACCCCAGGCGCGCATCGGCACGCTGATCTATGGCGGCGTCGCCATGCTCGTCGCCGTGGTGTTCTGGCTGGCGCTCGAGCGCCACATGGTCCTCGGTGCGATCGAGGACGACTTCGCGCGCCTGCAGCGGGTGGCGAGCGCCGGACGCGTCGCCGCGGACCTGTCGGCCCGGCTCGCCGGCCTGTCGGGGGCGATCCGCGAGTACGTCGCCGGCGAGTCGATCGAGCCGCCGGCGCGCATCACCGCGGCCTCGACCCAGCTGATGGCGTCGATCCGGACCGCCGAAGGGGAACTGCCCGGCGAGCGCGCGGCGATCCGGGAACTCGGCGCGGAGGCCGAGCGCTACCTGGCCAGCTTTCATGCCGTGGCCACCGCGCGGCGCTTGCGCCAGGAGCGCCTGAACCAGCTCGCCCTGGCCGCCGGCGGATTGCGCGCGGCGGCGATCGCCGGCGGCCGGCAGGCGGCCTACATGCTGCTGCGCGAGGCCGAGATCGCCTACCTCTCGTTCCGCCGCCCGGCCATGGCCGACGAGGTCGCGCGCTGCCTGGCCGGCCTGGCGCAGGCGCTGCGCTCGCGCGAGGCGATCGAACTCGCCGCGGCCTACGACCTGGCCTTCGCGCGCGTGGTCGAGATCCACGCGATCCTGGAGCGCGGCACCGGGCGCGTCCTCGACGAGCACGACGCACGCCTGCGCGAGATGGCGCAGGCGATCGGCCGGCGTGCGCAGGCCGGGGAGGGCGAGGCCGCCGGCAGCTTCGGCGCGACCCTCGCGCGCGCCATCGGCCGCAACGTGGCGGTGTTCCTGTTCGCCACGCTCGTCGCGGTCGGCTGCGCCTTCCTGCTGGTCCGGCACGTGATCGCGCCGATCAATCGCATGACCGGGACCATGACCGCGATCGCCCGCGGCGATCACGGGCGCGCGATCCCGTTCACCGCGCGCGCCGACGAGATCGGCCAGATGGCGCGCTCGCTGTCGACGTTCCGCAACGCGATGCTGGAACTGCGCGCGGCGCAGGCGCAGGCCGAGGCGGCAAGCCGCCACAAGTCGGACTTCATCGCCCACATGAGCCATGAGCTGCGCACGCCGCTCAACGCGATCATCGGGCTGACCGACATGCTGCTCGAGGACGCCGAGGCCCCCGACCCGCGCGAGCTCAAGGAGTCCCTGCCGCGCATCGCCGCGGCGGCGCGGCACCTGCTCGCGGTGATCAACGAGATCCTCGATCTGTCCCAGATCGAGGCCGGCCGGATGGCGGTCGAGCTGGCCCTGCTCAACCCGGCGAGCATCGCCGAGGAATCGCTGGCGACGGTGGCGCCGATGGCGCGCGAGAAGGGCCTGGAACTCGCCGCGGTCTATCCGGACGGGCTGCCGGCCTTCGAGGGCGACGCGCGGCGCGTGCGCCAGATCCTGATCAACCTGCTGGGCAACGCGGTCAAGTTCACCGATGCCGGGCAGGTGCGTCTGGAGGTGTCCGCCGACGCGCGCCAGGTGCGCTTCGCGGTCGTCGACACCGGGCCGGGGATCGCGCAGGAGGACCTCGGGCGCCTGTTCCGCGAGTTCACCCAGCTCGACGCGTCGTCGACCCGCAAGTACGGCGGATCCGGCCTCGGCCTGGCGCTGTCGCGGCGCATGGCGCGGCTGATGGGCGGCGAGGTCAGCGTCGCGAGCCGCGTCGGCACGGGGTCGACTTTCGTGCTTGAATTGCCCTTGCATGCGCCGGAGTCGACGTCGGCGCAGGACATGCAGGGCGCCGGCGCTGGAGCCGGGTCGGAAACCGGGAATGAATCGCGAACTGTCTGACATGTCGGTGCTCATCGTCGACGACGACGAGGCCAACCGCTACACGCTGGCCCGCCGCCTGACGCGCGACGGCTTCTCGCGGCTGGGCATGGCGGCCAACGGCGTCGAGGCGCTGGCCGCGCTGCGCCAGGACAGCTTCGACCTGGTGCTGCTCGACATCATGATGCCGGAGCTCGACGGCTTCGGCGTGCTGCGCGCGATGAAGGCGGAGCCGGCGCTGGCCGGCATTCCGGTGATCGTGATCTCCGCCAACGACGACAGCAACAAGTTCGTCCAGGCGATCGAGCTCGGCGCCCTCGATTACCTCGCCAAGCCGTTCGACCCCGTCCTGCTGCGCGCGCGCGTGCGCGCCTCGCTCGAGCGGCGCCAGCTGCAGGCGGGGCTGGAGACCGCGCTGGCGGAAACCCGCGCCATGCTCGAGCTGAGCCCGGTCGCGACGTTCTTCCTCAAGAACGGCAAGCTCGAGTGGATCAACGCGATGTGCGAGAACCTGCTCGGTCACCGCGCCGGCGACCTCGTCGGCCAGGGCCTCGCGCACCTGCTGCTCAACGAGACCGAGTATCACGACATGCTCGCGCGGGCCGAGGCGGTGCTGCGCACCGGCGGCGTGTTTCGCGGCGACCTCCACGTCAAGCGCGGCGACGGGCGCGTGATCCTGGTGCGCGCGGCCGCCAAGGCGGTCGCGCCGTGGCGCCCGGAGGACGGCATCGTGTGGACGGCCGAGGATGTCACCGAGCAGCGCGCCGACGCCGCGCGGGTGGCGTTCCTCGCGCATCACGATCAGCTCACCGGCCTGCCCAACCGCATCCTGCTGGCCGACCGGCTGCGCGTGGCGCTGGCGCAGGCCGCGCGCAACCGCATGCTCTGCGGCCTCATGTTCCTCGACCTCGACCGCTTCAAGCTGATCAACGACACCCTCGGGCACGCCATCGGCGACGAACTGCTGATCGAGGTGTCGCGGCGCCTGAAGGCGAGCGTGCGCGACTCCGATACGGTGGCCCGGCTGGGCGGCGACGAGTTCGTGGTGGTGCTGCCGGCGCTGAAGACGGTCGACGACGCCGAGACCGTGGCACGCAAGATCCTGGCCTCGCTGGGCGCGCCCTACGAGCTCTCCGGGCATCCGGTGCGGACCTCGCCGTCGATCGGCATCGCCCTGTACCCGACCGACGCCGCCGACGGCGACGCGCTGCTGAAGGCGGCCGACGCAGCGATGTACGAGGCCAAGCAGACCGGCCGCAACGGCTACCGCTTCTACCGCCCCGGCATGCAGATCGCCAAGTAGGGCGCCGGCCGCGGACCGACCGCCTCAGCGGGCCGGCCCGGGCGCGAACTCGCGGCGCGCGCTCGCGATCGCACTGCGCGCCAGCAGCGCGAGGGCGGCGCGAAGCTCCGGCGGCAGGTCGGCTGCCGCCGTCGAGCCCGGGCCGAGCGCCTGCCCGAGCACCCCGTCGATCAGGCGATCGAGGTCGCCGCCCGCCAACAGGCGCGCCGCGGCGCGCTCGAGCGCCGGGCCGGGGTCGAAGCCGTCGGTGGCGCCGGCCGCAAGCCGGACCGCGAACTCGGTCAGCAGCGCCGTCGCCACGCCGGTCAGGGCGTTGCGCAGGGCCGGGTCGATGCCCGTGCGCGCCGGGGCCGGCGTCTCGGCCGGGCCCGTCGCGCGCGCCGGCATGCCGGTGCCGAGGGCGGCGACAGCCGCAAGCAGGGTGATGCACCGCGATAGGGCACGCCGCATGGGAATCTCCGAAGTGTCGGCCGCCGGCGCCGCCGGGGACGTGCTGCCCGCTACTTGTTGAACAGGCCCGACAACGCCCCCAGCGCGCTGCCGAGGTCGAGCGAACCCTCCACCTGCCCGCCCGGGGTCAGCTTGTCGACCACCTCGGGGAGCATCTGGCTTAAACGTCCGGAGACGTCTTCGGATGACATGCCGAACTTCGCCGCGAGGTCGGTCAGGGCGCCGCTTCCCAGCACGTTCTGGATCTGCTCGGGGGAGATCGGCAGGTTGGCGCCGGTGCCGACCCAGGATGCGGCGATCTCGCCCAGCCCCTTGTCGCGGAAGTTCTGCACCAGGCCGGCCAGGCCGCCTTCCTGTTGCGCGATCATGCCGAGTATCCCCTCGAGGAGCGGATTCTGGCCGCCGGCGCCGCCGCCGAGCGCCTGACCGGCGATTTGCGTGATCGAGTCGAGCAGTCCCATGTCGTGTCCTTGTGGTGAAACGGAGGTCGTCCGTCCGGCGCACCGCGCGCCACGCGCCATGCTAACGCACGCGGCGCGACCGCGCCGGTCAGTTCTTGCGGGCCAGGTTCAGGGCATCGATCACCGCGCGCGCGAAGCGGTAGCTGGCCCATTGCACCAGGCGGGCCAGCACGGGGCGCCGCCGGAAGCCGGCGGGATCGATCGGCGTCGCCCCGGCGGCGATCGCCGCCTGCAGGCTGTCCCGCAGCGTTGCCGCGAATCCGCGGTCGACGACCTCGACGTTGGCTTCGCGCGACAGCAACAGGCTGAACGGATCGAGGTTCGACGAGCCGACCGTCGCCCAGGCATCGTCGATCACGGCAACCTTCGAATGGAGGAAGCTCCGGTGGTACTCGAGCACCTCGATGCCGGCCGCGTGCAGGCGCCGGTACAGGAACTCGCTGGCGCGCTTGAGCAGAAGATGGTCGCTCGGGCCCTGCAGCAGGATGCGCACGCGCACCCCGCGCAGGGCGGCGCGGCGCAGGGCGTCGAAGACCCGGGGCGACGGCAGGAAGTAGGCGATGGCGATCAGGATATCGGCGCGCGCATCGCCGATCGCGGCGAGATAGGCGTTCTCGATGTCGCGGCGATGGGCCAGGTTGTCGCGAACCAGGAGGCGCGCGCGCATCGTGCCGGCCGCCGGGGCGGGCGGGCCGGGCAGGCGGCGACGGCGGCGGCGGAACGCGGCGAAGGAGACCACGGTCCACAGGTGCCAGGCGGCGGCGGCGACGTCGTCGACGACCGGCCCGCGCATCCGGACCGCGTAGTCGAATCGCGGCGGCACCTCGTTGGGCGTGTTCCAGTCGTCGATGATGTTGATGCCGCCGACGAAGGCGACCGTCGCGTCGGCGACGGCCAGCTTGCGGTGCATGCGGCGCAGGCCGCGCACCGGCTGCCACCAGAGCGGCCGCCGGTAGACCAGCAATTCCACGCCGGCGGCGACCAGCGCGTCGCGCAGGTGCGCCGCCATGTCGCGCGCCCCGAACCCGTCGACCAGCACGCGCACGGCCGCGCCGCGCCGCGCCGCCGCCGCCAGGGCCGCGGTGATCCGCGCCGCGGTGGCGTCGTCGTCGTAGATGTAGGTTTCGAGGAACACCTCGCGCGCCGCGCCGTCGATCGCCGCGAGGAGCGCGGGGAAATACCCGGCACCCGACTCCAGCAGCTCGATCCGGTTGGCGTCGCGGAACGGATGGTTCATCGCGGGGCGAAGGTCGCGAACAGCGCGAGGTGGTCGGACAGCCGCGACCAGCTGGTCATGCGCTGCGCACCCAGCGCGGTGAGGTCGCGCGCGTAGATGCGGTCCAGGCGCAGGATCGGCAGGCGGCCGGGGAAGGTGCGCGGCAGCCGCACGTTGCGCTCGCGGAAGACGTCGACCAGTCCGATCCGGCGCAGCCTGTCCTCGGCGGTGTTGCGCCAGTCGTTGAAGTCGCCGGCGACGATCACCGGCTCGCCGCGGCCCGCACGCTCCTCCACCGCCTCGATGATGGTGTCGATCTGGCGCGTGCGACCGCGCTCGAACAGGCCCAGGTGCACGCAGAAGCAGTGGGTCGGCAGGCCGCGGACGTCGATGGTCGCGTGCAGCAGGCCGCGGCGCTCGAATCGATGGTCGGAGATGTCGTCATTGCGCACGCGCGACACCGGGAAGCGCGACAGGATCAGGTTGCCGTGGTGCCCGTGATCGTAGACGGCGTTGCGGCCGTAGTGCACCTCCGGCCACAGGCCTTCGGCCAGGAAGCGGCTCTGCGCGAGCACCGGCCAGTCGGCATGGCGCGCCGCGTGGCGCGAATGCGCGTCCTGGACTTCCTGCAGGAACACGATGTCCGGCGACAGCGCGTGCAACCGTTCGCGCAGGTCGTGCACGACCAGGCGCCGGTTGAGCGGCGAGAAGCCCTTGTGGATGTTGAGACTCAGGACGGAGAATCGATTCGGGGTCATCGGGCGGGCCGGTAAGCGATGCGCCATGGTAGCGTGGCGCCTGCGGGCGCAGGGTGCGCTGTTCTTTTCCTTCGCCCGTCTTGCGGCGGCGCGCGGCGCCCCCACATGATAGAGATCAGGGATTGAGTGCAGGAGGCGCCATGGGCGAGCTTGCGGTCCGGCCGGCGGCGGTGGCCGGCATGTTCTATCCGGCGGCCCGGGCGGCGCTGCGCAGCGCGCTGTTCGGCTTCCTGGAAGAGGCCCGACGGCGCCTGGCGCCCGGGGCGGCGGCGCCGAAGGCGGTGATCGCGCCGCACGCCGGCTACGTGTACTCCGGCGCGGTGGCGGCGTCGGCCTATGCGCGCCTGGCCGGCCTGCGCGGCCAGGTCACGCGCGTGGTGCTGATCGGGCCGTGCCATCGCGTCGCGGTGCGCGGCATCGCGCTGCCCGCGGCGCGCGCGTTCGACACGCCGCTGGGGCGAGTCGAGATCGACCAGGACGCCGCGGACCGGCTGCGCGGGCTGCCGACGGTGCAGGACAGCGCGGCCGCGCATGCCGCCGACCACGCGCTCGAAGTCCATCTGCCGTTCCTGCAGCACACGCTCGGCGCGTTTCGCCTGGTTCCGCTGCTCGTCGGCAGGGCGCGTGCCGAAGACGTCGCGGCCGTGCTCGACGCGCTCTGGGGCGGGCCGGAGACGCTGGTCGTGATCAGCTCCGACCTGTCGCACTACCTCGGCTACGACGCGGCGGTGCGCGAGGACCGGCGCACCATCGACGCGGTGCTCGCACTCGAGCCGGCGATCGATCACGAGCAAGCGTGCGGGGCCACCGCGGTCAACGGCCTGATCCAGGTGGCGCGGCGCCGGGGCCTCGCCGCCGAACTCCTCGACCTGCGCAATTCCGGCGACACCGCGGGCGACAAGTCGCGGGTGGTCGGATACGCCGCGGTCGCGTTCGTCGAGCCGCGCGCGGCCGCGCGTGCGCCGGCCGATGCGGCTGCCGACGCCGGGACGGCCGGGCAGGGCGAGGTTCTGCTGGGCCTGGCGCGGAGCGCGATCGGCGAGCGCCTCGGCATCGATGCCGCGGGCGCCGGCGCCGATGCGGCCTTTCTCGCCCGGCCGGGGGCGAGTTTCGTGACCCTGACGCGGGACGGCGCGCTGCGCGGCTGCATCGGCAGCCTCGTCGCGCACCGACCGCTCGGCGACGACGTCCGGCACAACGCGCGCGCGGCGGCGTTCGCCGACCCGCGCTTCGCGCCGCTCTTGCGCGAGGAGTTTCGCGCCATCCGCGTCGAGGTGTCCGTCCTCGACGCGCCGCAGCCGCTGACGGTCTCCGGCGAGGCCGACCTGCTGGCGCGGCTGCGGCCGCAGGTCGACGGGCTGATCCTCGAATATGGCGCGCACCGCGCCACCTTCCTGCCGCAGGTCTGGGAGAGCCTGCCGCGGCCGCGCGACTTCCTCGAGCAGCTCAAGGCCAAGGCCGGCCTGCCGCGCGGATTCTGGTCCGACGACATGAAGGTCGCGCGCTACGCGGTGCGGAAATGGGCCGAGGCATGAGCGCGTTCGCGGACGACGAGCTGCATCCGGCGCGTTGGTGGCACGAGACCGCCGACGGGCGCATCCAGTGCGACCTCTGCCCGCGCGACTGCCGGCTCGGCGACGGCCAGCGCGGCGCGTGCTTCGTGCGCGCGCGGGCCGGCGATCGCATGGTGCTCACCACCTACGGGCGGTCCTCGGGATTCTGCGTCGACCCGATCGAGAAGAAGCCGCTGAACCACTTCTATCCGGGCTCGGCGGTGTTTTCCTTCGGCACCGCGGGCTGCAACCTGGCCTGCCGGTTCTGCCAGAACTGGGACATCTCCAAGTCGCGCGACATGGACCGGCTGATGGACCGCGCCGGCCCGGAGGCGATCGCGCAGGCGGCGGCGAAGACCGGGTCGAAGAGCGTCGCCTTCACCTACAACGACCCGGTGATCTTCGCCGAGTATGCGATGGACGTGGCCGACGCCTGCCACGCGCGCGGCCTGAAGACAGTGGCCGTGACCGCGGGCTACATGCACGACGCGCCGCGCCGCGCGTTCTACGCGAAGATGGACGCCGCCAACGTCGACCTGAAGGCCTTCACCGAGGACTTCTACGCCCGCCACACCGCCTCCGCGCTGGAGCCGGTCAAGGACACGCTGCGCTACCTGGTGCACGACACCCCGGTGTGGACCGAGATCACCACCCTCCTCATCCCGACGCTCAACGACTCGGACGACGAACTGCGCGCCATGTGCGCCTGGATCGCGCGCGACCTCGGCACGCATGTGCCGCTGCACTTCACGGCGTTCCATCCCGACTACCGCATGACGGACCTGCCGGCCACGCCGGCGGCGACCCTGTCGCGCGCGCGCCGCATCGCCATCGAGGCGGGCCTCGCCTACGTCTACACCGGCAACGTCCACGATCCGGCCGGCGGCACCACCGCCTGCCGCAAGTGCGGCACCGCGCTCGTCGTGCGCGACTGGCATCGCATCCTCGAATACAACCTGACCCCGGGCGGGCACTGCCGCTTCTGCCACGCCGAGGTGCCGGGGCGCTTCGAGCGGTTCACGGGGCAGTTCGGACCGCGCCGCATTCCGGTGCGCCTGGCGCACGCGTAGGCCCGCGCGGGCGCCGGCGCGCGACTGGTCCGTGCGCGCCATGACCGGCCGCGTCATGCCAGCGCCGCGATGACCTCGTCGTCCTCGACCTGGGGAAAGTGCCGGTAGAACTGCCCGACCGCGTGGAAATCGGCCGGGGTCTCGAGGCAGACCAGCTCGTCGCACAGCGTGCGCACGCGGTCCGCGGTCTCGGGCGGCGCCACCGGCACGGCGCAGATCAGGCGCTGCGGCGACTTCTGGCGCAGCGCATGCAGCGCGGCGATCATGGTCGAGCCGGTCGCGAGCCCGTCGTCGACGACGATGACGATGCGTCCCGCGGGGTCGTGCGCGGTGCGGTGCAGGGTGTAGGCGCGGCGCCGCTCGCGCATGAGCGCCAGCTGCGCGGCCTTCTCGCGTTCGATGTAGGCATCCGAGGCCCCGGTCAGGCGCGCGCCCTCGCCCAGGAACGACCAGCCCGACTCGTCGATGGCGCCGATCGCGTACTCGGCATGGCCGGGCGCGCCGAGCTTGCGCACCAGGACGACGTCGACCTCGCCGCCCAGGTCCGCGGCGATGATCTTCGCCATCGGCACCGCGCCGCGCGGGATGCCCAGGACCAGCGGGTTCCTGCCGCGCCACTGCGCGAGCGCCGCGGCCAGGCGCACTGCCGCGTCGTTGCGGTCCTCGAACACCGGATGCCTCCGCGAGCGCGGCTACGCGCCCAGCCGCGTCGCCAGATAGTCGACGAGCACGTCCAGGGTCGTGAGCTTGCGGTAGTCGGCCTCGGGGATGTCGACGCCGGTGCGTTCCTTGAGCGCGATCAGGAAGTTGAGCCAGTCCATCGAGTCGAGGTCGACCTGCTCGCGCAGCGTCCGGGCGCCCGCGAGCTGGTCGGGCTCGACTTCCGGGGCGATGGAGAGAAGCGTGGCGAGCACCGCTTCGCGCAGTTCAGTGCGGTTCATAGGGCTTCCGGTTGTTGCAGCAGGCTGGTGATCTCGGCCAGGAACAGCGCGCCCTGATGGCCGCTGCTGACGCGGTGGTCGCCCGACAGGGTCGCCGTCGCGCACGGGGCGGCGACGACCGTGCCGTTGTCGACCCAGGGGCGGTCGGCGATGGCGCCGAACCCGACCAGGGCGACCTGCGGCGGGTAGATCACCCCGAACACGCTTTCGCTGCCCAGTTCGCCGAGGTTGGTGAGGGTGATGGTCGGGTTGGCCATCTCGGAACTGCGCAGGCTGCCGGCGCGGCTGCGCCGGACCAGGTCGCTCAGGGCCGTCATGACCTCGGCGGCGCTCTTCCTGTCGGCGTCGAGGATCGCCGGCGCGACCAGGCCGCCGCCGCGCAGCGCGATCGCCACGCCGACGTGCACCGCGGCGGACGGAGCGAAGGCGCCGTCGCGAAAGAACCCGTTCATCGCCGGATGCCTGGTGCAGGCGAGTGCCACGGCGCGCGTCACCAGCGCGGCCATGATCAGGCGCTCGGTGATCGGCCGATGCGCGTTGCGCGCCTCCAGCCAGGCGCTGGCGCGCGCGAGATTGACGGTCTGGCCGAGGTAGTAGTGCGGAATCTCGCGCTTCGAGCGGCTCATCGCCGCGGCCATCGCGCGACGCATCTCGCCGGCGCGGTCGGCGCCGGTTGCCGGCCGCGGCGCGCGCGCTGCCGCCTCGACGTCGTCGAGCGTGATCGCGCCGTCCGGGCCGCTGCCGCGCAGTGCCGCCAGGTCGATCCCGAGTTCGCCCGCGCGTTTGCGTGCGGCCGGCGAGGCGCGGCGACGTGCGCCGTCGGCCGCGCCGCCCGGGCCGGGCGGCGGCGCCGCCGCCGCCGGCGCGGCCGCAGGCGAGGACGCAGGTGCGGCGGAAGGCGCAGCACCAGGCGCAGCACCAGGCGCAGCGGCGGGCGCAGCAGCGGCCGGCGCACCCGGCGCACGCGGCGCGCCCGGCGCCTCGCCGGGCGCGCGCAGGATCGCGAGCACGGTGCCGACCGGCACGGTCTGGCCCGGCGCGACGACGAGCGCGTCGACGATGCCGGCTTCCCAGATCTCGATGTCCACCGCGGCCTTGGACGTGTCGACGATGGCGACCACGTCGCCGCGCCGGACGGTGTCGCCGGGCTTGACCTTCCACTCGAGGAGCTTGCCCTCGTCCATGTCGGCGCCGAGCGACGGCAGCTTGAACTCGATCATCGCGCCGGCCCTACGACCTGCCGCAGGCGCGCCGCGCCGCCGCGACGATCGCGGCGACCTGCGGCAGCGCCGCGTCCTCGAGGTGCTTGGCGTAGGGAATCGGCACCTCCTCGCTGCACACCCGCAGCGGCGCCGCATCGAGGTCATAGAGCGCCTCCTCGGCGATGCGCGCGACGATCTCGCCGGCCAGGCTGCCGGTCTTCCAGCCTTCGTCGATCACCACCGCCCGGTGGGTCCGGCGCACCGAGGCCAGGATGGTCTCCAGGTCCAGCGGGCGCAGCACGCGCAGGTCGACGACCTCCGCGTCGATGCCGTCGGCGGCCAGCGCATCGGCCGCCTCGAGGGTCTTGGGCAGCGACCCGCCATGGGTGATCAGGCTGACGTCGGCGCCGCTGCGGCGCAGCGCCGCGCGCGCGATGTCGACCGGCGCATCGCCGGCCTCGCCCTCGAGGTTGTAGAGCTGCACGTGCTCGAAGATGATCACCGGGTCGGGATCGGCGAGCGCGGCGGCGAGCATGCCGCGCGCATCCGCGACGGTGGCCGGCGCGAGCACCCGGATGCCGGGCACGTGCGCGTACCAGTTCTCCAGGCTGTGCGAATGCTGCGCGGCCAGCTGGCGCCCCGCGCCGGTCGCCATGCGCACCACCAGGGGCACCGAGAACTGGCCGCCCGACATGTGGCGCATCAGCGCGGCGCTGTTGACGATCTGGTCCATCGCCAGCAGGCTGAAGTTGACCGTCATCACCTCGACGATCGGGCGCATGCCGCCGATCGCGGCGCCGACCCCGGCGCCGACGAAGCCGAGTTCGGACAGCGGCGTGTCGCGCACCCGCTCGGGACCGAACTCGTCGAGCAGGCCCTTGCTCACCGCGTAGGTGCCGCCGTAGCGCCCGACGTCCTCGCCCATGAGGAACACGCGCGGGTCGGCGCGCAGCGCCTCGCGCAGGGCTTCGCGCATCGCCTCGCGGTAACTCATCCTGCTCATGCCGCGGCCCCCGGCGTGTGGACGTCGCGCGCGAGGTCGGCGACCGGCTCCAGGCGGCCGGCCTCGGCGAACGCGACCGCCGCGTCGACCTCGGCCAGCGCGGCGCGGTCGATGGCGAGGAATTCCTCCTCGGTGAGCAGGCCCTGGGCCTTCAGGCGCGCCGAGAAGGTGTGGATCGGCCCGCGCGCCTTCCATTCCTCGACCTCGGCCTTGCTGCGGTAGAGCTCGGCATCGAACATCGAGTGCGCGCGAAACCGGTAGGTGCGGAACTCGATGAACATCGGCCCGTCGGCGCGCACGCGCGCGACGGCCGCCGTCGCCGCCTCGTGCACGGCCACCACGTCCATGCCGTCGACGCGCATGGCGGGCATGCTGTACGACGCGGCCTTGGCGCACAGGTCGGTCTGCGACTCGGAGCGCTCGAGCGCGGTGCCCATCGCGTAGCCGTTGTTCTCGCAGGCGAACAGCACGGGCAGCTTCCACAGTGCGGCCAGATTCATCGATTCGTGGAACGCGCCCTCGGCCATCGCGCCCTCGCCGAAGAAGCAGGCCGTCACGCGCCCGGCCTCCTGCATGCGCGCGGCCAGCGCGAGACCGACGGCCAGTGGCAGCCCGCCGCCGACGATGGCGTTGCCGCCGATCAGGCGCGTCGACGCGTCGAACAGGTGCATCGAGCCGCCGCGCCCGCGCGAGCAGCCTTCGACCTTGCCGTACATCTCGGCCATGATCGCGTTCATCGGGACGCCGCGCAGCAGCGCGTGGCCGTGCTCACGGTAGGTGGCGACGAGGTTGTCCTCGGGCGCGAGCGCGCGCACCGCGCCGGCGGCGACCGCCTCCTCGCCGATGTACAGGTGCAGGAAGCCGCGGATCCGGCCGGCGCCGTAGACCTCGGCGCACTTCTCCTCCATGCGCCGGATGCGCACCATGTCGGCGAGCATCGCGTGCGCGCGGTCGCGCGGCCACGGCACCGGGCCGGACGGCGGCGGCGCGATCATGCGCCGCCCTCCAGCGTCGAGAGGTCGCCCTCGGGCAGGCCGAGTTCGCGCGCCTTCAGCAGCCGGCGCATGATCTTGCCGCTGCGCGTGCGTGGCAGTCCGGCGACGATCTCGATCTCCTTCGGCGCGACGGCGGCGCCGAGGCGCTTGCGCGCATGCGCGAGCAGCGCCGTGCGCAGCGCCGCGTCGGCCGCAATGCCGGCCTTGAGCGAGACGAACGCCTTGACGACTTCGCCGACGACCGGGTCGGGCTTGCCGATCACACCGGCCTCGGCCACCGCCGGATGCTCCATGAGCGCGCTCTCGACCTCGAACGGGCCGATCAGGTGGCCGGCCGACTTGATCACGTCGTCGGCGCGGCCGACGAACCAGAAGTAGCCGTCGCCGTCGCGCCGGGCCAGGTCGCCGCTGAGGTACAGGTCGCCGGCGAAGCACTTGCGGTAGCGCTCGTCCTGGTCGAGGTAGCCGCGGAACATGCCGGGCCAGCCGGCGCGCAGCGCCAGCTCGCCCTCGGTGTCGGGGGTCTCGACCGGCAGCACGCGCCCGTCGGCATCGCGGCGCACGATCAGCGCCTCGGTGCCCGGCAGCGGCAGGCCCATCGATCCGGGCTTGATGTCCATCGCCGCGGTGTTGGCGATCATGATGCCGCCGGTCTCGGTCTGCCACCAGTTGTCGTGGATCGGCAGGCCGAGCACTTCCTGCCCCCACCAGACGGCCTCGGGGTTGAGCGGCTCGCCGACGCTGGCGACGAAGCGCAGGCGCGGATGGCGGCGCTGCCGCGCCAGTTCCGCGCCGGACTTCATCAGCATGCGGATCGCGGTCGGCGCCGTGTACCAGACGCTCACCGCCTGCTCCTCGAGGATGCGGTACCAGCGCTCGGCGTCGAAGTCGGCCTCGTCGATGATCGAGGTCACCCCGTGCAGCAGGGGCGCGATGATGCCGTAGGAGGTGCCGGTGACCCACCCGGGGTCGGCGGTGCACCAGAACACGTCGTCGTCGTGCAGGTCCAGCGCGAACTTCCCGGTCGCGTAGTGCGTCAGGGCCGCGCCGTGCACGTGGATCGCGCCCTTGGGCGTGCCGGTCGTCCCGCTCGTGAAATGCAGGAGCGACCGGTCCTCGGAGGCCGTCGGGGCGCCGTCGAACTCGTCGCTCGCCGCCTCCATGAGCTGGGCGAAATCGCGGGTGCCGGGGAGCACGCCGCCGCTGCCGCCTTCGGCGACGACCACCACGTGCCGCAGCGAGGGCAGCCGCGGCAGGATCGGCGCGATCTTGCGGCGGAACAGGCTCTCGGTGGTGAGCAGCACGCGGCCGCGCCCGAGTTCGACGCGGGTGCGGATCGGTTCCGGGCCGAACGCCGAGAACAGCGGCGTCACCGTCAGGCCGGCCTTGAGCCCGCCCAGGACGCCGAAGTAGAGCTCGGGGATCCGTCCCGCCAGCACGAACAGGCCGTCGCCCTTCCGAAGCCCGAGCCCGGCGAGCGCATTCGCGAAGCGGTTGCTTGCGAGCCTGAGCTCGCGGAAGGTGATGTCGCGCGCCTCACCCTCGCGCGGCAGCCAGCGCAGGGCGGCGCGCGACGCGCGCGGCCCCGCCGCGTGGCGGTCGGCCGCGAGGCGCCCGATGTTCCAGTCCTCCGGGCCGTCGCCGAGGAGCTCGCGGCGCATCGCCGGCCATGCGAAGGCCGCGCGCGCCGCCGCATCGAGGTTCGGCGCCACGTGCGACTGCGACAACGCCTTGCGAATGATCTGCGGACGCACCTTCCACCCGTTGGTCGACACTGGCTGCAGTTACTCTAGGAGCCGCAGCCCGGGCGTTGTTGATATTGCGCAAACCGGCGCCGCTTTTGCGGCGCAGCACGTCCTCAGCCGAGCGCGGCCTGCGGATCGACCGCCGGCAGGCCGAGGGCGGCGGCGACGCTGGCGTGGGTCAGGCGGCCCGCATGCACGTTGAGCCCCTGGCGCAGGTGCGCGTCGCGCGCGAGCGCGGCGGCGACGCCGTGCTCGGCCAGCGCAAGCACGTGCGGCAGCGTGGCGTGGTTGAGGGCGAAGGTGGAGGTGCGCGGCACCGCGCCCGGCATGTTGGCGACGCAGTAGTGGATCACCCCGTCGACGACGAAGGTGGGCTCGTGGTGGGTGGTCGGGCGCGAGGTCTCGCAGCAGCCGCCCTGGTCGATCGCGATGTCGACGATCACTGCGCCGGGACGCATGGTCGCGAGCATGGCGCGCGAGATCAGGCGCGGTGCGGCCGCCCCGGGCACGAGCACCGCGCCGACGACGAGGTCGGCGTCGCGCAGATGCTCGGCCAGCAGCTCCGGCGTGGCGACCGATCCGCGCACCGCCGCGCCCGCGACGGCGGGCAGCCGCGCGAGCGCCGCCGGGCTGCGGTCGAGCACGACGACGTCCGCGCCGACGCCGGCGGCGACGCGCGCGGCGTTGGCGCCGGCGACGCCGGCACCGAGCACCAGGACCTTCGCCGGCGCGACGCCGGTGGCGCCGGCGATCAGCACGCCGCGCCCGCCGTGCGGGGCCTGCAGGTGGTGGGCGCCGACCAGGATCGACATGCGCCCGGCGATCTCGGACATCGGCGCGAGCAGCGGCAGGCGCCCGTCGGCGTCGGTGACGGTCTCGTAGGCGATGCAGGTCGCGCCGCAGGCCAGCAGGTCGCGCGCCTGGGCCGGATCGCCGGCCAGGTGCAGGTAGGTGAACAGGGTCTGCGACGCGCGCATGCGCCGTCGCTCCTCGGCCTGCGGCTCCTTGACCTTGACCACCAGGTCGGCGGCGGCCCAGACGTCGGCGGCGGCCGCGGCGATGGTCGCGCCGGCGGCGGCGTACGCGGCGTCGTCGGCGCCGATGCCGCGCCCGGCGCCGGACTCGACCAGCACGTCATGGCCGCGCGCGGCGAGCGCGCGCGCCGACTCCGGCGTCAGGCCGACGCGGTACTCGTCGGCCTTGATCTCCCGCGGCACCCCGATGCGCATGATCGTTCTCCGGAAACGGCGGCGCGCGCGGCGCCGATACCGGATTTTGACATCGGTCAATCCTGCCGGTTCGGCGCTTCCTAGACTATCCGCATCGCTCGTACCGACGGAGGCGGCGCCATGGATGCCAAGCAGCTCGTTTTTCACGACGAAGCGCGTGCGCGCGTGATGCGCGGCGTCGAACAGCTCGCCGATGCCGTGAAGTGCACGCTCGGCCCGAAGGCGCGCACGGTGATCCTCGAGCGTTCCTTCGGCGCGCCGTTGATCATCAATTCCGGGGTGATGGTCGCCAAGGAGATCGTGCTGTCGGATCCGGTCGAGAACATCGGCGCCCAGCTCGCGCGCGAAGTGGCGAGCCGCACCTCCGACGTCGCCGGCGACGGCACCACGACCGCGACCGTGCTGGCGCAGGCGATCGCGCGCGAAGGCATGAAGTACGTCACCGAGGGCGTCAACCCGCTGGATCTCAAGCGCGGCATCGACCTCGCGGTCGAGAAGGTGGTCGCCGAGCTCAAGGCCGCGGCGCGGCCGTGCACCAGCGGCACCGAGATCACGCAGGTGGCGACGATCTCGGCCAACAACGACCGCGGCATCGGCGAGCTGGTGGCCCGGGCGATCGACAAGGTCGGCAAGGACGGCGCCATCACCGTCGAGGACGGCACCGGCATCCTGTCCGAGCTGGAGATCGTCGAGGGCATGCAGTTCGACCGCGGCTTCACCTCGCCGTACTTCATCAACAGCGACAAGCAGCGCGCGGTGCTCGAGGACCCGCTGGTCCTGCTCACCGACCGCAAGGTTTCCTCGATCAAGGACCTGCTGCCGATCCTGGAGCAGACCGCGCAGGCGGGCAAGCCGCTGCTGCTCGTCGCCGAGGACATCGAGGGCGAGGCGCTGGCGACGCTGGTGGTCAATGCGGTGCGCGGCGTGATCAAGGTCTGCGCGGTCAAGGCCCCCGGATTCGGCGACCGCCGCAAGGCGCTGCTCGAGGACATCGCGATCCTCACCGGCGGCACCGTGGTCTCGGAGGAACTGGGCCTCGCGCTGGACAAGGCCAGGCTCGACATGCTGGGCCGGGCCAAGCGCGTCGAGGTCGACAAGGACAACACCACCATCATCGGCGGCCGCGGCGACGCGGCGCGCATCCGCGACCGCATCGCCGCGATCCGCGGGCAGATCGACGCGACCACCTCGACCTACGACAAGGAAAAGCTGCAGGAGCGCGCCGCCAAGCTCTCGGGCGGGGTGGCGCTGGTCAAGGTCGGCGCCGCCACCGAGGTCGAGCTCAAGGAGAAGAAGGCGCGCGTCGAGGACGCGCTGCACGCCACCCACGCGGCGATGGAGGAGGGCGTGCTGCCGGGCGGCGGCGTCGGCCTGCTGCGCGCCCGCGGCATCCTGGGCAGCCTGCGCGGCGCCAACGAGGACCAGAACCTCGGCATCCGCATCGTCGCCCGCGCGCTCGAGGCGCCGCTGCGCCAGATCGCGGAGAATGCCGGCGCCGAGGCGTCGGTGGTGCTGGCGCAGGTCGCGCGCCGCAAGGGCGCCTACGGCTACAACGCCGCCAGCGGCAAGTTCGGCGACCTCGTCGCCATGGGCGTGCTCGATCCCTGCAAGGTGACCCGCACGGCGCTGCAGAACGCGTCGTCGATCGCGAGCCTGCTGCTGACCACCGATGTCGTGGTGGCGTCGAAACCCAGGAAGGAGGCGCCGGGCCCGGCGCTGGCGGGGACCGAACCGGAGTTCTGAGCCGCGCCGGCACCGCGGGCGGCGCGCTAGACGCCCATGCAGAGGTACTTGATCGCCAGGTATTCGTCGATGCCGTACTTCGACCCCTCGCGGCCGATGCCCGACTGCTTGACGCCGCCGAACGGCGCCTCCGCGGTCGAGATCAGGCCGGTGTTGATGCCGATCATGCCGTACTCGAGCGCCTCGGCCACCTTCCAGACGCGCGACAGGTTCTGCGAGTAGAAGTAGGCGGCCAGGCCGAACTCGGTGTCGTTGGCCAGGTCCACGACCTCCTCGTCGCTCGCGAACCGCAGCAGCGGGGCCACCGGGCCGAAGGTCTCCTCGCGGAAGATGCGCATGGCGCGCGTCACCCCGGTGAGCACGGTCGGCTGGTAGAAGGTGCCGCCGAGCGCGTGGTCGCGGCCGCCGGTGAGGGCGGTCGCGCCCTGGGCGAGCGCGTCCTCCACATGGGCGCGCACCTTGGCGATCGCGGGCGCGTCGATCAGGGGGCCGGTGGTGACGCCCGGGTCGAACCCGTCGCCGACCTTGAGCTTGCCGACCGCGGCCGCGAGCTTCGCCGCGAAGGCGTCGTAGACCCGGTCCTGGACGAACAGCCGGTTGGCGCAGACGCAGGTCTGGCCCGCGTTGCGGTACTTCGAGATCATCGCGCCTTCGACCGCGCGATCGAGATCGGCGTCGTCGAAGACGATGAACGGCGCGTTGCCGCCGAGTTCGAGCGAGATCTTCTTGACCGTCGAGGCGGACTGGCGCATCAGGATGCGCCCGACCTCGGTCGAGCCGGTGAAGGTGACCTTGCGCACCAGCGGGCTGGTGGTGAGCTCCAGGCCGACGGCGGGCGTGCGGTCGAGGTCGGCGGTGACCACCTGCAGCACCCCGTCGGGCACGCCGGCGCGCGCGGCCAGTTCGGCCATCGCCAGGGCGGAGTACGGCGTCTGCTCGGCCGGCTTGACGATCATGACGCAGCCGGCGGCGAGCGCCGGCGCCGCCTTGCGGGTGATCATCGCGATCGGGAAGTTCCAGGGGGTGATCGCGGCGCACACGCCGACCGGTTCCTTGACCACCACGATGCGCTTGTCGGCGGCGTGGCCGGGGATGACGTCGCCGTAGGTGCGCCGGCCTTCCTCGGCGAACCATTCGATGAACGAGGCGCCGTAGGCGACCTCGCCCCTGGCCTCCGGCAGCGGCTTGCCCTGCTCGGCGGTCATGATCGCGCCCAGGTCGTCCGCGTGCGCCATCATCAGCTCGTACCAGCGCCGGAGGATGGTCGCGCGCTCCTTCGCGGTCCGCGCGCGCCAGGGGCCCCAGGCAGCGGCGGCCGCGTCGATCGCGCGCCGCGTCTCCGCCGGCCCCAGATTGGCGACCTGGCCGAGCAGCCGGCCGTTGGCCGGGTTGGCGACGGCGAACGTGGCGCCGTCGTCGGCCGGGATCCAGCGGCCGCCGACGAAGGCATCGCCGCGGAGCAGCGTCGGATCCTTGAGCGGGGGCATGGCGGTGGCGTGCACGGCGGTTTCCTCCTGGCGGGTCGTGGTCCGCGATTGTACGGCGGGCCCGGCCGGCGGCCGCGGACCGTCCGGCGCCGTTCAACATATTGAAATTCAGTTTGCAATATTGACACATGAGCGGCCGTTTGCTATGGTCCGGCTCCCTGTGTTGCCTGCACGCGCGCGCCGTGGCCGAGACCGCCGTCGATGCCGACCCCTACTTCGCGACCACGCTCGCGCGCGGCCTCGCGGTGATGCGCGCGTTCACGCCCGCGGAGGAATCGCTCAGCAACAGGGAGCTGGCCGAGCGCACCGGCCTGGCGCGGCCGACCGTCTCGCGCCTGGCGCGCACCCTGGTGCAGCTTGGCTACCTGCGGCAGGCGCTGACCCGCGACCGGTATTCGCTGGGCCCGGCCGTGCTCGAACTGGCCCACCCGTTCCTCGCCAATCTGGCGGTGCGGCGCATCGCCCGTCCGCTGATGCAGCGCCTGGCCGATGCGGCCAAGGGCGCGGTGTCGCTGGGCATGCGCCACGGCATCGACCTGGTGCTGGTGGAGAGCTGCCAGAACGCGCAGGCGATCACCGCGCGGCCCGACGTCGGCGCCGTGCGGCCGATGGAGGCGACCGCGATGGGCTATGCGAGCCTGGCGGCGATGGCGCCGCCCGAGCGCACCGCCGTCCTCGAGCGCTGCCGCGCCGCCGCGCGCTATGACTGGCGTACCGTGCGCGCGCGGGTGGATGCCGAGCTGGCGCGCTTCCGCGCCCATGGCTATTGCGTCTCCCGCGGCGACCAGCGCCAGGGCATGTTCGCCGTCGGCGTGCCGCTCGGCGGACCGACCGGCGAGCCGATGGCGTTGAACTGCGTCGTCGCCGCCTACCAGCTCAAGGACGGCGAACTGGAAGCCGACCTGGCGCCGCGACTGCTGGCGCTGGCGCGGCAGGTCGAAGCCGCCCTCGGGCACTAGCCGGGCGGCCGGCCGGACGACACGGGATCCCGCAAACGGAGAATCGAATTGCAAGACTCGACCGAGACCAACCTCGACGCGCTGTTCAACCCCGCATCGGTGGCCGTGGTGGGCGCGACCAACGATGTCGGCCGCATCGGCGGGGTGCCGCTGGACCTGATGATCCGGCGCGGCTATCGCGGCCGCATCCTGCCGATCAACCCCAAGTACGCCGAGATCCAGGGTCTGCCGGCCTATCCGAGCCTGGCGGCCGTCGGCGCGCCGGTCGACCTCGTCGTCGTCGCGGTCAATGCCGCGGCCGTGCCGCAGACGCTGGAGGACGCGATCGCCGCCGGTGCCAAGGGCATGGTGCTGTTCTCGTCGGGGTTCGCCGAAGCCGACGAGGCCGGCCGCGCCGCGCAGCAGGCGCTTGCCGCGCGCGCGCGCGCGGCCGGCGTGCGCCTGCTCGGGCCCAACTGCCTGGGCTTGATGGCCTTTGCGAGCAACGTCTACGCCACCTTCTCGCCGGCGCCGCGCGCCGGCGAGTCGAAGCAGGGCGACATCGCCATCGTCAGCCAGTCGGGCGCGTTCGGCGCCTTCGCCTACTCGCTGGCGCGCATCAAGGGCCTGGGCATGTCCTACTGGCTCACCACCGGCAACGAAGCCGACATCGAGTTCGCCGACTGCGTCGCGTGGCTGGCCAACGATCCCGCCACGCGCGTGATCCTCGGCTACATCGAGGGGTGCCGGGACGGCGCGAAGCTCAAGCGCGCGCTCGCGGCGGCGCGCGCCGCGGGCAAGCGCGTGGTCATCACCAAGGTCGGTCGGTCCGCGCTCGGCAGCGCGGCCGCCGCCTCCCACACCGCCGCCCTCACCGGGGAGGACGCGGTCTACGACGCGATGTTCCGCCAGTACGGCGTCTGGCGCGCGCGCACCGTCGAGGAACTGTTCACCGTCGGCTATGCGGCCTCGATGTGCGCGGCGCCGGCATCGCGGCGCATCGGGCTGCTCACCACCTCGGGCGGCGTCGGCGTGCTGATGGCCGACGAGGCGGTCGACTGCGGGCTCGACGTCGCCGAGATGCCCGCCGCGGCGCAGGCGGCGCTGCGCGCCAAGGTGTCCTTCGCCGGACCGCGCAACCCGGTCGACATCACCGGCCAGCACCAGAACCACCCGGAACTGCTCGGCGAGACCCTGGAGAACATGCTCGGCCGCGGCCCCGATCAGGGGCGTTACGACAGCCTGCTGTTCTTTCCGGCAGCCGGCCTGCTCGGCTCGCCGCGCGCGCAGGTCGTCGTCGACGCGCTCATCGCCGCGCATCGACGCCACCCCGACGTTCCGCTCGGCGTCAACGGGCTGGCGCGGCCGGAGCAGCGCGCGCAATTCGAGGCGGCGGGGATCCCGGTGCTCGAGGAGCCGAGCGGCGCGGTCCGCGCGTTCGGGGCGCTGGCCTTCATGGCCGAGAGCGCGCGCCGCGCGGCCGCGCGCGCACCGATCGCGCTGCCGGCGGTGGCGCCGTTGCCGGCGCATGCACTCACCGAGATCGAGGCACTGCGCCTGCTCCGGGATGCCGGGCTGCCGGCGATGCCGTGCCGGCACGCGGCGAGCGCGGACGAGGCGGCCGCGGCCGCCGCGGCGCTCGGCTTTCCGGTGGTGGTGAAGCTGTCGTCGCGCACCATCACGCACAAGAGCGACGTCGGCGGCGTGCGGCTCGACCTTGCCGATGCGGCGGCGGTGCGCGCCGCGTTCGACGCGGTCACGGCATCGGCGCGCCGGGCCGATCCGGCGGCCCACGTCGACGGCGTGCTGGTCGCGCCGATGATCCGCGGCGGGGTCGAGTGCATCCTCGGCGTGCAGCGCGACCCGGTGTTCGGCCCGGTGGTGATGTTCGGCCTCGGCGGCGTGCTGGTCGAGGCGCTCAAGGACGTGAGCTTCCGCGTCGCGCCCATCGACGAGGCCGAGGCCCGCGCGATGGTCGACGAGATCCGCGCGCGGCGCGTGCTCGACGGCATGCGCGGCGCGCCGCCGGCCGACGTCGACGCGCTCGCCGCCGCCATCGCCGCGCTGTCGCGCTTCGCCGCCGCCCATGCCGACCGGCTCGAGAGCCTCGACCTCAACCCGTTCGTCGTGCTGCCCAGGGACGGCCCCGGCGTCGGCGGCGCGAGGGCGCTCGCGCTCGACGCCGTGCTCATCGCGCGCTCCTGAACCGAATCCATCCGAGGAATCCCCATGGCCACCGCCCGCCGCCGCATCGCGTTCCGCACCCCGCTGTGCGATCGCCTCGGCATCGACATTCCGATCTTCTCCTTCGCCCACAGCCTCGAGGTCACCGCCGCGGTCAGCCGCGCCGGCGGCTACGGCGTCTACGGGGCGACCCACGAGGAGCCGCACGAGATCCTGGAGAGCGCGCGCGCCCTGAAGGAGATGTGCGAGGGCCGCCCGTTCGGCCTCGACATCCTCCTGCCCACGGTCACCGTCGACCGCGACGACAAGGCCGCCGCCGACGCCGAGATTCCCGAGGCGCACCGCAGGTTCGTCGAGCACCTGCGCGAGAAGTACCAGGTGCCGCCGGCGACGCGCGAGCACCTGTTCATGAAGCATGTGCGCTCGCAGGAACTGTTCGCCGCGCAGGCCGATGCGGTGATCCGCTCCGGCGCGAACCTGTTCGCGATGGCGGTGGGCACGCCGGCCGACGTGGTCGCGCGCGCCAGGGCGGCCGGCCAGCTGACGCTCTCGCTGATCGGCTCGCCGCGCCACGCGGCGCGCGTCAAGGCGACCGGCGTCGACCTGCTGGTCGCGCAGGGCTACGATGCCGGCGCGCATACCGGCACCGTGGGCACGCTGTCGCTGGTGCCGCAGGTGGTCGACATCGTCGGCGATCTCCCGGTGATCGCCGCCGGGGGCATCGCCACCGGCCGCCAGATCGCCGCCGCCCTGGCGATGGGCGCGCAGGCCGTGTGGACCGGTACCATCTGGCTGGCCACCCAGGAACACGAGGTCGACAAGATCATCACCGATCACCTGATCGCGGCCGGCAGCGAGGACACGGTGATCTCGCGCTCGTGGAGCGGCAAGACCCTGCGCATGCTGCGCACCGCCTGGAGCGACGAATGGTCGGCGCCGGGCGCGCCGGCGCCGCTCAAGATGCCCTACCAGCAGGTCCTGGTCGGGGAGATCATGGAGGCGGTGAAGGAACACCGGATCGCGCCCCTCCTGTGGTCGGCCGCCGGGCAGAGCGTGGCCTATGTCCGCGGCATTTCGAGCGTCGAGGAAACCATGCGGCGCCTGGTCGATGAAACCGAGCAGTCCCTTTCGCGCCTCGCGGCGCTCAGGCAATGAGGAGACAGGAAATGAACCGACGTCGCCGGATTCTTGGCGCGGCCGCCGCCGCACCGCTGACCCTTGCCACGCGCGGCTTCGCGCAGGGCGCGTACCCGACGCGCGCGATCCGCATGATCGTGCCGTTCACCCCGGGCGGCGCGCTCGATACGGTCGCGCGCGCGGTGACGCCGATCGCGAGCGAGCGCCTCGGCCAGCAGATCGTCATCGAGAACCGGCCCGGGGGCTTCACCATGATCGGCAACGACATGGTCGCCAAGGCGCCGCCCGACGGCTACACCCTGCTGTTCGCGGCCGCGCCGATCGCCTTCAATTCCGCCCTCGGCCTGAAGATTCCCTACGACCCGCTGACCGACTTCGAGTACGTGAGCCTGGTCGCGCGCATTCCGGGCATCCTCATCGTCCACCCGTCGGTGCCGGCGCGCAACGTCCGGGAACTGGTCGAGTACGCGAAGAAGGAGGCGGCGGAGAAGGGCAGCTTCCAGTACGCGTCGGCCGGGGTCGGCACCATGGGGCATCTGCTGGGCGAGCATTTCTTCAGCGCGCAGGGGATCAAGACCGTGCACGTCGGTTACAAGGGCTCGGTGCCGGCGCTGCAGGACCTGGTCGGCGGGCAGACGCGGGTGCTCATCGATGCCTACATTCCCAGCGGCCCGCAGATCCTGTCCGGCCGGGCCCGCGGACTCGCGCTGGCATCCGGGCGGCGCACCCCGGTGCTGCCCGACGTGCCCACGTTCGCCGAGGCCGGCTTCCCGGGCTTCGAGGGCTTCGGCTTCTACGGCGTCGCCGCGCCGGCGCGCACGCCGCGCGCGATCGTCGACCGGCTCAACGCCGCCTTCGTCGCGGCGGCCACCGACCGCAAGGTCCTGGCGAGCCTGGTGTCCTCCGGCTACGAGGTGAGCGCGAGCAGCCCCGCGGAGTACCGCAGCTTCGTCCAGCGCCAGATCGCGTTGTGGACGCCGGTGGTGAAGCGGGCGGGCATCACGGTGCAGCAGTAGCACGGCGCCGGGCCCGCGGCGGCCGGCGGGCGATCAGCGACAATCCCGGCATCCGCCCGCGATCGCCGCCATGCACACGCCACGCAAGCGCTTCGGCCAGCACTTCCTCGCCGATCCCGACATCGTCGCCGCGATCGTGCGCGCGATCGATCCGCGCCCGGGCGACGCGATGGTCGAGATCGGCCCGGGGCTGGGCGCCCTGACCGCGCCGCTGCTCGCCCGGCTCGACTGCCTGCATGCGGTGGAGATCGACCGCGATGTCATCGCCGCGCTCGCGCGCCGCCATCCGCCGCCGCGGCTGACCATCCATGCGGGCGATGCGCTGGCGTTCGATTTCGGCGCGCTGGCGGCGCGCTGCGGCGCGCCGCTGCGCGTGGTCGGCAACCTGCCGTACAACATCTCCACCCCGCTGCTGTTTCACCTGGCAAGCTTCGCCGAGCGCATCGTCGACTGCCACTTCATGCTGCAGAAGGAGGTGGTCCTGCGCATGGTGGCCGCGCCCGGCGGGCGCGACTACGGCCGGCTGTCGGTGATGCTGCAGTACCGCTTCGCGATGGAGCTTCTGCTCGAGGTTCCGCCGGACGCCTTCGACCCGCCGCCGAAGGTCGACTCGGCGGTCGTGCGCATGCTGCCCCGGCCGGCGCGGGAGCGCACCGCGCGCGACGAGGCGGCGCTGGGGCGGCTGGTGACGCAGGCCTTCGGCCAGCGGCGCAAGGTGCTGCGCAACACCCTCAAGGGTTGCGCGACGCCGGCGCAGATGGAGGCCGCCGGCATCGCGCCGACGGCGCGCGCCGAGGAGGTCGGACTCGACCGCTACGTGGCGCTCGCCAACCTCCTGTCAGGCGACTGACGCGGCGCCGCGCCGATCAGGCGCCCGGCGCGAGGCTGACGAAGCGCCCGAGCGCGCGGAACTGGTTGGGCTCGCCCATGATGTAGCGCGCGCAGTCCTCCAGCAGCGGATCGGTGATCTCCTCGGCCGCGAACACCAGCGCGAAGCCGCCCAGGCGCTCGATGTTGCGCAGGGTGAAGCGCAGGCTGCAGGACTCGTAGTCCGGGGTGATGCGGATGCCGGCGCGCAGCACGCACTGGATGGTGAAGTCGGCGTGCGTGACCATGTGGCGGACGTTGCGCACCTCGTTGACCTCGAACACGGCGCCGGCCGCGCGCAGGTTGGCCTCGAAGCGCGCGATGTTGGGCGGCAGCTCCTTGCGCACCTGGATCGTCTGCGACGACTTCTGCTGGAAGGTCAGGTTGATGTGGTCGTAGCGCTCGCGGTCCTCGACGAGCTTCTTGCGGAAGTCGATGAAGAAGTCCGTCAGGCGCATGCCCTCGAAGCGCACGCCGGGCTCGAGGTCGAAGGTGCGCGGCGACGGCAGATTGAGGACATTGAGCTGCTTGGTCAGGTCGTTGAGATACAGGAAGGCGTGGTGCATCGCCTCGTCGACCTGGAGCACCGACTCGCTGAACCCGCGCGCCTGCGCGGAGCGATGCGCCTGCAGCTGTTCCGCCTGGCGCTTCAGATCGTCGAGGAGGCCCATGTGGCGTCGCTCCCGGAGGTTTCAGTGGCGGGTCTCGATGAGTTCGATCTTGTAGCCGTCGGGATCGGTGACGAAGGCGATCACCGTGGTGCCGCCCTTGACCGGCCCCGGTTCGCGCGTGATCGCGCCGCCGCTGGCGCGGATGCGCTCGCAGGCGGCGCGGCAGTCGGGCACGCCGATCGCGATGTGCCCGAACGCGCCGCCCATCTCGTACCTGTCGACCCCGTAGTTGTAGGTGAGCTCGATCACCGACGCGCGATCCTCGGTGTCGTAGCCGACGAAGGCCAGCGAGTACTTCTGGTCCGGCCGGTCGGTGGTGCGCAAGAGACGCATGCCCATGACGTCGGTGTAGAACCGGATCGAGCGCTCGAGGTCGCCGACGCGCAGCATGGTGTGCAACAGACGCATGTCCCGCTCCCAGGGTTCCGGAAATTCCCGGCAGGCGCGATTCTATGGGAAAGGCGGGCGGCGCAGGCGCGGGATTGAGGTCAGATTTCGGGCAATTGCAGCGAGACCAGCCGCATCTCCGCGCGCGCGGCCTCGTAGTCGGGGACCAGGCGCCCGACGGCCGACCAGAAGCGCTCGCCATGGTGCATGTGGCGCACGTGCGCGACCTCGTGGGCGACGACATAGTCGATCAGCCGCGGCGCCAGGTGCATCATGCGCCAGTTCAGGCTGACGCGGTGGCTGCCGTCGGTGTCGCGCGCGCACGAACCCCAGCGGGTGGCGGCGCGGGTCAGGCGCAGTGCCGGAACCGGCACCCCCAGGCGATCGCTGTAGTGGGCGAGGCGCGCGCCGAAATGGGAGCGCGCCTCGCGCTTGATCATCTCCGCCAGGCACTGCCGCGTCTTCGCCTCCGCCTCGGGGCGCGGCACGGTCAGGATCAGCATGTCGTCGAACACCGCGAGCGCCGGCCGTCCGGGCGCCAGCCGGAACGCGCGCGGCACGCCCAGGTAGGGCAGCGGGTCGGCAAACGACCAGGCGCGGCGCGCCGCGTGCTCGGGCGCCTGCCACTCGGCAAGCTTGGCCGCCACCCAGGCGGCGTTGGCGAGGATCAGGCGCTCGATGTCGGCCTGGCGCGCCTTCAGCGGCGCCGCCACGCGCAGCCCGCGCGTGTCGATGGTCAGGCCCAGGGTGCGCCGGCGTGCCGAGCGGCGGATCGTGTAGTCGACCGCGCGGCCGGCGATCGGGATGCAGCGGCGCTCCTCGGGCGGCGCGGCCTCCGGGGCGGGCCCGCGCAGGGCGCCGAACAGCGGCAGTTCGAGCTGGAAGAGACGGAGCACGCGGTGGCGGACGGCTGCGCGGGTCGATGCGCTCCCGCATGCTACCCGTGGTACTGGTGCGGAAACAAGCGCCGCATCTCGGCCTCGATCCAGGCCTCGACCCTGGCCATCTGCTCCTCCGGCGTCAGGCCCTCGGGCGAGATCGGCGCGCCGATCGAGACCGTGACCGTCCCCGGGCGCTTGAGCCAGCGGCCGCGCGGCCAGACGTCGCCCGCGTTGTGCGCGATCGGCACCACCGGCACCCCGGTGGCCGTCGACAGGTGGGTGCCACCCAGCTTGTAGCGGCGCTGCTTGCCGGGATCGACCCGCGTGCCCTCGGGGAACAGGATCATGTACCAGCCTTCGTGCAGCTTGCGCCCGCCCACCTGCGCCACCTGCGCCAGGGCCTCCTTGCCGCGCGCGCGGTCGATCGGGATCATGCCGCACAGGTAGATGCCCCAGCCGAAGAACGGCACCCAGTGCAGCTCGCGCTTGTAGACGTAGCACATGCGGCGGAACAGGGTGCGGAACAGCAGGGTCTCGTAGCGCGACTGGTGCTTGGCCAGGAAGATCACGCCGCCGTGCTTGCGCCGGTCCGGCACGTGCTCGCGTCCGATCACCTTGTAGTCGATGCCGAGGATGTGCTTCGTGCCCCAGATCGCGACGTCGGTCCACTTGGCGATCATCAGGTAGCGGCGCGGCTGGCGCACCGGGAAGGTCAGGCACGAGAAGATGCCCCACGGCGCCACCGTGACGAACAGGAACACCAGGAAGGCGACGGTGCGCAGCAGCAGCATCGAAGTCGCGGCGGCGGGCCCTAGTGCCGCCGGAAATGGGCGGCCACCGCCGCCAGGTCGTCGAACACCTGCGTTCCGGGCGGCAGGTTGCCCTCGGCCAGGGTCTTCATGCCCTTGCCGGTCCTGACCAGGATCGGCTGGCAGCCCACGGCCGCGGCGGCCACGAGGTCGCGCAGCGAATCGCCCACCGCCGGCACGCCAGCGAGGTCGCGCGCGAAACGGCGCGCGATCTCCTGGTACATGCCGGGCTTGGGCTTGCGGCACTTGCAGTGGTCGTCGTTCTTGTGCGGGCAGAAGAACACCGCGTCGATGCGCCCGCCGGCCTGGGCGACGACCCGGTGCATCTTCGTATGCATCAGGTTGAGGGTCGCCGTGTCGAACAGGCCGCGGCCGATGCCCGACTGGTTGGTCGCGACCACGACGCGGTAGCCCGCATGGTTGAGGGTGGCGATCGCCGCGGCCGAGCCCGGCAACGGCCGCCACTCGGCGGCGCTCTTGACGTAGACGTCGCTGTCCTCGTTGATCACGCCGTCGCGATCGAGGATGATCAGCCGGTGCGGCGTGCCGGCGCTCATCGCGACCCGTGCGCGGCGCGCGCCCGTCCGGGGTCGCCGGCGTGCCGCGCGCGGCCCGTCATGCGGCCAGCCGCGACAGATCGGCGGCGCGGTTCATGGTTGCCGACAGGTGCATCAGCAGGCCCAGGCGGTTGGCGCGCAGCGCGGCGTCCTCGGCATTGACCATCACGCTGTCGAAGAAGGCATCGACCGGCGCCTTGAGCGACGCCAGCACGCGCAGCGAGCCGGTGTAGTCGCCGGCGGCGAACGCGCGCGCCGACAGCGGCGCGACGCGCTCGAGCTCGGCGTGGAGCTGGCGCTCGGCCGGCTCGACCAGCAGCGCCTGGTCGACCGCGGCGGCGACCGGCGCCGCGGCCTTCTTCAGGATGTTGCCGACCCGCTTGTTGGCCGCGGCCAGCGGCGCCGCCTCGGCCATGCGGGTGAAGGCGCGCACCGCCTCGAGCAGGCGCGGCACCTCCCGGATGCGCTCGGGCCGCTGCGCCAGCACGGCGTCGACCTCCTGCGCGCTGTAGCCCTGGTCGCGCAGCTGGTTGGCCAGCCGGTCGTGGATGAACGCGACGACCTGGGCGCCGGTCTCGGCGGGATTGCCGCGGACCGCGGCATTGCAGGTGATGCCGGCGGCGATGTCGACGATCTCGGTCAGCCCGATCGCGAGCTCGCGCTCGACGAGCATGCGCACCACGCCGAGCGCGTGGCGGCGCAGCGCGAACGGGTCGCGGTCGCCGGACGGCCGCTCGCCGATGCCGATCAGGCCGGTCAGGGTCTCGAGCTTGTCGGCCAGCGCGACGACGATGCCCACCGGATTGCGCGGCAGCGCATCGCCGGCGAAGCGCGGCCGGTAGTGGTCCTCGATCGCGTCCGCGATCTCCCCGGCGATGCCGTCGTGGCGCGCGTAGTACGCGCCCATGATGCCCTGCAGCTCGGGGAATTCGCCGACCATGTCGGTGACGAGGTCGGCCTTGGCCAGGCGCGCGGCCGCCGCGGCGGCCTCGGCCAGCGCGCCGCCGTCGAGGCGCTCGCCGATCGCGCGCGCGATTGCCTCGACGCGCGCGCTGCGCTCGCCCTGGGTGCCGAGCTTGTTGTGATAGACCACCCTGGCCAGCGCCGGCAGGCGCGCTTCCAGCCGCTGCCGGCGGTCCTGGTCGAAGAAGAACTTCGCGTCGGCCAGGCGCGGGCGCACCACGCGCTCGTTGCCGCCGATGACCGCCTGCGGGTCGGCCGGCCGGATGTTGCTGACGATCAGGAAGCGGTTGGTCAGGCGCCCGTTGCCGTCGAGCAGCGGGAAGTACTTCTGGTTCGCCTTCATGGTCAGGATCAGGCATTCCTGCGGGACGCCGAGGAACGCCTCCTCGAAGCGGCCGAGCAGCACGTTGGGCCGCTCGACCAGCGCGGTGACCTCGTCGACGAGCGCGTCGTCGTCGACCGGCGCCAGGCCGGCGGCCGCGGCCGCCGCATGGATCTGGCGTTCGATCTCCGCGCGCCGCGCCGCGAACGACGCGATCACCGCGCCCTCGGCCTCGAGCTGGGCGGCGTAGCTGTCGGCGTCGCGGATGACGACCGGGTCGGCCGCCGCCTCGAACCGGTGTCCCTGCGTCTCGCGCCCGGCCGCGAGGCCCAGCGCCGTCACCGGCACGACGTCGGCGCCATGCAGGGCGATGAGCCGGTGCGCCGGGCGCACGAAGTGCACGCTCTGCCAGCCGTCGGCGAGCTGGTAGCTCATCACCTTCGGGATCGGCAGCCGGGCCAGCGCCTGATCGAGCGCGGTCTGCAGGCCGGCCGCAAGGGTCGCGCCGGCGACGGTCGAGTCGAGGAACAGGGCCTCGGCCTTGCCGTCGGGCGCGCGCTTCAGGCGCGGCACGGCACCGGCGTCGGCGCCGAGTGCCGCGAGCTTCTTGAGCAGCGCCGGCGTGGCGTTGCCGGCCGCGTCGAGACCGACGGCGACCGGCATCAGTTTCTGGGTCAGCGCGCGGTCGGCGGCCCGCGCCGCGACGGCCGTCAGGTGCGCCGCCAGCCGCCGCGGCGACGCGAAGGGCGTGACGACGCAATCGGCCCCGGCCAGGCCCTGGGCGCGCAGGCCGTCGGCGAGCGCGCCGGCGAATGCCTCGCCGAGACGCCGCAGCGCCTTCGGCGGCAGTTCCTCGACATTGAGCTCGACGAGCAGGTTTGCCGTGCCCATCACGCGGCCTTCTTCTGCAGCAGCGCCGCGACCTCGTCGGCCCAGGCTTTCGGCGCCATCGGGAAGCCGAGGCGCGCGCGGCTGTCGAGGTAGCTCTGCGCGACGCTCTTCGCCAGATTGCGGATGCGGCCGATGTAGCCGGCGCGCTCGGTGACCGAGATCGCGCCGCGCGCGTCGAGCAGGTTGAAGGTGTGGGCCGCCTTGAGCACCTGCTCGTAGGCGGGCAGCGCCAGGAGACTGTCGATCAGCGCGCGGGCCTGGCGTTCATGCGCGTCGAAGGCGCCCTGGAGGAACGCGACGTCGGAGTGCTCGAAGTTGTAGGCCGACTGCTCGACCTCGTTCTGGTGGTAGACGTCGCCGTAGGTCAGGCCGTCGGTCCAGACCAGATCGAACACCCGCTCCTTTCCCTGCAGGTACATCGCGAGGCGCTCCAGGCCGTAGGTGATCTCGCCGGTGATCGGCCGGCAGTCGATGCCGCCGACCTGCTGGAAGTAGGTGAACTGGGTCACCTCCATGCCGTTCAGCCACACCTCCCAGCCCAGGCCCCAGGCGCCGAGCGTCGGGTTCTCCCAGTCGTCCTCGACGAAGCGGATGTCGTTGGACGAGAGGTCGAAGCCGAGGGCGCGCAGCGAGCCGAGGTAGAGGTCGAGGATGTCGGCGGGCGCCGGCTTGAGCACCACCTGGTACTGGTAGTAGTGCTGCATGCGGTTCGGATTCTCGCCGTAGCGTCCGTCCTTGGGGCGCCGGCTCGGCTGGACGTACGCGGCCTTCCAGGGCTCCGGGCCGATCGCGCGCAGGAACGTCGCGGTGTGCGACGTGCCGGCACCGACCTCCATGTCGTACGGTTGCAGGAGCGCGCAGCCGCGCGCTCCCCAGTATTCCGACAAGCGCTGGATCAGTTGCTGAAACGTGTGCATGGGCCGCCGGCCGCGAGGGCAAACGGGGATTTTAGCGGAATCGATCGGCGCGCCGCCGGTCCGCGCGGCTTCCTCAGGGGCCGGTCGGCGCGATGTCCGGGTCGAGCCAGCGCTCGCGGATCTGGCGGATCACCTCGCGCATGCCGCTCGCGGTGAGCGGCTTGCAGATGAAGGCATTGGCGCCGACATCGTGCGCCTCGACGATGTCGAGCGGCGCGTCGGAGGACGAGAACATCACCACCCGCAGGCCGGCGAGCTCGGGATGCGCGCGGATCTCCCGCAAGGCCTCGAGCCCGGACTGCACCGGCATGTGCAGGTCCATCAGCACCAGGCGCGGCAGGATCCCCGCCGCGCGCCCGCCGTGCGCGCCGCGGCGCAGCAGGAAATCGAGCGCCTCCGCGCCGCTGGAGACGGCCACCTGCGGGGCGGTGACGCCGGCGCGCTTGAGTCCCATTTGCATGAGCAGCAGTTCTTCGGGACTGTCGTCGACCAGGAGGATCGGGGCAGCGGGGTCGATCGGCGCTGATGCGGGCACGGCACGAGGCTGGGGAAGGGACGAAGCGCCATTCTACTTTGCCGGCGGCCCGCAGCGTCTGCCGCCGATTAGAATCCCTGCCGGCTGGCCGTCGCCAGCGGAGAGATCGAACATGCGCATCCTTGCCTGCCTGAGCCTCTGGTTCATCGCCACCGTGTCGGTCGCCCAGGAGGCGTGGCCGACGGCGCGGCCGATCAACCTCGTGGTGGCGTTTCCCCCCGGGGGCGTCGCCGACCTCACCGCGCGGCCGATGGCGGTCGCGCTCGAGCGCATCCTCCGGCAGAAGGTGCTGGTGGAGAACAAGCCGGGCGCCGGCGGCGCGGTCGGCAACGGCTTCGTCGCCCGGGCGCGGCCCGACGGCTACACCCTGCTGATGGCCTTGTCGTCGGTGAGCATCCTGCCGGAGGCCGATCGCGTCAACGGCAAGGCGCCCGGCTACACCCTCGACCAGCTCGTGCCGGTCGCCCTGGTGTCGGCCGACCCGACCGTGCTGGTGGTGCGCGCCGAGTCGCCCTACCGCTCGGTGCGCGATCTGGTCGAGGCGGCGCGCGCCAACCCCGGCAGGATCAACTACGCGTCCTCGGGCTACTACAGCGCGCTGCACACGCCGATGGAGATGTTCTCGCTCGCCACCGGGGTGAAGCTGTTTCACATTCCCTATCAGGGCGGCGGGCCGGCGGTCACCGCGATCCTCGGCGGACAGGTCGAGGCGCTCGCCTCCGGCCCCGGTCCGGTGGTGCAGCACATCAAGGCCGGCAAGCTGCGCGCGCTGGCATCGTGGGGGGAGAAGCGGCATCCGGCGCTGCCCGAGGTGCCCACGCTCAAGGAACTCGGCATCGACAACGAGTTCTACATCTGGGCCGGCATGTTCGCCCCGGCCGGCACGCCCGAGCCGGTGATCCGCCAGCTGCGCGATGCGGTGCGCCAGGCGGTCGCCGATCCGCAGTTCCGCCAGGTGATGGAGGGGGCCGGCCAGCCCATCCAGTACCTGGACCAGGCCGAGTTCCGCGTCTTCTTCGAGAAGGATGCGAAGAAGATGGCCGACGTGGTGCGGCAGATCGGGCGGGTCGACGAAAAGAAGTGAGGCGATCGGGCGACGGCGTCGCGCTACGCCGCGCGGGCGCGGCGCACCGCGTCGCGCCAGGCGGCCAGGCGCGCGGCGCGCTCGTCCGCGCCCATCGCCGGCTCGAAGGTGCGGTCGCGCTGCCATAGGGCGGCGATCTCCGCGAGGTCCTTCCAGAAGCCGACCGCCAGTCCCGCGAGATAGGCGGCGCCCAGCGCGGTGGTCTCCATCACCTTCGGACGCACCACCGGCACGCCCAGCACGTCGGCCTGGAACTGCATCAGCAGGGCATTGGCGGTGGCGCCGCCGTCGACGCGCAACTCGGCGAGCCGGGTGCCCGAGTCGGCCTGCATGGCGCCGACGAGGTCCGCCGACTGGAAGGCGATCGCCTCGAGCGCCGCGCGGGCGATGTGCGCGCCGGTGGTGCCGCGGGTCATGCCGCTGATGGAGGCGCGCACGTCGGGATCCCAGTGCGGCGCGCCGAGGCCGACGAATGCCGGCACGAAGGTGACGCCGCCGTTGTCGGGCACGCTGGCGGCGAGACCTTCGACCTCGGCCGAGGTCCGGATCAGCCCGAGGCCGTCGCGCAGCCATTGCACGACCGCGCCGCCGATGAAGACGCTGCCCTCGAGCGCATAGGCGGGCGCGGCGGTGGCGCGCGCCGCCGCCGTGGTGATCAGGCCCGACGCGGATGGGAGCGCCTGCGCGCCGGTGTGCATCAGCATGAAGCAGCCGGTGCCGTAGGTGTTCTTGGCCAGTCCCGCGCCGTGCGCGCCCTGGCCGAACAGGGCGGCCTGCTGGTCGCCCGCGATGCCCGCGATCGGCACCTCGGCGCCGAACACCTCCGCGTGCGCGTTGCCGACCACCTCGCTCGAGCGCCGGAGCGCCGGCAGCACGGTCGGCGGCACGCCCAGCGCCAGGCACAAGGTGTCGTCCCAGTCGCCGGTCGCGAGGTTGTAGAGCATGGTGCGCGAGGCGTTGGTGGCATCGGTGACGTGCAGCGCGCCCTTGTGCTCCATGCCGCCCGTCAGCTTCCAGACCAGCCAGGAGTCGATGGTGCCGAAGGCGATCTCGCCGGCATCCGCGCGCGCGCGCCACGGCCGCCCGCCCGGCTCGACCGGGGTGTGGTCGAGCAGCCAGGCGATCTTGGTGGCCGAGAAGTAGGCGTCCATGACCAGGCCGGTCTTGGCGCGGATCGCCTGGTCGCGGCCGGCCGCCCGCAGCTGCGCGCAGGCCGCCGCGGTGCGCCGGTCCTGCCAGACGATCGCGTTGCCGATCGCGCGCCCGGTCCGGCGGTCCCACAGGACCGTGGTCTCGCGCTGGTTGGTGATGCCGATGGCCGCGAGCTGCCGCGCCGACACGCGCGCCTTGAACAGCGCGTCCATCGCGGTGTCGTGCTGCGTCTTCCAGATCTCCTCCGGGTCATGCTCGACCCAGCCGGGCTGCGGATAGATCTGGCGGAATTCCTTCTGCGCCATCGAGACGATGCTGCCGGCCGCGTCGAAGACGATCGCGCGCGAACTGGTCGTGCCCTGGTCGAGCGCTAGGACGTACTTGCCCATCCGGAGGTTCCCCGCAGTCTGGTCGTCGTGCTCGGGCGCGGCGACTTGCCGACCGCGATCCGCACGCAGATTCTAGGGGCGGCGGGCGGGCCGGCCGGCGCGCGCGCCGGGGCGCGCCGATGAACGGTCAGGCGTGGAGGACCGAAGGCGCGCGCGCTCCCGGCGGCGGACCGCCGTCGGCGGCGCGCGCGTAGGCGGCCGTCCAGTCGGCTTCCGGCGCCGGCAGACCCAGCAGTTCGATCACCTGCAGCGCGATCTCGCGCGCCGCGTTGTCCACCGCGCGCGGCAGGCGCGGCGGCGGGGCGTCCATCAGCAGGAGCTTGGTCGCCGACACCGCGTACACCGGCGCCAGCAGGCGGTCCTTGTGGATCGCCAGCATCGCGTCGACCGCGCGGCTCGCGCTCGCGGCCGCCCAGGCGTTGGTCGGCCATTGCGAGGGCAGGGCCCAGGCCTGGGGGAAGCGTTCGAGGTCGCCGCGCACGGCGCGCATGTCCTCGTGCGAGTCGCGGAACGGCAGCAGCACCAGGTCGCTGAGCGCGGCGAGGCGCCGATCGACGTCGGGGCGATTGCCGCCGCCGTCGATGACCCCGATCCAGCCCGCGGTGGCGCGCAGCTTCGCCGCGGCCAGCGCGAGCTGGTCGGCCGAGCGCGCGTCGAACGGCAGGTAGTTGCGATTCTGCTTGGAGAGCTTGTCGCGCAGCTGGTCGGTGAGCATCGCAACGGCGCGCAGGCCGAAGGCGCCCAGCCCGTGCGCGATCAGGTGCGACAGCGTGGTCTTGCCGGTCCCGCCCTTGTTGCCGATGATGCAGACGATCTTGCCCATGACGATGTTCCTGCGCGCAGAATTGTGCGGTGACGATTGTGCGCGCGCGCGGCCCGCGCGAACGCGCGAATAGACCCTGCGCGGGCGCCGATTTCCGCCGCCGCGCGGTGCGGCCGCAGAGGCGGCCGCACCCGGGTGCTACAATCCAATCAATTGATTTTCAAAAGAAAAAGTTTCATGAACGCCGCCGAAATCCGCGAGAAGTTCCTGCAATTTTTCGAATCCAAGGGCCACACCCGGGTGGCGTCCTCGCCGCTGGTGCCGGGCAACGACCCGACGCTGCTGTTCACCAACTCGGGCATGGTGCAGTTCAAGGACGTCTTCCTCGGGCGCGACGCGCGCGCCTACACGCGCGCGACCACCTCGCAGCGCAGCGTCCGCGCCGGCGGCAAGCACAACGACCTCGAGAACGTCGGCTACACCGCGCGCCACCACACGTTCTTCGAGATGCTGGGCAACTTCAGCTTCGGCGACTATTTCAAGCGCGACGCGATCCGCTATGCCTGGGAGCTCCTGACCGGCGTCTACGGCCTGCCCAAGGACCGGCTCTGGATCACCGTCTACCACGAGGACGACGAGGCCTACGGCATCTGGGCCGACGAGATCGGGGTGCCGAAGGAGCGCATCGTGCGCATCGGCGACAACAAGGGCGCGAAGTACGCCTCCGACAACTTCTGGCAGATGGCCGACACCGGGCCCTGCGGCCCCTGCTCGGAGATCTTCTTCGACCACGGGCCCGAGGTGGCCGGCGGCCCGCCCGGCTCGCCGGACGCCGACGGCGACCGCTACATCGAGATCTGGAACCTGGTGTTCATGCAGTTCGACCGCCAGGCCGACGGCTCGATGCCGCGCCTGCCCAAGCCGTGCGTGGACACCGGCATGGGCCTGGAGCGCATCGCCGCGGTGCTGCAGCACGTGCACAGCAACTACGAGATCGACCTGTTCCAGGACCTGATCCGCGCGGCGGCCCGCGAGACCGGCTGCGACGACCTGGCCCTGCCGTCGCTCAAGGTGATCGCGGACCACATCCGTGCCTGCGCGTTCCTCATCGTCGACGGCGTCATCCCCTCCAACGACGGCCGCGGCTACGTCCTGCGGCGCATCATCCGGCGCGCGCTGCGCCATGGCCACAAGCTCGGCCAGACCCGGCCGTTCTTCCACAAGCTCGTCGGCGACCTGGTCAAGGTGATGGGCGCGGCCTATCCGGAACTCGCCCGCGGCGCCGCGCGCGTCGGCGAGACCCTGCTGGCCGAGGAGGAACGCTTCGCCGAGACGCTCGAGCACGGCATGAAGATCCTCGAGAGCGCGCTGGCCCGCGAGGGCAGCATGGTCGACGGCGAGACCGTGTTCACGCTCTACGACACCTACGGGTTCCCGGTCGACCTGACCGCGGACGTCGCCCGCGAGCGCGGCAAGGCGATCGACATCGCCGGCTACGAGGCGGCGATGGAGGAGCAGCGCAAGCTCGCGCGCGCCTCCTCGCGCTTCAAGATGAATGCCGGCGTGACCTATGCGGGCGGCAAGACCGAATTCCGGGGCTACGAGACCCTGGCGGTGCCGGCCTGCCGGGTGGTGGCGCTGTACATCGACGGCTCGCCGGTCGGCGAGCTCGGCAGCGGCGACGCCGGCATCGTCGTGCTCGACCGCACGCCGTTCTACGCCGAGTCCGGCGGCCAGGTCGGCGACAAGGGCGAGCTCATCGCGGCCGGCGGCACCTTCGTGGTCGAGGACACGCAGAAGATCCAGGCCGACGTGTTCGGCCACCACGGGCGCCTGTCCGCGGGCGAGCTCAGGGTCGGTGACGCGGTGGAGGCGCGCGTCGACGGCGCGCGCCGCGCCGCGATCGCGCGCAATCATTCCGTCACCCACCTGATGCACAAGGCGCTGCGCGAGGTGCTCGGCGATCACGTCCAGCAGCGCGGCTCGCTGGTCGACGACCAGCGCACGCGCTTCGACTTCGTGCAGATGAAGCCCCTGACCGACGAGGAGATCCGCGCGGTCGAGGACCGCGTCTTCGCCGAGATCCTCGCCAACACCGCGACCCGTGCGCGCGTCATGCCGATCGAGGAGGCGAAGAAGAGCGGCGCGATGATGCTGTTCGGCGAGAAATACGGCGACGAAGTGCGGGTGCAGGACATCGGCAGCTCGCGCGAGCTGTGCGGCGGCACCCACGTCGAGCGCACCGGCGACATCGGCGTGTTCAAGATCCTCTCCGAAGGCGGGGTGGCCGCCGGCATCCGGCGCGTCGAGGCGACCACCGGCGCCGGCGCCTACGCGGTGATCAACGCCCAGCTGGCGGAGTACCAGGGGGCCGCGCGCGCGCTGCGGGTGGCGCCGGGCGCCGGGGAACTCGACGGCGCGCTGAAGAAGCTCCAGGAGGAGAAGCGCGCGCTCGAGAAGGAGCTGGCGCGCCTGAAGGGCAAGCTTGCCTCCAGCCAGGGTGACGATCTCGCCGACCGCGCAGTCGAGGTCAAGGGGCTCCGGGTGCTGGCCGCGTCGCTCGAGGGCGCCGACGTCAAGACGTTGCGCGAGACGCTCGACAAGCTCAAGGACAAGCTGAAGAGCGCGGCGATCGTGCTGGCCAGCGCCGCGGACGGCAAGGTGGCGCTGATCGCGGGAGTCACCGCCGACGCGACCGCGAAGGTGAAGGCCGGCGAGCTCGTCAATTTCGTCGCCGCGCAGGTCGGCGGCAAGGGCGGCGGCCGGCCCGACATGGCGCAGGCCGGCGGCACCGATCCGGACAAGCTGCCGGCGGCGCTGGCCGGGGTCAAGGCGTGGGTCGAGGCGCGGCTGTAGCCGGCGCCGGCGCGCGCGCAACGGAGGGCAGGACATGGCGACAATCAGGGGGGCGGGCGCCGTTGCGGCCGGGCTGATGGCCCTGGCCGGCGCGGCGTTCGCGCAGGGCGCGGTGATCGAGGCGACGACGGCGCACGGCGAGCGGGTGCGCCTGCTGCCCGACGGTCGCTGGGAATGGGTCGACGGCGCGCGCTCGGCGGTCCAGCGCGCCGAGCGCGCCGCCGAAGCGCGGCGCGACGAGGAGGCGCGCGCCGCGCAACTGCGCCGCGAGCGCAATGCCCAGGGCGGCGGCGTGATCGGCCTCGGGCGCACCATCTACGAGGGCGACCGCGACTACAACCGCGGCAGCCTCAACCCGAAGTTGCGGTGACGGCATGAATCCCGTCCGGTTTCGAGCCGCCGCCGCGCTCGTGTGCGCGCTGGCCGTGTCCCCGCTGTCTGCTGCGGACCTCAGGGTGCTCTCCGCCGGCGCCGCCAAGGAAGCGGTGCTGCCGCTGGCCCAGGCGTTCGCGAACGCGTCCGGCCACAACGTCGACATCGACTTCGGCACCATGGGCCTGATCCAGGACAAGCTCCGGCAGGGGGAGAGGGCCGATGTGCTGGTCCTGGCGGCCGAAGTTGCCGACACCCTGGCCCGGGCCGGCACCATCGTGCCGGGATCGGTCAGGCCGCTGGCCAAGGTCGGCATCGGCGTGGCCGTCGGCGCGACGGCGCGCGCGCCCGACATCTCGACGGCGGCGGCGTTCCGCCAGGCGCTCGTCGATGCCCGGTCGATCGTCATGATCGATCCCGCGCGCGGCACCAGCGGCAAGCACCTGGTCGAGGTGTACCAGCGCCTCGGCCTGACCGAACTGCTCAAACCCAAGATGCGCTACGGCGCCGGCGGCTACATCGTCGAGCCGGTCGGCCGCGGCGAGGTCGAACTGGGCCTGCACCAGATCAGCGAGATCCTGCCGGTCAAGGGCGTCCGGCTGGTCGGCCCGCTGCCCGAGGAACTGCAGAAGTGGACCGTCTACGTCGGCGCCATCACCCCGTCGACGGCCTCGGCCCAGGCGGCGCGCGAACTGATCGCCTACCTGTCGGGCTTCCAGTCGAAGGCGACCTACCTGTCCAAGGGCTTCCTGCTCGTCGAGTGAGCGGCGGCGTGCGAACGGCGAGGCGGCGCTGACCACGCGCTCCACCTGGCGCGACCATGCGCCGGTCATCGTCTGCGCGATCACCTATGCGTGCGCGGTCGTGTGTGCGCGCATCGCCTTCGAGGACGGCAGCAATGCGTCCACCGTCGTGACGCTGCGCTGCGCGTTCGCCATGCTGGCGATCGGCGCGGCGATCCGCGTGAGCGCGACCCCGGATGCGATGACCGGGCGCGATCGCCGGCTGATCCTCGTCCTCGGCCTGTTCTTCGCGGTCAACGTGTACGCGTTCTACAAGGCCGTGGAGCTGCTGCGCGTGCCGCTGGCGATCCTCATCTTCTATGTCTACCCGTTGCTGACGGTGCTGTTCTCGGCGGCCGCCGGGCTGGAGCGGCTGCGCGGCGCGGTCATCGCCTGCTGCCTCGTCTCGCTCGCGGGACTCGCGCTCGCCACGGGCGCCGCTCCGGAAGCCGTCGACGCGCTCGGCGTCGCGCTCGTCCTGTGCTCGGCAGCCGTGATCGCCGCGGTGCTGGTCGTGACCACGCGCCGGGTCGCGCATGTCGATGCGCGGCGCCGCACCTTCTGGATGATGGTCTCGACCACGGCGGTGCTCGGCACGGGCCTGGTCGCCAGCGGCACCTTCACGCCGCCGGAAAGCGCGCGCGGGCTCGCCGCCCTGGCCGGGGTGTGCGTGTTCTACAGCATCGGCCTGGTCGCGCTGTTCACCTCCGCCACGCGCATCGGCCCGGCCCGCACCGCGGTGATCATGAATCTCGAGCCGGTCGCGGCGATCCTCCTGTCGACCCTGCTGCTCGGCCAGGGCCTCACCGCCGCGCAACTGGGCGGCGGCGCGCTGGCCTTGGCCGGCGTGCTCGGTGCGCAGCTGGCGCAGCAGGCGCGGTCCCGTTGATCGCGCCCGGTTCCCCCCGGAAAGCGTGACGCAGTCGAGGTCGTTGACACTGCTTTGCATTTAGGGGGTTCCAGCGCCGGGCGCGCGTCGCGACAATGCGGTCCATGCGCTGGCCCCCGCATCCCGCGACACCGTCACGGTGGGCAAGGCGGACTGCCGAGGGCTCCTTCAAGCAGCCAGTGACGACTTCAACCGGAGAACACATGATTTCCATCGCTCGCATCGGCGTCCGCACATTGGGCCTGGCGGCCCTGACCATGGCCCTGTCGGCACAGGCGGCGCCCTACTTCTGGACCGACTGGACCGGAGCCACGTCGAACACCAACGGCACGAACTTCGTCGCCAACGGAACGATCACGACGAACGCGTCGACCATCAACGTGACCTACAGCAATGCGCAGGGCGTCTCGTTCATCCAGACCAACGGCGGCACCGACTACTGGGCCAACGGATTCTTCGGCAGCGCCCGCAATGCCGCGACCTCGCCCTACACCAGCACGCAGGTCGACAACATTCCGACCGGCACGGACATCATCGCGCTGCGGCAACCGGGCAGCCAGACGCTGCAGTTTTCCCAGACCGTCGCCAATCCGGTGTTTTCGTTCGTGAGTCTCAATGGGAACGGCTACGCGTTCCTGGACCAGGATTTCGAGATTCTGAGCCAGACCGGCAACGGCAACGATTGCGGCTTCTGGGGTTGCGGCACTGCGACCAAGGTCGAGGTCGACCTCGGCAACGGCCACAAGGAATACCGCCTCAATGGCATCTCCGGCGAACCGCACGGCACCATCCGATTTCTCGGCGCCTTCGACACCCTGGTGTGGAGCAGCCAGTCGTTCGAGGACTGGAACGGATTCACCGTCGGCGTGCAGGGTACCGCGGTCGAGGTGTTCCAGACGCCCGAGCCGGGGTCGCTGGCACTGATGGGCGTGGCGATGCTGGGCATCGTGCTGCGGCGCCGCCGCGCCTGAGCGGGGCGACGTTCGTCGGCTCGAGGCCCGCGGCATCGCGGGCCCTGGCGTTTTCAGGCGTGGCTTCCTTGCCGCGCCCGCTGTTGGCCGCGCCGGCCGCATGGCGCACAATGTGCGCATGACCGCCAAACTGCGACCCGCCGCCGGCGCGCCGCCCGCTGCGGGCGCCGGCCTCGCCGGCCGCGGCCAGCGGCGCACCTACCGCAAGGGCACCCTGCTGATCCAGGAGGGCGATCCGGGCGAGACGGTGTTCTACATCCTCTCCGGTCGCGTGAAGGTGTTCTCGGTCGATGACCAGGGGCACGAGTTCACCTACATCGTCCTCGGACCGGGCGACTATTTCGGCGAGATGTCGCTCGACGGCGGCGCCCGCTCGGCCTCGGTGATCACCGCGGAGGCCTGCGAATGCGCGGTGCTCAGCCGTGCCGATGTGCGCGCGCACATGGCGGCCGATCCCGACTTCGCCTTCGAGCTGCTGACCACGGTGATCCGCCGCGCACGCGAAGCGACGCGCGTGGCGCGCGGCCTCGCGCTCGGCGGTGTCTACAGCCGGCTCGCGGCGTTCCTGGACAATGCCGCCGCCCCAGCACAGGACGGCGAGCGGTTGATCGCCGAGGTGCTCACGCAGCGCGAGATCGCCAGCCGCATCGGCGCCTCGCGCGAGATGGTGAGCCGCATCATGACCGACCTGGAGGCCGGCGGCTACGTTGCGCGGCGCGCGCGGCGCCTGGTGCTTCTGAGGAAGCTGCCGGCGCAGTGGTGAGGCGTCACGGGTGGCGAGGCACGCGGGGCTTGCGGGTAACGCCGGCCACCGCGAGCGGCGTGCGCTTCTGCCTGAACAGCGCTTCGCGGATTGTTTCCAGGGAGTCGCCGTCGGCGAGCCGATCCTCGATCCACGTCGCAAGCTCGTCGTCGGGTGCAGGCACGCCGGCCAAGCGCGCGGCGATCCAGCGCGTGACCTGCGGCGCCGCCGCGCTGGTGCCGCGCACGCCGATGATGCTGCCCGAGTAGGTGCCCGTCGACAACGCATACCCGAGCGCGGCCGATTCCTCGGCCGGACCCATGGCGTTGGGGCGGCGCATGCGGCCGGCCGCCTCCGGCTGGCCGTCGGCCGAGTACGCGGCTTCGCGCGCGTCACGGCGGCGATAGGCGCCAGCGACCACCGTGTGCCTGCCGGTGGCCAGCGCGTTGAGCGTGCCGCTGCGGCGCACGAGGGCCGCACCGGCCGGATCGTCGACCTCGTTGACGCGGCCGGCATCGTCGACGCGGGACGCCTCGTAACCGGGATCGTCGAAGTAGGACTGCCGGCCCCGGACGATCTGGCCATAGGGCGTGTCGTCACGCTGGATCCAGGCATTGACCCGCACGGCGCGGCTGCCGGCGACGCGGACTCGCCAGATGCCGCTCGACGCGCGCGGCGCCGCGCCGGCGGCGGTCGGCGCGACGGCGATGAGGAAGCCGACGCGCCGGTCGCCGTCGGCGCGGCGTGCGACGATCGTGCAGACGGCGTTGCGCGCGATCATGCGCCGGTCGGGCGACGCGGCGGCGGAGAGCCGCGCGCCGTCCGGCGCCACGACGTCGACGGCGAGCCCGCGCAGCGCGCCGGCGTCGGCCGCATCGGCCCAGATCTCCATGAAGCTCGGCGTGATGTCGTCGGGCAGCAGGCGCCAGCGCAGCTCGCACGCGCGCCGATGCGCATCGAGGCCGAAGGCGGCGTGGCCGCGCGTCTGGGCGTTGTTGCCTGCCGCCACGACGATCTCCAGCCGGCCGCCGCGAAGCCGGATGAGCTCGTCCATCGCCTTCTCGATCAGCGACGACCCGTCGTGCGGGCCGGCGCTGCGGCCGAAGCTCAGGTTGACCACCACGGGCACGGCCGGGTCGATGGCATCGGCGCGCGCGACCACGTAGCGCAAGGCATCGAGGAGGTGAAAGCCGAGCGAGGCGCCGGAACTGTCGGCGATGGTCGTCTCCGGCAACTGCACGCACACCAGCGCCGGCGCCATCTTCGCGATCGCCTCCTTGGGCCATCCGACGGCCAGGCCGGTGACTGCCGCGCCGTGGGTGCCGCGGCGCAGGTTGCGCCGATAGCCGATGCGGCGATAGGCTGCGGCCTCATCGGCGAGCCCGGCAACCGCCGGAATGCCGCCGCAGGCCGCGGCGATCCTGGCGCGATCGAGTTCCGCCCCGTAGGGCAGCCCGGGTCCGGGGCTGGCTGCGGGGTTCTGGTCCCACAGGTGCCAGACCAGCGGCGCGCCGTCGGCGTCGCGCAGGCGGGCGTTGGCGAACGGGATGCCGTCGTCGACGATGCCGATCACCACCTTCGGCCGGATGGCGCGCCGGGCGGTGCGGCCAGGCACCGGCGCGGCGTTCGACGGCAGGTGCGCGGGGTCGATTGCCGGCAGCGGCCGAGACGACGGCGTGCGGATCGCGAGGCCGAGCTCGACGCGCGCCACCGCGGCGACGTCCGGGTCCGCGGCCGCCAGCGCGCGGAAGAAGGCGGGACCGGCCGTTGCGGTCGCGTAGCGGGCCTCAAGGAGGTCGGCGCGCGCGTCGCGGGTGTAGGCCGGGGCGACCGCGAGCAGGCGGGCGAGGCCCGGCAACCCGCCGCGCGCGAGGTCCTTCAGCGCCGCGTCCTGCAACTCCACCAGCACCGGCGCGCGTGCCGGCAGGCCGCCCAACTGCGCGAAACCGTCCAGGTCCGCCCAGATGAACGCGGGATCGATGCGCGCGCGCACGTCCGCCGGGCAGGCGCGCCAGTCGATGCCGGTCCAGCGGCCGAGCGTGCCGGCCGCGGCGTTCATCCGCGGCCCCACTCGCGGTCGGCCGCCTCGCGCAGCCAGCGCAGCGCGGGCGCGACGGGCGGGGTGACGGCATTCGCGGGCCCCGCGACCTGCCACGGCGGGGCGTCGACCTGCGCCGGGAAGTCCTCGCCGTCCGGATAGGCACGCGCGTCGAAGCGTCGCGGCGCGAGCCCGTTGCGGTAGCCGCAGCGGCACAGCACGTAGTCGGCCAGCGCGTTGCCGAGCACCTCGCCGGCCGACGAGTCGATCGGGAAGTGCACGCCGGCGATGGTGCGGTTGATCGCGATGCGCGTCGCCTGGCGCTGCAGCTGCTCGTGCAGCGCGTCGCCGTGCGGATGCAGCCGCGCGAGGATCCGGGCGATCATGAACGCCTCGGTCGCATGGCCGCTCGGCAGCGTGCCGTGCCCCGGGGTGGAGATGATCGGCTGGATCCTCGAGGAGAACTCGACCGGGCGCGGCGCGGCCAGCGCGTGCTTGAAGCGCATCTCGACGGTGAAGGCCAGGCGCAGCGCCGCTTCCAGCAGCTCGATGGTCTTGCCGTGGCGTCCGGGCTGGAGGCCGCAGACCGATCCCCAGAACGCGAACTGGGGGCCGAGCTGCGCGAGGATTTCGCCGGAACGCTCCTCGCGCAGGTCCGCATAGTCGTTGACCAGGGCGAGCTGGCGCTTCAGTTGCGCGCTGGACGGGCCGATCATCTGCACCAGGGTGGCGTGGCGGGTCGTCCCGGTGACGAAGCGATCGTGGCGCGCGGCCCCGGCACCGCGCGCAATCTGGCAGGCGAGGCTGGCGGCGGCGCGGCCCGCAATCCGGCCGGCGTCGAAGGTCAGGCCGGCGCGCAGTTCGAAATCGATGACGGCGGCGCGCACGCCCGGGTCCCACTTGGCCAGCCGCGCGGGATCGGCCGGCTGCCACGGGTCGAGGTCGGGTTTGCCGTCCCAGGCGCCGAGGATGCCGTCGCGGTGATAGACCAGCGCCCCGGCGAAGAGCGGACTGAACGCCCCGGCGGCGCCCGCCGCCCCCGCTGCCCCCGCGGCGCCGGCGGCTCCCGCGGCGCCGGCCGCCCCCGCCGCGCCGGCCGCCCCGGCCGCCCCGGCGGCGCCTGCCGCCCCTGCCGCGCCCGCCAGCAGTGCCGCGCCTGCGGCTCCCGCATATGTGCTCATGGTTCGATCTCCTCGTCTGGTTGTCGGGTTGCCGACGCCTAGGTGTGCTCGGGCAGTCCGGCGCGGCGCAGCGCGTCGCTCCAGATGCGCCCGGTCTCGTAGCGGGCGGTGGGATGGTTGGCGCGATAGTCGGCGACGCTGGCTCGCGGTTCGCGGCGGCGCAACTCCTCGACGGTGCGGCGGGCGTCCGGCAGGTCGCCGTTGAGCACCTGCGCGATCGCCATTGCGCGCAGGGTGGAATGGTGCGTGCGGTTGGCCTTGAGCGAACGCCTGGCGAGCTCGATCGCGCGCGGGTAGCGTCCGGCGGACAGCGCCGCGGTGGCGGCGAGCGAGTCGTAGAAGTAGCGCAGCGGGTCGAGCGGCGAGAGCGCGATCGCCGTCTCGGTGTGCTCGACCGCGAGCTCACCCCTGCCCTGGAACGCGTACAGGGTGCCCTTGAGCAGCAGCGCCAGCGAGTCGTTGGGGTTGACCTCGAGGGCACGGCTGTAGCTTTCCTCGGCCTCGTCGAGGCGGCGCAGCAGGTTGGTGTGCACCATGCCGTCGATTGCGAGCGCCATCGAGCATTCGCTGTCGAACTCGAGCGCGCGGCGGCTGTAGGCCAGCGCCTGGCGCGCGTCCTCGTCGCGGTCGGTCGACCAGCCCTGCACCGACCGCAGCACGTGCCATTTCGCCAGCCACGCATAGGGCAGGGCCTGGCGCGGCGCGCGCTCGATCAGCGTCTCGAGGCGCTCGCGCGAGCGGTTGAAGCTGTCGGCGCCGAGACGGTGCATGAGGCCGATCGCGCTGATCAGCAGCGCGTAGCTCTCGAGCGTCGGCAGCGGCTGGGCCAGCGAGCGCTCCAGTTCGCGGTCGACGATCCGTGCCGCCACCCTGCCGGGGATGTGGGTGGCGAGCGGATTGTCGGCGCGGAACAGCGCGGCGATGTCGAGCGGCAGGCGCTCGGTCCACAGCACCGACGCCGAGCGGGTTTCGGTGAGTTCGAGGAACAGCAGCAGCCTTCCGCCGGACTCGTAATAGTTGCCCGAGAGCACGTACTGGGCACGCAGCACGCTGCCGAGGGCTGCCGGCGCTTCCGCGCGCCCGCGCAGCGCCGTCGTCGACAGGCGCGAGATGACGTTCAACTCCGGCATGCGCGACAGCGCGCGGATGATCTCGTCGGCGGCCGCCTCGCCGAACACGCCGTGCGCCGGGTCGGGAGCGTGCGACACCGGGGGGATCACCGCGATGCTCGGCCGCAGTTCGGCCGGCGCGCGTGCCGGCACGGCCTGTCCGGCCGGCGCACCCGGCGGCCCGACGCGGTAGACGCGCAGCGGCTCGTCGTACTGCTTGGGTGCGTAGTGCTCGCCGAGGTCCTCGATGTCGGCATCGAGCGCCTCGACGAGGCCCTCGCGCGCCTCCGGGGTCAGCACGGTCTCGCCTGGCGCGGCGGTGTCGGCCAGGCGTGCGGTGAGGTTGACTGCCTGGCCGTAGATGTCGGCGGCGTCCTCGGCGAATTCGCCGCTGTGCACGCCGATGCGCAGGCGCATGGCGCGCTGCGGCGGCCGGCCGGCATTGTCGGATTCCGCGAGCGCGTGCACCGCATGGGCAGCGGCCACCGCCGCCGGCGCGCCGGCGAACACCGCCAGGATGCGGTCGCCCGTATGGTTCACCACGCGTCCGCCATGCCGGGCCACCGGCCCGCTGCGGACCGCCTCGCACAGCGCCAGCCAGCGTTCGATCGTCTCGCGTTCATTCTCTTTCATCAGGCGCACGGATTCGGCCAGGTCGGCCAGGAAAATGACTCCCGCCGCCGGCGATTCGTGCATGCCGACAGAATCCAGTTCGTGCGAACGCATGCTAGCGAGAGCCCCCTCCCTTCGCTTCGCCACTATTATGGACTTGTGTTGCGCTGAAGCGGGCCGCCCGGCGGCATCGCCTGCGGACGGGGCGGGAAATGTGAATACGTCACACTTTTCCGGTGTCGCACGCCGCCGACGCGCGCCGCGGCGCCCCCTACAGTGGTCACCGTCGATTCGACACGTGCGAAGGGGCGATCAGATGGTGATGCAGACGGAATCGGGTTCGGCCGGGTGGCGCGACGCCGCGCCGGAGTTCAGGGGCACCGGATCGGCGGCGTCGCTGCCGCTGGCGGCGCTGTTCAACGAGCTGGCGTTCGGCGTGGCGATCATCGATCGCGACGGCGGCGTGGTGCACGTCTCGCGCGCCGCGCGGCTGATGATGCAGGCAGGCCGCGGCCTGCGCCTGGCCGAAGGCCGGGTCATCGCGGAGGACGCGGCGTCCGGCGCGGCGCTGGCGCGCGGCGTGACCGGTGCCATTGAGGGCCGGCGCAGCTACCTCGCGTTCGGCCAGGGGGACGGGCGCATGGACGTGGCGGTGGTGCCGCTGGCCGGCGCCCAGTTCGCCGAGCCGCTCGCCGCACTGATCTTCGAACGTGCGTCCGGCAGCAACGGCCTGGCGCTGTACTTCTTCGCGCAGGCCTACCGCCTGACGCGCACCGAGCATGCGGTGCTGGGCGAACTGGGCGAGGGACTGAGCGTCGTGGAGGCCGCCCGCGCGCTGGACTCGAGCGTGCACACGCTGCGCACGCACGTGCGCAACATCCTTGCCAAGACCGGGGTGCCCAACCTGCGCGGGCTGGTGCGCCGCATCGGCATGCTGCCGCCGGTCGGGGCGCGGTTCGCGGTCGCGCATGCGCGGGCGGAGGGACTCGTGCACCGGCCGGCGGCATCGACGGCGGCGGTGCCGGCTCCGCGTTCGGACGCCTCCGCGGCCGCGCGCGAGGACCGCCGCGCCGTGGCGGCCTGACGCCATGGCGCCGACCCTGGCGGGCGCGTTGCCCGCGCGACCGACTGCGCCGTCCGCATGCGCGTTCGATGCGATCCGGTTCGGACTGTCCGGCGCGGCGGCACCCGCCCGCGGCGACGGCCTGCCGGTGGCGCGTGCGATCCGGCCGGACAGCGATCGCCAGCGGGACGCCGGTCCGGAAGCGGCGTCCACGCTGTTCGTCGGCATGGTCGCGCACGAACTGCGCGCGCAGCTGCGCACCGCCGATGCGTTGCGCGGCCGAATCGCGGAGGTCTCGGGCGACGCGGAGGCTGCCGCGGGCCTGCTGGCGCGGCTGGCCGCAAGCCATCGCCGCATGGAGGCAACGCTTGCCGATCTGCTGGCCCTGGCGCGCGCCGACGCTGCCCCGCTCGCCCGCGCGCCCGTCGACCTTACCGCGCTGGCATGGAGCATCGTCGCCGACCTCGAATCCGCCGACCCCGACGCCCGCGTGGACTGGGTCATCGAGCCCGCCATGTCGGCCTCCGGGGCTCCGGGCCTGCTGCGCCTGCTGCTCGCGAACCTGATCGGCAATGCCTTCAAGTACACGCGCCGTGCAGGTGTGCCGTGCGTCCAGTTCTTCTGCACTGCCGGTCACGGCGGGCGGAGGGAGTATCACGTGTGCGACAACGGGATCGGCTTCGAGCCTGCCGAGGCATCCGGGCTGTTCGCGCCGTTTCACCGGCTTGCCGGCGCCGCGGAGTACGCAGGCACCGGACTGGGGCTCGCGATGGTCAAGCGCATCGCGTTGCGTCATGGCGGCGGGGTGCGGGCGGCGGGCGCGCCGGGATGCGGGGCGCGGCTCACGTTCTGGATCTAGGGCGACGCCCCTTTCCCCGCCGTGGCAGGCGCGCCGTCCCGGCCGGCGCCCATGGCAACATCACGCACGTTCGCGCCGCTCGGCGAGCTTGTCCTTGCCATGCGCCATAATCGCGCTCACCGCGCCCGCCCGCCGAAAGGATCGCCATGGCCGCCGTTCTCCAGTCAGCCGCCGCCCCGCCGCTCCCGCTCAGCCCCGCCCCCGTCCCGGTCAAGGGCCTGCACCACTTCGCCTGGCGCTGCCGCGACGCCGAGGAGACCCGGCGCTTCTACGAGGACGTGCTGGGCCTGCCGCTGGTGCACATCATCCGCGCCGAGACCGTGCCGTCGACCGGGGAGTTCTGCCCGTACGTGCACCTGTTCTTCCGCTTCACCGACGGATCGCACATCGCCTTCTTCGACCTCGGCGACGACACCGCGTCGGAGCCCTCGCCCAACACGCCGGCGTGGGTGAACCACATCGCCTTCGAGGTGGCCTCGGAGGCGGAGCTGCTCGCCGCCAAGGCGCGGCTGGAGGCGGCCGGGGTCGAGGTGCTCGGGGTCACCGACCACCATTTCGTGCATTCGATCTATTTCTTCGACCCCAACGGCATCCGCCTCGAACTCACGCGCCGTCTCGATCCGCCGGAGTACATGGCGCAGAAGGAGGCGTCGGCGCATGCGGAGCTCGAGGCCTGGATCGCCGAGAAGGCGGCACGCCGCCGCGCGCGCGCGGCGGCGTCGACCTAGGGTGCCGCGCCGATGAAGGTCTGCGTGATCGGCGCCGGGGCCATCGGCGGCCTCCTGGCGGCGCGGTTCGCCGGCGCCGGCTTCGCCACCAGCGTGCTCGCGCGCGGCGCGCACCTGGCCGCGATCCGCGAGCGCGGCCTGACGCTCGTCTCCGGCGACGGCCGCACCACCGCGCGGGTGGCGGCGTCCGACGACCCGGCGGCGCTGGCGCGCGATTGCGGGCCGCAGGAAGTCGTGTTCATCGCGCTCAAGGCGCACCAGATCCCGGCGATGCTGGCGCGGCTCGCGCCGCTGATCGAACCGGAGACCATCGTGGTGCCGGCGATCAACGGCATCCCGTGGTGGTACTTCTTCCGCGAGGGCGGTCGCTTCGACGGCGACCCGGTGCGCACCCTCGACCCGCAGGGCGCGATGCTCGCCCAACTCGACCCGCACCGCGTCGTCGGCTGCGTCGTGCACGCCTCGGGCGAGGTCACCGCGCCGGGCGAGGTCACCTGGAACGGCCAGAAGACCTTCATCCTGGGCGAGCCCGACGGCAGCCTGTCGCGGCGTCTCAACGCCCTGGCCGAGGCGATGACCCGCGCCGGGCTCGAGCCGCGCGTCTCGGAGCGCATCCGCGACGAGGTGTGGATGAAGCTCATCGGCAATACCTCGTTCAACCCGGTCGCCGCGCTGACCCGCGCGCGCATGGACCGCATCTGCGACAACCCGGGGCTGATCGCGTTCATCCGCGCCGTCATGGAGGAGATGACCGCGGTCGCCGACGCCTACGGCATCCGCCGCCTGGTCAGCATCGACCGGCGCCTGGAGATCGCGCGCGGCATCGGGCCGGTCAAGGTGTCGATGCTGCAGGACCTCGAGCGCGGCCGCGCGATGGAGATCGAGCCGCTGGTCGGCGCCTTCCTCGAGCTCGCGCGGAAGGTGGGCATCGCCGCGCCGCTGACCGCGGCGCTGCATGCGCTCCTCACCGAGATGGCCGCCAACCTTCCCGCCGCTTCCTGATCCCACGCAAGGAGAAACCCATGGACAAATTCGCGTCGGCACTCGCCGCCCGTCCCGACTGGATCGGCGAGGCCGAATGGAAGGCGCGCCTGGAACTGGCCGCCTGCTACCGCCTGTTCGCCCACCTCGGCTGGACCGAGCTCATCTTCAACCACATCACGGTGCGCGCACCCGACGACGGCTCCGGCCAGCGCCGCTACCTGATCAACCCGTTCGGGCTGCACTACTCGGACGTCACCGCCTCCAACCTGGTCAAGGTGGGGCTCGACGGCGAGCCGGTGCACGCGACGCCCTACAGCGTCAACCGCGCCGGCTTCGTGATCCACAGCGCGATCCACGGCGCGGTGGCGCAGGCGCACTGCATCATGCACGTGCACACGACCGCGGGCATGGCGGTCGCGTGCAAGGAGGCGGGCCTGGGCACCGACAACTTCTACAGCGCGCAGCTGGCCGGCGACGTCGCCTACCACGACTACGAGGGGGTGACGACGCGCACCGAGGAACAGGCGCACCTGGTGGCGAGCCTCGGCGACAGGCATTGCCTGATCCTGCGCAACCACGGCCTGCTGGCCTGGGAGGAGAGCGTGCCCAACGCGTTCTTCCTGATGTGGACGCTCAACCGCGCCTGCGAGATCCAGCTCGCCGCGGCCTCGATCCCCGGGCCGAACCGCGCCGTGACGCCGCAGGCCATCACCGACAGCCTGCACCGCAAGCATCGCAGCGTCGACCCCAAGGGCGGTCTGCAGCAGAAGGTCTTCGACGCCATGGTGCGCAAGGCCGGCATCGATTCGTACGAGATGCTGGTCTGATGGCGACGCCGGTGCAGATGGGCGGCTACGTGCTGCCCGAGTATCCGTTCGTGCCACCGCCGGAACTGGGCGCGCCCGGCGTGCGCCGGCATCGCCTGGTCATCCTCGGCGCCGGGCTCGCGGGGCTGGCGCTGGCGTGCGATCTGGCCGAGCGCGGCGTCGACGCCGTCGTCATCGACGAGGACAACACCGTCGGCGTGCGCGGCGCCTCCTCGCGCGGCATCGTCTACGCGCAGAAGACGCTGGAGTTCATGGATCGGATGGGGGTCTGGCCCGCGATCGAGAACAAGGGCGTGGTCTGGTCGGTCGGCAAGACCCTCGCGGGCGACGCGGTGGTCTACGAGTTCGACGCGAGCGTGAAGAGCGAGTCGCGCCAGCCGCCGTTCGTCAACCTGCAGCAGTTCTACCTCGAATGGTTCATGGTCGACCGCATCGTCGCGCTCGGACGCACCGACCTGCGCTGGAAGAGCAAGGTCGTGGGCTACGCGCCGCTCGAGGACGGCGCGCGCATCGAGGTCGAGACGCCCGCGGGGCGCTACACCATCGAGGCCGACTGGGTGTGCGACTGCACCGGCGTCAACAGCTTCGTGCGCGATTCGCTGGGCCTGGACACGCATCAGGCGCGCGGCATCGACCGCTGGTGCATTTCCGACGTGCGCTTCAAGGAGAAGCTCCCGATCGAGCGCTGGACCTGGATCGAGGCGCCGTTCAACGACAACCGCGCGGTGTGGCAGCACCTGATGGCCGACGACGTCTGGCGCATGGACTTCCAGATGGGTCCGGAAACCGACATCGAGTACGTGAGCCGGCCGGAGGTCGCCGCCGAGCGCGTGCGCCGACAGCTCGGCCGCGACGTGGAGTTCGAGCTCGTCTGGGTCGGACCCTATTCGTACCGCGCGCAGCTGCTCGATCGCTTTCGCGTCGGCCGGACGTTCTTCCTCGGGGACTCGGCCCACGCGGTGAGCCCGTTCGGCGCGCGCGGCGGCAACACCGGCATGCAGGACGCCGAGAACCTCGGCTGGAAGCTGGCGCTGTTCTTCGCCGGACACGCCGACGCGGCGCTGCTCGACACCTACGAGGCCGAGCGGCGCGAGGCCGCGGTGTTCAACCTGATGACCACGCGGCGCACCGCGCGCTTCCTGCAGCCCGAGTCGCCGGCCGAGAAGGTGCTGCGCGATGCGGTGATCGGCCTCGCGCGCGAGTACCCGTTTGCGCGCAACCTGTGCAACACCGGGCGGCTCTCGAGTTCGTTCATCTACGGCAAGCCGCCGACCTCGGCGCGGCAGCGGCACAAGGTGCACGGCGTCGATCCCGGCGAGGCGGTGCAGAACGTGCCGCTCGTGCTGCCCGACGGGCGCCGCGGTGTGCTGGCGGACCTGTTCCGCGGCGCACCGGCCTTCGTCGGCGTCTGGCACGGCGGCGACGCGGCGCAGCGCGATGCGGTGGTGCGGCTGGCGAATGCGCGCGCCCCGGTGCTGCGCATGGTCGAGGTCGATCGCGGCAGGCTCGGGCTGTCGGTGGTGCGCGATGCCGGCGGCGCGCTCGGCCGCGTGCTGGGCCTGCAGCCGGGCCGGTCGACGTTCTGCCTGCTGCGGCCCGACCTGCACCTGGCCGCGCGCCTCGACGATCCGACGCCCGCCAACGTGGCCGCGGCCCTTTCACGGGTGCTGAAAGGCAAGCCATGAAGACCACACTCAATTTCACCGACCACGACGCGTTCTACGAGCGCCTGATCGCCGCCCACCAGGGGTTGACCGACGCGCAAAGCGCCGCGCTCAACGCCCGGCTGGTCCTGCTGCTGGCCAACCAGGTCGGCGACGACGCGATCCTGGCGGCGTGCATCGACGCCGCGCGGCGGCCGTTCGACGCTGCCGGCGCGCGCGGCTGAGGGCGGCATGGACTACCAGCCGGTCGCTCCCCGCCTCGCGCTCCTGTACCGCGCCGCCATCACGGTCGAGGCGCCGCAACTGTTCGGCCCGACGCCACAGGCGGGCGGCGAACGGCGCATCATCAACATCACCGGCGGCAGGTTCACCGGTGCGCGCCTTGCCGGCGCGGTCCTGCCGGGCGGTGCCGACTGGCAGGTGATCCGCGGCGACGGTGTGGCGCAACTGGAGGCGCGCTTCACGATGCGAACCGAGGACGGCGCCCTGCTCTATGTGCGCAACTTCGGTTATCGGCACGGCCCGCCGGAGGTGATCGCACGCCTGTTCGGCGGCGAGCCGGTCGACCCCGCGACCTACTACTTCCGCATGACGCCATTGATCGAGACCGGCGACGCGCGCTATGCCTGGCTCAACGCGCTGATCCTCGTGGGGTCCGGGATGCGCACGCGCACCGAGGTGATCTACGACGTCTGGGCCGTCGAATGAGCGCCGCCCTGGTCGGGTTTACCCTGTTCAAACCGGCAGAGCACGCAGGCTATAATTTCCGCTCCAAAACCGACCGTGCGGTCGGTTAATTTTTGCCCTGTGTCGGGGTGAGGAGACAATCCATGAAAATGAAGCTGATTGCCGCGGCCGCGGCCGCAATGTTCCTGCACGCGGGCGCCGGCGTTGCGCAAACCACGCTCACCATGTCGAGCTGGGTCCCGCCCACGCATTCGCTGACCCGCGACGTGCTCGGCGGCTGGGCCAGGGAAGTCGAGCGCGTCACCAGCGGCCGCGTCAAGCTGCAGATGCTGCCCAAGCATCCCATTGCCCCGGCCGGAACGTTCGATGCCGTTCGCGATGGTCTGGTCGACGTCTCCTACGTGACCGCCAGCTACACCCCGGCGCGCCATCCGCTGCCGCTCCTGGCCGAATTGCCGGGTGCCGGTGCCACCGCCGAGATCAATTCGGTCGCCTACTCGCGCATCCACTGGAAGTACCTGCACCAGGCCGGCGAGTACAAGGGGGTCAAGCTGCTGGGCGTGTTCACCCACGGTCCCGGGCAGATGTTCATGGCCAAGAAGCCCGTCAGCTCGGTGGCCGACCTGGCCGGCGTGAAGATCCGTTCGGGCGGCGGCATCTCGGAAGCCTCGGCCAAGGCGCTCGGCGCGTCGCCGTTCGTCAAGCCGGCGCCGGAGTCCTACGAACTGCTGTCGTCGGGCGTCGCCGACGGCACCTTCTTCCCCTCGGAGTCGATCAAGTCGTTCAAGCTCGACAAGGTCGTCAAGTACGCGACCGTGTTTCCCGGCGGGTTCTATTCGTCGTCGTTCGGCTTCTTCATGAACGAGGACAAGTGGAACAAGCTCTCCAAGCAGGACCAGGACGCGATCATGTCGGTTTCCGGCGAGGCGCTGGCCCGCCTGGCAGGCAAGTCCTGGGATGCGGCTGACAAGGAGGGCTGGGAAGCGCTGCGCGCCGCCGGTGCGGTGATCCAGAACGCGAGCCCGGAATTCGTCGCCGAGGTGCGCAAGCGCACCGAGCCGCTGGTGCAGGACTGGATCAAGGCCGCCAAGGCCAAGGGCATCGACGGCGACAAGGTCGTGACCGAATTCCGCGCCGAGCTGAGGCGCGTCGCCGACGGCAAGTGAAACGGGGCCGGGCCGGGTGAACGACGTTCGCGAGGCCCTCACCCGCTGCGCGTGGATTCTGGCCGATGAAGGCCATGAATCCGGCCTCGCCGGCCAGCTGACCGCGCGGGGCAGCGCGGCCGGCACCTACTGGACCCTGCCGCTCGGGCTGGCCTTCGACGAGGCCACCGAGGCGGCCTGGCTGCTGATCGATGACGAGATGCGCGTGCGCGCCGGCGACGGTTTCGTCGCCGGAAGCGGCACGGGGCGCGCACGGGTGCGCGAGCCCAATCCGGCTACCCGCTTCCACCTGTGGGTGTACCGCGCGCGTGCCGACGTCGGCGCGATCGTGCATACCCATCCGCGCGCCGTCTCGGCGCTCGCGGCCGCGCGGGTGCCGCTGGTGATCGGGCACATGGACGCGACCCCGCTGTTCGACGATCTCGCGTTCCTGCCGGAATGGCCGGGACTGCCGACGGCCGACCGCGAGGGCGAGATCATCGCCGCCGCGCTGGGCGGCAAGCATGCGATCGTGCTCGCCAATCACGGCATGCTGACCGCCGGACGCTCGGTCGCCGAGGCGACCTTTCTGGGGGTGTTCATGGAGCGCATGGCGCGGCTGCAGCTCGACGCGGCCGCGGTCGGCGGCGTCAAGGCGGTCGATGCCGCGGAGGCAGCCCGTGCGCGGGACTTCCTGCGCAGCGACCGCATCATGGACCTGACATTCGACGCCTGGGCGCGCAAGGCGTCCGCGCGGCGCAAGGGGATCGCGTGAAGCAACTCGATGTCTGGCTCAACCGTCTGCTCGGCGCGTCGGGGGCGCTGGTGCTGATGGTGCTCATGCTGCTCACCGCGGTCGACGTGGTCGGGCGCAAGCTCGACGTGCCGATCCGCGGCGGCGTGGAAATGGCGGAGATCCTGCTGGCGATGCTGATCTTCGCCGGCCTGCCGCTGGTCTCGGAGGCGCGCCAGCACATCGTCATCGACACCCTCGAGGGCTTCATGTCGACCGCCGTGCGGCGGACGCTCGACGCGCTCGCCAACGCGATCTGCGCGGTGACCATGTTCGGCATGGCGTGGATGTTCTATGCCAAACGGGTGGTGCGGGTGGCGGAAGCCGGCGACACCACCAGCGTGCTCAAGATCGAGCTCACGCCGGTGGCCTGGTTCCTGCTCGTGATGATCGTCGTCACCGGACTGGTGCACGTGGCGCTGATGTTCGTGCCGCCCGGCGAGGAAGATGGAGGCACTGCGGTATGACCCCGGCCCTGATCGGATTTGCCGTCATGCTGCTGCTCGCGTTCGGGCGGGTGCCGATCGCGCTGGCGATGGCGCTGACCGGCTTCGGCGGGCTGGCCATACTCAAGGGCATCAACCCGGCCATGAGTTCGGTGGCCGCGACGATCTGGGAGTCGGGCTTCCAGATCACGCTGTCGGTGATCCCCCTGTTCATCCTGATGGGCAACTTCGTCACCAAGGCCGGCATGGCGCGCGAGCTCTACCGCGCCGCGCATGCGTTCGTCGGTCATCTGCGCGGCGGCCTGGCGATGGCCACGATCATGGCCTGCGCGGGGTTCGGCGCGATCTGCGGCTCGTCGATCGCCACCGCCGCGACGATGACCAAGGTGGCCTACCCGTCGATGAAGGAGGTCGGCTACAGCGACGAACTCGCCACCGGGGCGATCGCCGGCGGCGGCACGCTGGGCATCCTGATCCCGCCGTCGACGATCATGGTGATCTACGGCATCATGACCGAGACCAACATCGGCAAGCTGTTCGCCGCCGGCGTCCTGCCGGGTATCCTCGCGGTCGTGCTCCTGTGCCTGGCGGTGCAGTTCATCGCCTGGCGCAATCCCGCGGCCGGCCCGCGCGACCGGCGCGCGTCCTGGGGCGAGCGCCTCACCGCGGTGCGCGAGATCTGGGGCGTGGTGGTGCTGTTCGCGGTGGTCATGGGCGGCATTTACGGCGGCCTGTTCACCGCGACCGAGGGCGCAGGCATCGGCGCGTTCGGCGCGTTCCTGTTCGCGCTCGCGCGCCGCACGCTGTCGTGGAAGATCCTCTACGAAGTCCTGACCGAGAGCGCGCGGACGACCGCGATGCTGTTCATGATCCTGATCGGCGCGCTGATCTTCGCCAATTTCATCAACTTCACCTCGATGCCCAACGACCTGCGGGACTTCGTGGCGCGCTACCAGATCAGCCCGACCATGGTGATGGTCGCGATCTGCGTGATCTACGTGATCCTGGGAACGGCGATGGAGGAACTGTCGATGATCCTGCTCACCGTGCCGATCTTCTTTCCCCTGGTGGTCGGGCTCGGATTCGACCCGGTCTGGTTCGGCATCATCATCGTCGTGGTCGTCGAGATCGGCCTGATCAGCCCGCCGGTGGGAATGAACATGTTCGTCGTGCGCAGCCTGCTGCCGTCGGTGTCGACGGCGACGATCTTCCGCGGCGTCACGCCGTTCGCGATCGCCGATGTGGTGCGCCTGGCGATCCTGGTCGCGTTTCCCCCGATCGCGCTCTGGCTGCCGACCGCCCTGAAGCTGTAGCCGTCGGTCCCCGGCGCCGGGTCGCGCGCGGGGATCAGGCGGCCAGCGGCTGGCGCGACCGTACGGTCGCGACCGCCTTCGCCTCCGACAGGCTGGAACAATACCCGCAGGCATAGAGGCAGCCGGCGAGCTGGCTGATGATGGCGGCCGGGATCGGCTGGTCGCCGTCGAGGGCGGCCCGGATCCAGGCGGCGGTGGCGCGTGCGTCCGCGGGCTCGGCCGCCGCCGGTGCGCTGCGGCCGGTGCCCTGCTCGGCGGGGAACAGCACCTCCGCCGCGCCGTCGACGAAGGCCTCGATCTGCGGACGTCGCCGCGGGTTGGCATAGGCCTCACCCTCGGTGCCGCGCATCAGCAGGGCGGCGCCGTCGCTCTGCGACAGAAATTCGCGCAGCTTGTCGGCGTAGGCCGGATGGGTGACGCTGATCATGCGCAGTCCGCCGCCATCGGCGGAGAACGGGTCGATCAGCTTGGCCATGGTGTGTGCGCAGCTGCGCAGCCCAAGCCGGCTGCGCAGCGCAAGCAGGTTCGACAAGCCGGGGGCAAGCGCGCCGATCGGGACGAAGGCCATGCCGTCGCGCTGCAATGCCTCCTGAGCGTGACGCAGGCTGGCGCACGGGAACAGGCCGAATTCGCGGAATACATAGGCCGCGGCGACGCGGCCGTCGCTTTCCAGCACGCCATGCACGAGGACCGGCACGCCGATGCGCCGGAGCAGCAGGACGAGCAGCGGCATCAGGTTCGGCTGCCGGCGTGCCCCGTTGTAGCTCGGGATGACCACCGTGCGAATGCCCGGGACCGGGGCCCGGAGCTGGGCCAGCCGGGCACCCAGCGCCGCATGGAATCCGAGCAGCTCGGAGAGCGATTCGGTCTTCAGGCGCAGCGCGAGCAGGATGGCGCCGAGCTCGAGATCGGGCACGCCGCCGTCGAGCATGGCGCCGAACAGGGTCGCCGCCTCGTCGGTGCCGAGATCGCGCGCGCCGCGCTCGCCACGGCCAATCTGCTTCAGGCAGGCGGACAGGTTCATCGGAGGTGCGTCCCGCAGGTTGCGCAAGCAGTCATCGGCATGGCCTCCCTCGCCGCCGCGCGCCGCGCCGGATGCGGCAGCGCTCCCTCATTGCAGAGCAAGGGGCGTGCCGGCCGGCCGGCGCCGGCACGCGCGCCACAAGGATTGCGTTCTTTTGTACACTCGTGCCCACCGGCCACGCCATCCGTGCAGGAGAGTCCGCATGTTCGCCATCGTGTACAAGGAGGATCGGGTTCCGATGTGCGCCCGCCTGCGGGAATCCGGTCCGGACGCGATCGTGATCTGGGACAGTGCGCCGAAGGCGACCGCGTTTCTCGAATCCAAGGGCGCGGAGTTCGTGTCCGGCTACGTGGTGGTTGCGATCTCCGACGAATCCCTCAAGGACATGGCCCAGGCCCTGGGCGTGAAGGAAGAGGACATCGAGCTCGTGCCTTTCCCGGCCTAGCCCTCGACGGGTCGGTCGATCCGGATCGCGATCCGGACCCCCGCCGCCGCGCACCCGCGCGGCGCGTCGTTGCGGCGCCCGGCGGACATTCCGCCCCTTCAGCGTGCGTGCGGCTGCGGCGAACGCCGCGGCGCCCACCTGCCCTCTGCACCGGAATGGTGAGGATGCACCGTCTCGGTAGTGCAGAGCTTCATTTGAGAATTTACTTTAAACAAATCCCTTTAGGGTTGTTGTGCAAGCATTTGTGTTTGCACGAGAAGTTATCGTAAGACTATGATTTGAAAGCCTTTTTTTGTGCTCGACGCTTGTTGCGCGGGCCGCGCCGCGGGTATGATGACCTCTTCATTCCGTCAGAAGGTCGCTGCGCGAAATGCGACGAGCCGAGACGTCGAGTTGGTGTTCCGGGCCCCTTCGGGAGGTCCGGCGGCGCTCGACTGCCGCAGCGTGCAGCGTGGCGATGCTCGTGACGTGCGGCGTCGCCCGCGCCGATGAACAGGCGTGGCCGCCGGGTCCCGGTGCGGCCGGTCTGTCCGTCGCCGCCCTCCATTCCGACCTCAAGTTCAGCTTGCTCACGCCGGCGCCCGCGCGCGGCGAGGCCGCGGCGGACGCGCTGCATCGGCAGGCGCGTCGCCTGCTGGGGGCACTCGCTTCCTCGGCCACCCGCCTGTATCCCGACGCGCTCGGTCGCATCGGCGGGTTCGACGTGTTCGTGGCGGATTCCCCGGACGTGGGCGCGGCATCGAGCGCGAGCGGACGCATCGCGCTCAACGCCGGATTCGCGGCGCTTGCCCCGACCGATGACTGGCTGGCCTTCGTCATTGCGCGCGAGATGGGCCATGTGATCGCCGGCCATCACGACAGCAATTCCACCGCATCGATCATCACCTCGGTGGTGATGAACCTCGTGCTGCCAGGCAGCCAGCTGGTCAAGAGCGCCCTGTCGTTCGCCGGCTCGCAGGCGGCGGCGGTCGGGTCACGTGACCGCCAGCGTGGCGAAGCCGATCAGGTGGCGATCCGGCTGCTCGAAGGTGCGGGATTCACCGCCAAGACCCTGGCGTTGAATCTGGCCGTGGGGCCGGGTGCGTCGAGCCTCGGCGATTCCAGCTGGGCGCAGGCGTTTGCGACGACATCGCAGGCGCTGCTGGCGCGATTTCGCCCGGCGCCCGACGCGCGCGGCGGCCCCGTCGCGGTCGCCGCGGTCGCCGCGGGCGCTGCCGCGGCCCCGGCGCCTGGCGCGCGCCATCTGGGCAATCCCGGCAGCCCGTCCGGTCTCGCGCCGGAAGATATCGTCGTGACCCGTCGCCCGTCCGGCATGCCCGGACCCCTGATGCTCGGCGGTCATCTCGTGCCGGTGCGCAGGATCGAGTAGCCGCGCGCGGCGCGCGCGCACATCCTTCACGCGATCGCGCGGTCCGCACTCCTCGGATCGTGGGTGGGCGCCCCGCAGCGCTCCAGGGTGTGGCCCCGTGCCGCGCCGGGCCCTGGCGCTACAACCCGAGGAGCTCGAGCGCGGCCCGATGCAGCGGGCTGCCCGGGACCGCCAGGGTGTCGCCGATGCTGAAGTGGTGGTGCCCGGGCATCGCGACATCGCGCCGGAAGACGGTCGCCCATTGCCGGCCGATGAGCTGATTCTGGCGCTTGAATTCGTCGCTTTCATCGCCGCCGACCGCGGTGATGAGCGGGGCCAGGGTGGCGGGCTTCATCCACGCCGGGGACAGGTGCGCCACGCGCTCCAGGTCCAGTCGAAGATCGTCGTTGAGGAACGCGGCGTGCATGATCGGTTCCAGGTCGTACAGGCCGCTGATCGCCAGCGCGCCCTTGACCACGTTGGGCGGCAGGCTCCCGTGCCATCGCGGCCACTGGCAGGCCAGCATCAGCGCGGCGAGGTGGCCGCCGGCCGAATGACCGGCGACATACAGGTGCTGCGGATCGGCGCCGTACTGGCCCGCGTGCTGATAGCACCACGTGATCGCGCCGAGCACGTCGCGCACCAGGTCTTCCAGCGGCACCGACGGCACCAGGCGGTAGTTGATCACCGCCACCGCGGCGCCGGCGCGCGTGAAGGCCGGCGCCAGATAGGAGAAGTCCGACTTGTCCAACGCGCGCCAGTAGCCGCCGTGGATGAACACCAGCAGCGGCGCGCCGCCGGCGCGCGCGCGGCGCGCCGGAAAGAAGTCGAGCGTCTGCCCGGGTTCCGCGCCGAAGGCGATGTCGAGATAGCAGGGCTCGGCCAGCCGGACGGCGCGCGAATCGGCCGCCCAGCGCGCGAAATACTGCGCATGGTCGGGCACGCGCGCGCGCGCGTTGTATTCGCGATTGCAGGTGTCGGGGTCGTAGCGCATCGGGACTCCTACGTGCCGGGGGCGGCCGGCGTCTTGTCGGCGAACGGCTGCAGGCCGAGCGTCTTGACGATGGTGTCGACCAGGGTCTGCTTCTTGTAGGGCTTCGCCACATAGGCGCTCGCGCCCAGTGCCAGCCCCTTGAAGACGTCCTGCTGGCTGGCCATCGCGGTCAGCATGATCACCGGGACCGGCTTCAAGCGCGGATGCTGGCGCATGCGCGCGAGGATGTCGAAGCCGTTGGTCCCCGGCAATTCGATGTCGAGCAGGACGCAGTCCGGCAACGGGCTCTTGTTGAGCTCGGCGATGATCTCCTCGCGCGTCGCGGCGTGGCGCTGCCTGAACCCGGCCTTCATCACGATGTTCTGGGCGAAACGCGCCTGGATTTCGTCGTCCTCGATGATGAGGAGGGTAATGTCGGTCCATGCCTTGCCCAGCGGCGTCATGGCCGCGGCGGCGGAGAGCTGCAGAAAGGAGCCGGTCTTTGTGAGCACGTCGTGACCGTCGGTGGCGGCCATGGCGATGCGCCGCGCCTCCTCTTCCGAGAGCGACGGGGCGTCGAGCGTCTTCTCGAAGTGCGCGGTGAAGTCGAGGTCGTGCTCGACACCGGCCTGCAGCGCGACCAGGTACCCGCCCGCGATCAGGCGGTCGAGCGCGGCCCGCAGATCGGGTTCGGGCATGCGGATCGCGCGCTTCTTGATCAGGTCGAAATGCGTCTCGCCCGACACCAGCGCCAGCACGCGGATGAGTTCGGGCGCGATCTGCCCGGCCTGTCCGCGCATCGCGCGCTCTCCGGTTTCGGTGCGGCGGTAGATCTTGTCCTGCGCCATTGCTCTCGTGCGCCTCGCGAGGATCAGCCGAAGCTCGGCTTGAACGCCGGGTCGACGTCGACGCGGAAGCCGTTGGCCAGTCGGTTGGTCTTGTTGGCGAGCGCGGTCACGGCGAGCACCTCGGCGAACATGGCGTCGGTCATGCCCTGGCGCCGTGCCGAGGCGGTGTGCGAGTGGCTGCAGTACTCGCAGTTGTTGGTCGCCGAAACCGCGATGTAGATCAGCTCCTTGGTCAGCGGGTCGAGCGCGCCGGGTGCCATCACGTCGCGCACTTCCTCCCAGGTGCGCCTGAGGAGGGCGGGATCGCAGGCGAGCACCTTCCAGAAATTGTTCACGGCGCCGACCTTGCGGGTGGCCATGATGTCGTCGTAGACCGCCCGCACTTCGGGGCTGGCGTCGGCGTATTCGACAGGCTTGGTGAGCGACATGATCGGGCTCGCGCGTCAGGCCGGCGCCGCCGCGGGGGCAGGGCCGCGGGCCGCCCTGCGGTCGAGCAGGCGGCCGAAATTGTCCAGCGACAGCAGGTGCGCATAGATGCGCCCGAACAGGCCCTTGCGGACCAGCGTGCGCAACTGATCCGCGGTCAGGAATTCCAGGCGGGACTCGTTGACCCGGTGCATGCCGGTCAGGTTCATCGGCGCGCCCCCGGCGACCGTGGCCTGCATGGTGAACGGCTCGAACAGGCCGTAATCGGCCAGGATGCTGCACATCTCGCGGGTGCGGTCGAGGTCGGCCTCGTACTCGTTGAGAAGCTTCTGGATCTCGGTCCAGCGCGGCGTGGCCTGCGCCTTGTCGTCGAACATCGCCTCGCCCGCGTCGCCGGCGGCGACGAACGCCTTTTCCACGCAGATCAGGCGGTCCTGCTGCTCGACCGCGTCGAGCGTCACCCGCGCCATGCAGAACGGGTAGCGACGAACGTACGCGGGAACGTAGACGCCGCCGGCCCAGCCGTCATCGTTCAGAAACAGGTTCTCGCCCGCGCCGATGCCCAGCACGGCGAGCGGCGCGTAGGTCTTTCCCTCGTCGCCCGAGGCGAAGACCAGCGGATAGTCGCGACCGGCAACGCCGAATTCCGCATAGCTCACCGGGATCGCGTTGAGCTGCCGCGTGAATGCCGGCAGTTCCGCTGCCGACGGCAGGCGGACCCGCTGGGTCTTGAGAAACGGCACGATCTCCCGATAGCCGAACGGCGGGTTGATTTCCATCGCTGAACGTTCACGCGGACTCTAGAGGCGAAATCATAGCGCATCGCCGGGTCCGGACCGATGCATGGCGGCCGGCGCATCAGGCCGACGCCGCCGCGCGCGGCTCGGGATCGAAGCCGAGGCGCGGGCCCAGTTGCGCGCGCAGGATGCGCGCCAGCGGCAGGTGCCGCCCCTGCCATGCGAAGGCAAGGCCCGGTACCTCGCTGCCGTCGAGCCATGCCTCGACCGCCGCGTCGGTGGCCGGCGTTCCGCCGGCGTCGACCACGCAGGAGAGGAAAGCGGCGAGATCGCGGTCGTCGATCGCGCCCGGCCCGGGGTCGGCGAGCAGCACGACCGTGGCGTGCTCGTCGATCAGCACTCCGTGCACGCGCGCCGCGTCGGCGCCGGTCTGCGCGCGCGGCGGACTGCTGCCGTCGAAGCGATACACCAGGGGGGTGAGCGCCAGGCTTGCGTACACGCGCTGGGGCCCGTTCTGGAAGTACCAGCAGCCGCGGGCATCGGGCTGGTAGTTGCGCGCGATGAATGCGGCCAGCGCCGGATTGCCGATCGTCGCAAAGCCATCGCCCGCGCGCAGGCGGAAGCCGCCGCGCGCGTCGACGTGGAGCCAGCCGTAGACGTCCGGCACGCCCGGCCAGCGGGCCATTGCCGCGAGCACCTGGGGGTCCATGCGAATCGGCCTGCGCGATGGCGGATGCGCGGCGCCGGCCCCGGCGGCAGGCCGGTCAGAACGGCAGCGCGGCGTCCGGCTTGGCCGCGCGCAGCACGTCGCGGAACTGCGCCTGAATGCGGCGGATCGCCGCCTCGTCGTCGGCCTCGAAGCGCAGCACGACCAGCGGCGTGGTGTTCGATGCGCGCATCAGGCCGAAGCCATCGTCGTACTCGACCCGCAGGCCGTCGATGTCGATCACGTTGCGCGCCCCCGGAAAGCGGGCGTCGCGCTTGAGGCGATCGATGAGGGCGTAGTGCTCGCCCTCGGCGCAATGCAGGTGCAGTTCGGGCGTGGCGACGGCATCCGGCAGGGCATTGAGCACCGCGGAAGGGTCGGCATGGCGCGCCAGGATCTCCAGCAGGCGTGCACCGACATAGAGGGCATCGTCGAAGCCGAACCAGCGATCCTTGAAGAACACGTGCCCGCTCATCTCCCCGGCCAGCGCGGCCCCGGTTTCCTTGAGCTTCGCCTTGATCAGCGAATGCCCGGTCTTCCACAGCAGGGGCTTGCCGCCGTGCCGGCTGATCCACGGCCCGAGATTGCGCGTGCTCTTGACGTCGTAGATGATGGTCGCCCCCGGGTTGCGGCTGAGGACATCGGCCGCGTAGAGCATCATCTGCCGGTCCGGATAGATGATCGCGCCGTCCTTGGTGACCACGCCGAGCCGGTCGCCGTCGCCGTCGAAGGCGAAACCGATCTCGGCATCGGTGCGCGCGAGCGCGGTCTTGAGATCCTCGAGGTTCTCCGGATGCGCCGGGTCCGGATGATGGTTGGGGAAGGTGCCGTCGACCTCGCAGAACAGTTCGGTGACGGTGCAGCCGAGGCGGCGGAACAGCGCCGGTGCGAACGCCCCGGCGACGCCGTTGCCGCAATCGATCGCGATGTGCATCGATCGCGCCGGACGAATGTCGCCGGCGATGCGGGCGAGGTAGGCCTCGCGGACGTCGTGGGTGCGGTAGCTGCCGCTGCCGCTGGCCAGGTTGCCGGCCTCGATGCGCTCGCGCAGGGCGGCGATCGCCTCGCCGTGGAGGGTCTCGCCGCCGATCATCATCTTGAGCCCGTTGTAGTCGGGCGGATTGTGGCTGCCGGTCACCATCACGCCGGATCCGGTGCCGAGTTCGTAGGTCGCGAAATAGAGCATGCCGGTGGCGACCATGCCGATGTCGATGACGTCGATGCCGGCGGCCTGGATGCCGGCGGCGAGCGCGCGCGCCAGCTCGGGACCGGACAGCCGTCCGTCGCGGCCGATGACCACCGCGCGCACGCCGCGGCGGGCGGCTTCGCTGCCGATCGCGCGACCGATGGCTTCGACGATGGGGACGGTGAGGGTCTTGCCGACGATGCCGCGGATGTCGTAGGCCTTGAAGATCTCGCGAGGCAGGTTCATTGGTGACTTTCAAAGAAGGATAGAAGACGATCGGGCAGCCAGTCGATGGCCACGCCCAGCGGCGCCGGCCGGCCGAAGCCGACGTGACCGCCCTGTTCCGGCTGGTCGAGCGTGACGCTCGGCGACACTGCGCCGGGCCCGGGCAGCGACGCCGCCGGAACGAACGGATCGTTGCGCGCGTTGAGCACGAGGGCGGGCACCTCGATGCCGCGCAACCACGGCTGCGCGGACGCGCGTGCCCAGTAGTCGTCGGTGTCGCGAAAGCCGTGCAGCGGTGCGGTCACGATGTTGTCGAAGGCGTACAGGTCGCGGGCGCGGCGCATCGCCGTGCCGTCGAACAGCCCCGGAAAGCGTGCGAGCTTGGCCTCGCTCTTGGCCTTGAGCGTGCGCAGGAACATGCGCGTGTAGAGCCGGTTGAAGCCCCGGGCAAGCGCATGCCCGGAGGCGGCCAGGTCGAGCGGGGAGCAGACGGCGGCGACCGCGCGTGCGGTACGTGCGGCGCGCGCGCCGCGCTCGCCGGCCCACTTCATGAGCGCGTTGCCGCCCAGCGAGACGCCGGCGGCGAACAGGACGCCCGGGCGGCGTGCCGCCGCCGTCGCGAGAATCCAGTCGATCTCGTCGCTGTCGCCCGAATGATAGGCGCGCGGCAGGCGGTTGATCTCGCCGGAGCAGCCGCGGAAATGCGGCACGCAGCCGTTCCAGCCGCGCGCCGCGACCGCGCTCATGAGCGCGCAGCTGTAGGCGCTGCGCGACGACCCTTCGAGGCCGTGGAACAGCACCACGAGCGGGGCGCCGGGGATCCAGCGCGGCTGTCCGTCGGCATCGGCGATCCAGTCGACGTCGACGAAGTCGCCATCCTCGCGTCCCGCGCCGTCCCGGCTGGGCCAGCGCTCGCGCGCGTAGCCGACCGCCGGCCGCCTTCCGAGCAGCGCGGGCACGATGGTCTGCGCATGCCCGCCGGGAAGCCACGCGGGGGCGCGATAGGCGCGCAGCGGCGAGCGCGCGACGCCGGCGGCGCCGGGACGGGCCACCTCGGGGACACCAACGCCGGTCACGGTGCGCAGGCTCAATGCAGGACCTTGGGGCGCGCGCCGGCGCTCCCCTTGTCGGCACCCTGCTCGACCTTCGGCGAGGTCGACGAATGATGGAGCAGGAGTTTCCAGCCGTTGCCGGAACGCACGTACACGTTGGTCGCCACCACCGGTGCGGCCGGACGCGCTTCGCCCTTGATGCCGATGAACTCGTGGACGCAGTGGGTGGCCATCATCATCGACTGCATGGCCAGCACGTTGCCGATGCGCACCGACAATCTGGCGCCGCCCTGAAAGACGCGCCGCCACGCCTCGCGCACCGCCTCCAGGCCGACCAGACGCGGGCCGCCCGGGTGCACGCAGACGATCTCCTCGTCGTCGGCCCAGACCGCCATCATGGCGTCGAGGTCCGCCTTTTCCAGCGCTTCGTAGAACGCTGCCTCGCAATCCTGGGGGCTCAGGAAGATTCGTTGGGTCATCGTGCGGTGGCGGGCGGAACGGCAGGGGGATGGTACCAAACTGCCGATCGGCGGTACCTATGCCGATCGCCCCAGGGCCAGCTCGGCGACCGCGGCAGGCGCGATCTCGCGCAGGCAGCGCAGGTGGCCCAGCGGGCACTCGCGCGCGAAGCAGGGACTGCACGAGAGCTCCCTGTAGACGACCGTGGCGGCCTCGGACAGCGGCGGGGTGTGCGCGGGCGACGACGAGCCGAACAGCGCCACCTGCGGCCGCCCGAGCGCCGCGGCGACGTGCATCAGGCCGGAATCGTTGGTGACCACCACGGCACTGCCGGCGATGAGCAGGATCGCCTCGTCCAGGGAGGTCCGGCCCGCGAGATTGAGGGCGGCTCCGCTGGACAGCTGCTCGATCGACAGGCCGGCCGGAACGTCCTTCTGCGTGCCCAGAACGATCGGCGTCATGCCGGCGGCGGCCAGGCGCGATGCCAGTTCGGCGAAGTGCTCGGTCGGCCAGCGCTTGGCCGGGCCGTACTCGGCGCCGACGCACAGGGCGGCGATGCGCGCAGCGGGCTTGAGCCCCAGGGTCACCTTCGCGGCGATGGCGGCGAGCGGGTCAACCCGGAGCCATGGCGCAGGCAGCTCGTCGACGAGGCGGCGTCCCGGCGGCTCGGCGAGCTGGGCGTAGAAGCGCGTCATCGGCATTTCGCGCGACGCCGTCGGATTGCGGTGGGTCACGTTCAGGAGGCCGTAGCGCGATTCGCCGACGTAGCCGACACGCAGATCGATGTCGGCGAAGAACGGCACCAGGGCGGACTTCCAGGCGTTCGGCAGCACGAACGCCTGCGCGTAGCGCCCGCGGAACGCGCGGCCGATGCGCCAGCGGCGGCGCAACCCGAGCTGGCCGTGACGGAAGTCCTCCTCGAACACCTGGTCGACCTCGGGCATGCGCCGGAACACCGGCGTCACCGCGGGGGTGGCGAGCACGTCGATGGCCATCGACGGCTGCTTGGCGCGCAGGCGCGTGAGCAGCGGCTGCGCCATCAGGCTGTCGCCCAGCCAGTTGGGCGCGACGACGAGGGTGCGCCCGGCCGGCATCAGGCGAGCCCGGCGCGACGCTCAGTGCGCGGGGCGCGCCGGACCGCCCTTGAGACGATAGACCGTCCCGCAGTAGGGGCAGCGCGCCTCCCCGCTGTGGGCGACGTCCAGGAAGACCTTCGGGTGGTGGCACCAGACCGGCATCGAGGGATTGGGACAATAGGCGGGCAGGTCGGCGGCCTCCAGCTCGACCGCCCGCGTGTCTTGCGTGGTGCTCATCGGCCGCCCTTCCTACTTGCGCTTCGTCTTCGCCGCCGGCTTCTTCGAAGCCACCGGGGTCAGCCACTTGGCGTACTTGCGGTTCTTGCCGGCGACGATGTCGAAGAACGCCTTCTGGATCTTCGCGGTGATGGGGCCGCGCGCACCGCTGCCGATCTTGCGCGCGTCGAGCTCGCGGATCGGGGTGACCTCGGCCGCGGTGCCGGTGAAGAACGCCTCGTCGGCGATATACACGTCGTCGCGCGTGAGGCGCCGGGCGCGGACCTCGAGTTTCAGGTCGCGCGCGATCTCGTGCACCGACGCGCGCGTGATGCCGACCAGGGCGGACGCGAGTTCCGGCTCGTAGAGCACGCCGTCCTTGACGATGAACAGGTTCTCGCCGGCCCCCTCGGCGACGAAACCGTCGACATCGAGCAGCAGCGCCTCGTCATAGCCATGCATGACGGCCTCGCGATTGGCGAGGATGGAATTGGCATAGGTGGCGGAGAACTTGGCGCGCGCCATCGTGACGTTGACATGGTGGCGCGCATAGCTCGACGTCTTGACCCGGATGCCCTTGGTGATCCCTTCCTCGCCCAGATACGCGCCCCATGGCCAGGCGGCGATGGCCACGTGCACGCTGGCGCCGACCGGCGAAACCCCCATCTTCTCCGAGCCGTAGAACGCGACGGGGCGGATGTAGCAGGACTCGAGCTTGTTCGCGCGCACGACTTCCTTCTGCGCCTCGATCAGGACCTCGCGCGCGTACGGCAGTTCCATCATGTAGATCTTGCACGAATTGAGCCACCGGTCGGTGTGCTCCTGCAGCCGGAAGATCTGCGTGCCCGACACGGTGTTGTAGGCACGCACGCCTTCGAAGGTGGCCAGGCCATAGTGCAGCGAATGGGTCAGGACGTGGGTGGTGGCGCTGCGCCACGGCACCAGCTTGCCGTCGTACCAGATGAACCCGTCGCGGTCGGCCATCGACATGATGCGTGTCTCCGAATCGTTGGTTGACAAGCTTGGGATTTTAGCCGATTCCCCCTCTATATAATCCCGGACGCGTCATGTGCGATCGCCCGCCGTCCCCGCCTCGCCCGTCGCGCCTGCGCGCGCCGGTGCGCCGGCGCGTCGCGCGCGGTCTGGCAGGCGCGGCCGCCGCGCTGGCCCTGGCCGCCACCGCGCAGGGCCCGCCCCGGTGGTGGCTTGGCTTCGTCGACGAGACCGACCGTGCATTCTTCGAACTGCCGACCGACGCGCGCGGCTGCGCCGAGCGCGACCAGCTGGTGCGGCGTTCGGGCGCGCCGCCGGGTGCGGTCGTGGTGTCGCGGCAGGCGGCCGGCGCGCTGGTGGGCGAGGGCGCGCGCCTGACCTTCGGCGTCACCGACTTGACCGGCCGCACCAGCGAACGGGTCATGCCGCGCGTGGTGGCCATCGTGCGCGAGGACGAGCGCGCGCGCGCGCGTCTGCAGCAGGCCTGCTGGTTTCTTGCTGAGGCCGGCGCGGAGTCGGCGGCGCACCGGGTGGTGGAGGACCGGATGGTCCTGGGCGTGCACCCGCCGCGCGCGCTGGCGCCGCGCACGTTCGATCATGCCTGGGAGTCCTTCGGCGGCGACGGCGCGGCGGCCGATCCGCGATTTCGCCCGCAAGCCGAGGTGCCCGAGGAGGCGCGCGCGCGCGTCCGCACGCTGCTCCCGGAGGCCGAGCGGTTTCACGTCCAGCCGTTCGCCGCGCGCCTCGCGCCCGGCGCAGCCCCGACCGCGTTGCGACTGATCGGGGCGGTCGCGGGCGACGCCGGCGCGTTCAACACCGTCAACCTGATCGTTCGCGACGATGCGCCGGGTCCGCACGCCGGTGTGGTGTATCGCGCCGGCCCGTCCGGCGGCATCGGGCGCGACTACGCCGGCAGTTTCGTCGCGCAGGTCGTCGCGGCGGTCGACCTGGATGGCGACGGTGTCGACGAACTGCTGCTGCGCGCGCGACTCTACGCGGGCGGACATCTGCTGGTGCTGCGCTGGAGCGGCAGCGTATTCGAGGTGGTCCGGCGCGGCGCCTACGAAGGCGAGTAGGGGACGACGCCGCCTTGAGGCATACTGCGGACCTGTGCCGTGCCCCCCTGATCGGTCGCGGCGCGCAGTTGGTCGCGGTCTGCGCCGCGACGCAGCCGCAAGTCCGCCGCAACCTCCGCCGCAATTCCCGCCGCAATTCCCGCCGCTGCCGAATCCACCGTGACCGAACCTGCCGACGCCAAGCGCAACGTCTTCCTCCTGATCGTCTGTCAGGGACTGCTGTTCATCAACAACACGACCATGATCGCGGTCAACGGGCTGGTCGGCTACGCGCTGGCGCCGACGGCCGCCCTCGCGACCGTCCCGGTCACG
>JAEUOS010000128.1 GCA_016790695.1 Burkholderiales bacterium
AGTGATGTGCGCGATCGTCGGCGAGGCCAACGTGCTGCCGCAGGAGCCGACCATGGGGGCCGAGGACTTCGCGTACATGCTGCAGGCCAAGCCCGGCGCCTACTGCTTCATCGGCAACGGCGACGGCAGCCATCGCGATGCGGGGCACGGTCTGGGACCGTGCACGCTGCACAATCCCAACTACGACTTCAACGACGAGCTCATTCCGCTCGGGGCGACCTATTGGGTGCGCCGGGCCGAGGCCTGGCTCGCGCGGCGTCCCTAGCATCCGGTCCGGCGGCGTTGGCGGTATCCGCCGATGCAGGCAATTCCATCTGCAGCAGCGCGAAACTCAGGCTCTTGCCGTGCGGATCGAGGCCGGGCGAGACGGTCACCCCGCCCAGCAGCGCCCCCTCGCAGGTGAAGGTCAGCGCCGGCAGGTTCGGGCATTCGTGGCGCGTCACCTTGCCGGTCACCACGCCGGCCAGGTGCGCGCGCACGCGGTCGGCGGTGATCTCGCGGCACAGCATCGGATAGTCGTCGGCCTGGTACGGAATCAGCGACAGGGTGACGGTGTCGCCCTTGTCGCCGGCGCGCGCGTGGGCGATGTCGTGCAGCTTCATCCGGCGCGCTCCGCCGCCACCGGCGCGTCGACCCGGGTGCCGAACACCGTCACCTCGGTGCGCACCAGTTCGCGCGGAATCAGCGCGGAGACCACGCCGACGCGCTCGGTCACGCTCTTGCGGAAGCCGCCGCCGCCGGCCGGCCCGTTGGTGCCGAGGCCCTCGATCTCCCAGCCGATGCGCTCGGCCTGCGCACGCGTCTGGTACAGGCCCGCCACCCGCACGCGCACCTCGTAGGGCGCGATCGCGCTGCCGAAGTCGGTGCGGTGGACGGCGTTGATGCCGATCAGGTCGTAGCGCGTGCCCGGCAACTCCTCGCCGATGCGCTCGCGGATCACCGCGGCGGCGAGCTCGGCGCGCGCGCGCGCGTTCGGCCCCGCGTAGGAGATCTCGCCTTCGCCCATCCAGCCGGCGCGGTAGCCGATGCTGGCCTTGTAGGTCGGGGTGCGCGGCCGGCCGCGCGCGGCGCCGACGTGCACGCGATCGCCGCCCAGGTCGGTGAGGCGCACGCTGGTGAAGTCGGCCACCACGTCCGGCGTGATGTAGGCGCGCGGGTCGACCACCTCGTAGAGCAGCTGCTCCTTGACCGTGGCGAGGGTGATGAGGCCGCCGGTGCCGGGCACCTTGCCGATGTAGGCCGAGCCGTCGGCATCGACGGCGGCGAACGGAAAGCCCAGGTGCGCGAGTCCCGGCACGTCCTTCCTGCCGGGATCGGCGAAGTAGCCGCCGGTGACCTGGCCGGCGCACTCGAGCAGGTGCCCGATCACGGTGGCGCGCGCCAGCATGTCCCAGTCGTCGAGGCGCCAGCCGAAGTGATGCGCGAGCGGCGCCACCGCGAGCGACGGGTCGGCGATGCGGCCGCCGATGATCACCTCCGCGCCGGTCTCGATCGCGGGCAGCAGCGCTTCCGCGCCGAGGTAGGCGTTGGCGCTGACGATGTCGGGAACCGAGGTCACCGGCGCGCCGGTCTCCATCACCGGAATGCCCGGGTGGAGGTGGCGCGAGACCTCGTCGCCGGTCACCGCGGCGACGCGGATCGACAGGCCGAGCTCACGCGCGAGCGCGGCCACCCGCCGGGCCGCCGCCAGAGGATTGGCGGCGCCCATGTTGGTGATGAGGCGCACGCCGTTCTTGGCCAGTTCCGGCAACAGGGTGGCGAGGCGGCGCTCGAGCAGGATGTCGTAGCCCGCCTCGGAATTGCGCATGCGCTCGAGGGTGGCGAGCGCGATCGTGCGCTCGGCGAGGCACTCGAGCATCAGCCAGTCCAGGCCGCCCTGCGCGGCCAGCACCACCGCCGGCTCGAGGCGGTCGCCCTGGAAGCCGGCGCCGCAGCCGATGCGCATGGTCGGCCGCGTCACGCGAGCATCCAGTCGGCGAATGCGGCCAGGTCGCGGAACTCGCGGCCCGCGGGATCGTCCGCGGCGTGCGCCTCCGGCCACGGGCGCCGGTGGCGGTTGATCCACGCCGCATGGAGGCCGCAGGCGCGCGGCGCGACCACGTCGTTGGCCGGATCGTCGCCGACGTAGACCATCGCCGCCGGCGGCAGTCGCATGCGCTCGACGCAGGCGGCGAAGATGCGCGGATCAGGCTTGGCGGCGCCGACCTCGTGGGCGGCGATCACGCTGTCGAAGCGCGCGCCGATGCCGATCGCATGGACGTCGGCGAAGCCGTTCGAGATCACGCCGAGCCGGTAGCGCGCGGCCAGGCGCTCGAGGGCCGGCAGCGCGTCGGGATAGAACTCGACCTTCTGGCGCTCGGCCCGGAAGAACTCGAACGCCTCGGCGGCGCGCGCGGGGGTGGCGCCGGCCTCGGCGAACGCCGCCGCGATCGTGCCGCGCCGCAGGCCCAGCACGTCGTTCTTCAGCGCCGGGTTGGCGGCGACCAGGCTCGCGCGCAGCAGCCGCAGCGTGTTGACGTCCCAGCGCTGCGCGACCTCGGGTTCGCGGTCGCGGATCCAGGCCGCCAGCGCCTTCTCGGCGCGCTCGATCACCGGTGCGATCGGCCAGAGCGTGTCGTCGAGGTCGACCACCACCGCGGCGATGCTGCTTTTGTCCATGTCAGGATTATGCGTTACATTGCCCGCGGGCGCGGCGCACGCACCGCGCGGGAGGAGGGGGCGCATGGAGCATTTCGGGACGGTTCTCGCCTACGGTCTGGGGACCGTGGCCGCGTTCGTGGTGATCGCCGGGCTGATCTACCTGTTCATCCGCGACGTCACCCAGAAGCAGCACACGATCCTGCGCAACTACCCGGTGATCGGGCACCTGCGCTACTACTTCGAGGAACTCGGCGAGTACTTCCGCCAGTACTTCTTCATGGGCGATCGCGACGAGATGCCGTTCAACCGCGCCACCCGCTCATGGGTGTACCGCCTGGCGAAGAACGAGGGCGGCGTGATCGGCTTCGGCTCGACCTACGACCTGCACCAGCCGGGCGCGCTGATCTTCGTCAACGCCGGTTTCCCGGTGCTCGAGGAGGACCGCGCGCCGACCCCGCCGCTGGTGATCGGCGCCGGCTATGCCGACCGGCCCTTCGAGGCGCGCTCGGTGTTCAACATCAGCGGCATGAGCTTCGGCGCGATCTCCGCGCCGGCCGTGCAGTCGCTCTCGCGCGGCGCGCGCGCGGCCGGCTGCTGGATGGACACCGGCGAGGGCGGCCTGTCGCCCTATCACCTCGAAGGCGGGTGCGACGTCATCATGCAGATCGGCACCGCCAAGTACGGCGTGCGCGATGCCGAGGGGCGGCTGGCCGAGTCGAAGCTGCGCGAGATCGCGGCGCACGAATCGGTGCGCGCATTCGAGATCAAGCTCTCGCAGGGCGCCAAGCCCGGCAAGGGCGGGGTCCTGCCGGGCGGCAAGGTGACGCCGCTGATCGCCGAGGTGCGCGGCATCCCGGTCGGCCAGGACTCGATCAGCCCGAACCGGCATCGCGACATCGCGACCGTCGACGAGCTGCTCGACAAGATCGCCTTCATCCGCGGCGTGACCGGCAAGCCGGTGGGGATCAAGACCGCGATCGGCGGCTGGCGCTTCGTCAACGAGCTGTGCGACGCGATCAACCGCCGCGGGCTCGACGTCGCGCCCGATTTCCTGGTGATCGACGGCGGCGAAGGCGGCACCGGCGCGGCGCCGCAGGCGCTCGCCGATCACGTGGGGCTGTCGATCGACGAGGCGCTGCCGCGCGTCGCCGATTCCCTGATGCAGTCGGGCCTGCGCGAGCGCGTGCGCCTGGTCGCGTCCGGCAAGCTGGTCACCTCGGCGCGCGCCGCCTGGGCGCTGTGCGCGGGCGCCGACTTCATCAACTCGGCGCGCGGCTTCATGTTCTCGCTCGGCTGCATCCAGGCGCTGCGCTGTCACCAGAACACCTGCCCGACCGGCATCACCACCCACAACCCGCGCCTGCAGCGCGGCCTGGTGGTCGAGGAGAAGAGCGTGCGGGTGGCCAACTACTGCATCAACATGAACAAGGAGATCGACATGATCGCCCATTCATGCGGGCTGAAGCACGCGCGCGAATTCCGGCGCGAGCACGTGCGCCTGGTGCAGCAGGGCGGCATGTCGCAGGCGCTCAACATGCTCTATCCGTATCCGGAGCGGCTGCGCCGCGCAGCCTGACCTCAGCCCGCGCTCCAGCGGTTGAGCAGGGCGCGCGCGCGGCCGATGGTCTCGCCGGCCGTCAGGCCGGCCGGGCCGATGCCGTCGGCGACCAGCGCGTCGGCGGCGGCGCCGTGCAGGTACACGGCGCACTGCAGGGCCGCCAGCGGCGCGGCGCGCGCGGCCAGCGCGCCGGCGATGCCTGCCAGCACATCGCCCATGCCGGCGCTCGCCATGCCGGGATTGCCGGTCGGGTTGATCCACCAGGCGCCCTCGGCCGAGGCGATGACGCTGCCGGCGCCCTTGACCACCACCGCGGCGCGGTACAGGCGGGCCAGCGCCAGCGCGGCGGCGATGCGGTCGCGCTGCACCGCGGCGAGGTCGCGCCCGAGCAGGCGCGCCGCCTCGAGCGGGTGCGGCGTCATCAGGGTGGCACCGGCGCGGCGCGAGACGGCGGCAGCAAGGCCGGCATCGGCGGCGATCAGGTTGAGGGCGTCGGCGTCGAGCACCAGCGCGCAGGGCAGCGCGATCGCGCGCGCCAGCGCGCCGGCGGCGGCATCGGATGCCCCGAGGCCGGGGCCGACCACCGCTGCGTCGGGGCACGCGTCGAGGACGGCGCCGGCCTCGCGCAGCATGAGTTCCGGGTACGCCGGGTCGACGGCAAGGCCCGGCGCGAGCAGGCCCGCGAGCACGCGGCCGGCACCCAGCAGCAGCGCGGCGCGCCCGGCCAGGAGCGCGGCGCCGGCCATGCCCGCGGCGCCGCCGACGACGGCGACGGTGCCGTAGGTGCCCTTGTGGGTGTTGCGCGCGCGCGGCGCCAGCAGCGCGGCGAACGCGCGCCGGTCGAGCAGATGGCCGCAGTCGGCGCCGGGCGCCGGCTGCGGGCGCAGCGCCAGCGGCGCCACGGTCACCGTGCCGGCAAGGTCGGGGCCGTGGTGGGTGTGCAGGCCGGGCTTGTCGGCGATGAAGGTGACGGTGCGCGTGGCGGCCACGGCGCAGCCGTGCACGTACCCGGTGTCGGCATCGAGTCCCGACGGGACATCGAGGGCGAGGACCGGCCTGCGCGCGGCGTTGACCGCGGCGATCCACGCGTCGTAGGGCGGTCCGATCGCGCGTGTCAGGCCGATGCCGAACAGGCCGTCGACGATCAGGTCGACATCGGCGAGCGCCTGCGGAAAGTCGCCGGCGCGGCCGCCGGCAGCGTGCCAGGCCTGCCGCGCCGCCGCCGCATCGGCGGGCAGCCGTGCCGGGTCCGCCGGCGCGACCAGATGCACCGCGCAGCCCGCGCGCAGGAGGTGCGTCGCGACCTCGTAGGCGTCGCCGCCGTTGTTGCCCGGACCGGCGAGCACGAGCACGCGCGGCGGGTGGCCGGCGGCGCCGGCGAGCAGGGCGCGGGCCTCGGCGGCCGCCGCCAGGCCCGCGCGCTGCATCAGCGGCGCACCGGCGGCGAGCGCGTCGGCCTCGATGGCGCGCAATGCCGCGGCGCGCAGGAGCAGGGTCACGATCCCGGCCGGTCGGCGGGCGCGGGCGCCGTGCGGCCGCGGACCGGCCGGGCCCCGGCGCGGTTCATGCGCGGCCCAGCGCCGCCAGGCGCGCAACGATGTCGGCCTCGGACACGACCTCCGCGTACTTGGCCTGCAGGTCGAACAGGTTGGCCTCGTGCGGGCGCGGGTCGCGGTCGCCGACCGCGTCGCGCACCACGTAGGGGATGAAGCCGTGCTGGCAGGCGTCGAGCGCGGTGGCGCGCACGCAGCCGCTGGTCGAGACGCCGGTGATGATCACCGTGTCGACGCCGAGCGCGGTCAGGGTCGACGCCAGCGGCGTGCCGAAGAACGCGGACGCATACTGCTTGAGCAGCAGCGATTCGCCGGGACGCGGCTCCAGGCCGTCGCAGTACTCGCCCAGGCGCGAGCCGCGCTCGAAGACCCTGAGCGCGCCGACCTTGCGGAAGAACACCCCGCCGTTGACGCCGCCGGGCTCGTACTCGACCCCGGTGAAGATCACCGGGATGCGCGCCGCGCGCGCGGCCGCCAGCACGCGCTTGGCGGACGCGAACGCGCTCTCGCAGCCGGCGTACAGCGGCGAGCCCGGCTCGATGTAGGCGCGCACGAAATCGACGATCACCAGCGCCGGCCGGCGCCCGAAGGCGAGCGTCCCGCCGAAGCCGGCCTCCTTGTAGTCCGCTCCCAGGTCGGCCTTCTCGGCTTGTGCCATCGCGCGCTCCGTGTCTAGATTTCCCGGTATTTTGCTTCGAAACGGTAGACGTCGTCGAAATTCATCAGCCCGGTGAGGTCCTTGAACTCGATCAGCGGCGCCTCGAGGGTGACGCCGTCCTTCTCGGGCAGGAGCGAGCCGTAGATGCGCTGCATCGCATGCACGGCCGCCATCAGGCTGGTGGCCGGATAGATCGCGAGCCCGTAGCCGAGCGCCTTCAGGCGCGCACGCGGCAGGACCGGTGTGCGCCCGGCCTCGACGCAGTTGATGAGCAGCGGCTTGCCGCATGCCTCGCCGAGGCGGCGGCAGGTCGCGGCCATCTCCTCCTCCGATTCCGGGGACTCGACGAACAGCACGTCGGCGCCGGCGCGCGCATAGGCTTCGGCGCGCCGCAGCGCCTCGTCGAGGCCGAGCCCGGTGCGCGCGTCGGTGCGCGCGACGATCTGGAAGTTCTCGTCGGTGCGCGCGTCGGCGGCGACGCGGATCTTGCGCTCCATGTCCGCCATCGGAATCACGCGCCGCCCGAGCGTGTGACCGCACTTCTTCGGGAACTCCTGGTCCTCGAGCTGGATGCCGGAGGCGCCGGCGCGCTCGTAGCCGCGCACCGTGTGGCGCACATTGAGCAGGCCGCCGTAGCCGGTGTCGCCGTCGCAGATGATCGGCTTGCCGATGTTGTCGCAGATGCGCTCGACGACCGCGACCATGTCCGAGTAGGTGGCAAGCCCCGCATCGGGCAGGCCGTAGGCCGAGGCCACCACGCCGAAGCCGGTCATGTAGAGGCAGTCGAAGTCGAAGCGGTCGGCAACGCGCGCCGACACCATGTCATAGACGCCGGGCGCGACGATGAACGCGCCCTGGGCGTGCAGTTTGCGGGCCAGGGTGGAGCGGCGGTGGGCGAAGGTCTGCATCGTGGGAATCCTTTCGGGGCGGCGGTCGGCATGCCGGATGGGCATCGGCCGGTGCGCGGCCGGTGCATCGGCCGGGTTGGGACTCGATTGTGCACATGTGCGGGATTCAAGTAAATCGGCGGTTTGTGGAATCCTCATAACCAATTGATTCAATTGTGTTTAATTGATCTGCTCGCTGCGATGGGGCACGAATCCGATTCCGGTTGTGTACAATGCTCACGTTGCGACGCGGGCGTGTCGCCACGGTCCGGCGGCAGCGCGTGCCGCAGACCGGGCCGCCGGGCATCGCGGGAGACCGAAATGGGTAGCGAGCGGGTGCTCATCGCCGGCGCCGGTCCGGTGGGGTTGATCGGCGCACTGTATCTGGCCCGTCGCGGGGTGCCGGTGACCCTGATCGAGGGCCTGCCCGCGCCCGCAGAGGACCTGCGCGCCTCGACCTTCCACCCGCCGACGCTCGACATGCTCGAGGATCTCGGCCTGCTCGCGTGGATGCTGCCGCGCGGCCTGAAGTCGCCGGTGTTCCAGCATCGCGACCGGCCGACCGGCGCGGTGTTCTCGTTCGACCTCGGGTTACTGGCCGGCGAGGTGCGCAATCCCTACCGGCTGCAGTGCGAGCAGTGGAAGCTGATGCGCCACGTCGCCGAACTTCTGGCCGGCATGCCGGGCGTCGAACTCGCCTTCAACGAGCGCGTCGTGCATGTCGAGCAGTCGGCCGCCGGCGTGCGCGTGGCCACCGAGACGCCGCTGGCGATCCGCCGCCACGAGGGGCGCTGGCTGATCGCCTGCGACGGCGCGAACTCGATCATCCGCAAATGGCTGGGCATCGAGTTCGAGGGCATGACCTTCCCCGAGAAGTTCTACTGCGTCACCACCCCGCACCCGTTCGAGCAGAGCTTCGTCGACCTCGCCAACGTCAACTACGTGGCCGACCCCGACCAGTGGTTCGTGCTGCTGCGCGTGCCGGAACTGTGGCGCGTGCTGATCCCGGTGGCCGAGACCATGGCCGACGCCGAGATCGTCGGCGACGCCCACACCCAGGCCTGCCTGCAGCGCATCGCCGCACGGGACGGCGACTACCCGGTGCGCCATCGCACGATCTACCGGGTGCACCAGCGCGTCGCCAAGCGCTACCGCGACGGCAGCGTCTTCCTCGCCGGCGACAGTGCGCACATCAACAATCCGCTCGGCGGCATGGGCATGAACGGCGGCCTGCACGACGTGCTCAACCTCGCCGACAAGCTGCTCGCCGTCCTCGGCGGTGCCGATCCCGCGGTGCTCGACCGCTACGAACGGCAGCGCCGCACCGTCTGCTACAAGTACGTGCAGGCGCAGACCATCCGCAACCGCGAGGACCTGGCGCAGAAGAGCGGCAGCGCGCGCGAGCGGCGCATCGAGGAGATGCGCAATCTCCTCGCCGACCCCGCGGCGACGCGGGAATTCCTGATCCGCAACTCGATGATCGCCAGCCTGCGCGAGGCCGCGGCGATCGAATAGGGAGCCACGCATGCCCGATCACCTGGGGTACCGCAAGAAATTCGGCGTACTGGGACCGTCGACCAACACCATCGTCCAGCCCGACTTCGACGATCTGCGGGTGCGCGGCGTCACCAACCACTACAGCCGCATCGTCATTCCCAACGATCCGGTCACCGACAACGAGAGCTTCCTGAAGCTGGTGGGCAACATCAACGGCGCCACGCTGCAGGCGGTCGACGTGCTCAAGAGCTGCGAGATGGACTACCTGGTCATGGGCATGTCGGCCGCCACTTTCTGGGACGGCCGCGCCGGCGCCGAGAAGTACCTGAAGATGATGACCGAGCGCGCCGGCGTCGGCGTGTCCTGCGGATCGTTCGCCACCGAGGCCGCCCTGAACGTCTACAAGGCGCGACGGATCGCCTTCCTGTCGCCGTATTTCCCGGTCGCCAACGCGCAGGTGCGCCGCTTCTACGAGGACTGCGGCTTCACCGTCGTGCGCGACGTCTGCCTGCGGCGGCCCTCGCCGGTGCTGATCGCGCACGCTACCGACGCGCAGTGCCGGCAGGCGATCCGCGAACTCGATGGTGACGACGTCGATGCGATCATCCAGGTCGGCACCAACCTGTCGATGATCCGGCTGGCGGCGGCGGCCGAACTGTTCCTCGGCAAGCCGGTGATCGCAATCAACACGGCCACCTACTGGCACGCGCTGCGCGCCTCCGGCATCGATGATCGCGTGGTCGGATTCGGCGACCTGATGGAGCACCACTAGCGGGGAGACCCGGCGGGGAGACCCGGCGGGGAGCCCCGCCGGGATGCCCGGCGCCGCGCGCGGTCCGCCGGCGCCGACACGTGCCGGGCATTGCACGCGCCCACGGCGCCGGCCGGAAAGAGCTTGACCAAAAGATTCAGGTATTGGTATACTTGAGTCATTCGCTCGGATACTGGCCGGCAAGGTGCAGGCGTCAGGACGGCATCCGCGGCGACGACCTCTGCGAAAGGTACGACCCATGAGACTGACCACCAAGGGGCGGTTCGCCGTCACCGCGATGATCGATCTGGCGCTGCGCGATACCCACGGCCCGGTGACCCTGGCCGCGATCAGCGAACGCCAGGGCATTTCGCTGTCCTATCTCGAGCAGCTGTTCGGCAAGCTGCGGCGCCACGGCATCGTCGATTCGGTGCGCGGTCCCGGCGGCGGCTACACCATGGCGCGCGTGCTCGAGCGCGTCACGGTCGCCGACGTGATCGCGGCGGTCGACGAGCCGCTCGACGCGACCATGTGCGGCGGGCGGCAGGACTGCCACGAAACCGGCCGGGTCGGCGGCGGCCTCGCGGACGACGGCGTGCGCAAGGGCCAGTGCATGACCCACGACCTCTGGGCGACGCTCAACCGCAAGATGCACGAATACCTCGAATCGGTGACCCTGGCCGACCTCGTGCGCCAGCAGCGCGAGCGCGAGGCTGCCGCCGGCATCGCCCCGCCGCAGCCGGTGGTGGTCGAGCGGCGCCGGAACACGGCCCGCTCCGCGGTCATCGCCTGAACCTTATCGTCACTCCCACGGTGCAGCAATGAAATTCCCGATCTACCTGGACTATTCGGCGACCACCCCGGTCGACCCGCGCGTCGCCCGCCGCATGGCGACCTTCCTCACCGAGGAATACGGCAACCCGGCCTCGCGCTCGCACGCCTACGGCTGGACCGCCGAGGCGGCGGTCGAGGAGGCGCGCGAGAACGTCGCCGCCCTGATCGGCGCCGACGCCAAGGAGATCGTCTGGACCTCCGGGGCCACCGAGTCCGACAACCTGGCGATCAAGGGCGCCGCCCAGTTCTACAAGTCCAAGGGCCGGCACATCATCACGATGACGATCGAGCACAAGGCGGTGCTCGACACCTGCCGCGAACTCGAGCGCCAGGGGTTCGAGGTCACCTACCTGGACCCCGAGCCGAACGGCCTGCTCGACCTCGAGAAGTTCAAGGCGGCGATCCGCCCCGACACCATCCTGGTGTCGGTCATGTTCGTCAACAACGAGATCGGCGTGATCCAGCCGATCGCGGAGATCGGCGAGATCTGCCGCGCCCGCGGCATCATCTTCCACGTCGATGCCGCGCAGGCCACCGGCAAGGTCGCGATCGACCTGTCGACCCTCAAGGTCGACCTGATGTCGCTGTGCGCGCACAAGACCTACGGTCCGAAAGGCATCGGCGCGCTCTACGTGCGCCGCAAGCCGCGCGTGCGCCTCGAGGCGCAGATGCACGGCGGCGGGCACGAGCGCGGGTTCCGCTCCGGCACGCTGCCGACCCACCAGATCGTCGGCATGGGCGAGTGCTTCCGCATCGCGCGCGAGGAGATGGGCACCGAGAACGAGCGGGTGCGCATGCTGCGCGACAAGCTGCTCCGCGGCCTGTCGGCGATGGAGGAGGTCTACGTCAACGGCGACCTCGAGCACCGGGTGCCGCACAACCTCAACATGAGCTTCAATTTCGTCGAGGGCGAGTCGCTGATCATGGCGATCAAGGAGATCGCGGTCTCCAGCGGCTCCGCGTGCACCTCGGCGAGCCTGGAGCCGTCCTACGTTCTGCGCGCCCTGGGCCGCAGCGACGAGCTCGCGCATTCGTCGATCCGCTTCACCATCGGCCGCTTCACCACCGAGGAGGAGATCGACTACGCGGTCAATCTGATCCGGTCCAAGGTTGGTAAACTGCGCGACCTTTCGCCGCTGTGGGAGATGTACAAGGACGGGGTCGATCTGAACACGGTGCAGTGGGCGGCGCACTGACGGCGCGCGGCGGTGCGGATCCGCACCTGCGCGGACGCGATGGTCCGGGATCGCCGGCGGCGCCGGTCGATGCCGGAAGATGACGACAACGAGAATTGATTGAGAGGCAGCGAGATGGCATACAGCGACAAGGTACTGGACCACTACGAGAACCCCCGCAACGTCGGCTCGTTCGACAAGGGCGACGACACGGTCGGCACCGGCATGGTCGGGGCGCCGGCCTGCGGCGACGTGATGAAGCTGCAGATCAAGGTCGGCGCCGACGGGCGCATCGAGGATGCGCGCTTCAAGACCTACGGCTGCGGCTCGGCGATCGCCTCGTCGAGCCTCGTCACCGAATGGGTCAAGGGCAAGACGCTCGACGAGGCGATGGGCATCAAGAACACGCAGATCGCCGAGGAACTGGCGCTGCCGCCGGTGAAGATCCACTGCTCGATCCTGGCCGAGGACGCGATCAAGGCGGCGATCGACGACTACAAGGCGAAGCACACGGTCGCCGAGAAGCGCGCCGCCTGAGCCGCGCCCACGCAGGCAGGACACGACATGGCAGTCACGCTCACCGAAAGCGCCGCGAAGCACGTGGCCGACTTCATCGCCCGCCGCGGCAAGGGCATCGGCCTGCGCCTCGGCGTCAAGACCACCGGCTGCTCCGGCATGGCCTACAAGCTCGAGTTCGCCGACGCGGTCCAGCCCGAGGACCGGCTCTTCGAGAGCCACGGCGTCAAGGTCCTGGTCGATCCCAAGAGCCTGGTGTACCTCGAGGGCACCGAACTCGACTACGCGCGCGAGGGGCTGAACGAGGGGTTCCGCTTCAGCAACCCGAACGAGAAGGATCGCTGCGGCTGCGGCGAGAGCTTCCACGTCTGACGCCGCGGCAGCCGCCGCCTGCCGCCGCGCGGGCGGGCGGCGCGCGTCGCGCCGTCCGCCCGCGATGAATCCACGCTCTCACTTCGAACTGCTGGGACTGGCGCCAGCCTTCGCCATCGACGCCGGCGCGCTTGAGCGCGCCTACCGCGACCTGCAGAACCGCGTCCATCCGGATCGCCACGCCGGCGCCACGGCTGCCGACAAGCGCGCCGCGATGCAGTGGTCGGTGCGCGCCAACGAGGCGTTCTCGACCCTGAAGGATCCGCTCCGGCGCGCCGCGCACCTGCTCGAGCTGCGCGGTGTCGACCTCGGGCGGGAGAGCAACACCGCGATGGAGCCGGGATTCCTCGCCGCCCAGATGGAATGGCGCGAGGCGGCGGAGGACGCGCGCGCGGCACGCAACCTCGGCGCCCTGGAGGAGCTGCGCGCGCGCCTGCGCGACGACCGGCGCACGCGGCACGAGCGGCTGGGCGCGCTGCTCGACGCCGGCGCGGACCAGCCGGCCGCCGAGGCGGTGCGCCAGCTGATGTTCCTCGACAGGCTCGAGGCCGAGATCGGGGACGCGATCGCGGTCCTCGAGGACGCCTGAACGTCGCCATGGCGCTGCTGCAGATCGCCGAACCGGGGATGTCGACCGCGCCGCACGAGCACCGGCTCGCGGTCGGCATCGACCTCGGCACGACCAATTCGCTGGTGGCCGCGGTCGTCAGCGGCAGCGCGCGCGTGCTGGTCGACCACCAGGGGCGGCCGCTGCTGCCTTCGGTCGTGCGCTACGACGCGCGCGGGGTCAACGCGGTCGGCGATGCCGCCGCCGCGCAGGCGGTGGTCGATCCGGCCAACACGATCGTCTCGGTCAAGCGCTTCATGGGGCGCGGCCTCGACGATGTCCGCAAGGCGGCCGGCGGCGCCGCGCTGCCCTACGAATTCGTCGACGCGCCCGGCATGCTTCGGATCCGCACCCGCGCCGGCGACAAGAGCCCGGTCGAGGTGTCGGCCGACATCCTCGCGGTCCTGCGCGCGCGCGCCGAGGAGACCCTCGGCGGACAGCTGATGGGGGCGGTGGTGACGGTGCCCGCCTATTTCGACGACGCGCAGCGTCAGGCAACCAAGGACGCGGCCCGGCTCGCCGGCCTCGAGGTGCTGCGCCTGATCAACGAGCCGACGGCGGCGGCGATCGCCTACGGGCTCGACAACGCCGCCGAGGGCGTCTATGCGGTCTATGACCTCGGCGGCGGCACCTTCGACATCTCGATCCTGCGCCTGTCGAAGGGTGTCTTCGAGGTGATGTCGACCGGCGGCGACTCCGCGCTCGGCGGCGACGACTTCGACGCGGCGCTCGCCGAATGGGCGGCGCGCGAGGCGCGCCTCGGCGGCGTGCACGGCGCGCTGCGGCGGCGCCTCCTGGTCGAGGCGCGCCAGGCCAAGGAGCGCCTGACCGAGCTCGAGTCGACCTTCTTCAACGTGCCGCTCGCCGACGGCCAGGTGCTGGCGCTGCACGTGACGCGCAAGATGTTCGAGGCGCTGACCGAGCCGCTGCTCAAGAAGACGCTGGTGGCCACGCGCAAGGCGCTGCGCGACGCGGCGCTCGCCGCCGCCGACGTCAAGGGCGTGGTGCTGGTGGGCGGCTCGACGCGCATGCCGCAGGTGCGGCAGGCGCTGCGCCTGCTGTTCGCGCGCGAACCGCTCACCGACCTCAATCCGGACGAGGTGGTCGCGCTCGGCGCGGCGATGCAGGCCAACCTGCTCGCGGGCAACCGCGGCGGCGACGACGACTGGCTGCTGCTCGACGTGATCCCGCTCTCGCTCGGCCTCGAAACCATGGGCGGCCTCACCGAGCGCGTGATTCCGCGCAACTCGACGATTCCGGTCGCGCGCGCGCAGGAGTTCACGACCTTCCGGGACGGCCAGACCGCGATGGCGATCCACGTCGTGCAGGGGGAGCGCGACCTGGTCGCCGACTGCCGCTCGCTCGCGCGCTTCGAACTGCGCGGCATCCCGCCGATGGTCGCCGGCGCCGCGCGCATCGTCGTCACCTTCCAGGTCGACGCCGACGGCCTGCTGTCGGTGTCGGCGGAGGAGAAGACCACGGGCGTGAAGGCGCAGATCGCGGTCAAGCCGTCCTACGGCCTGGCCGACGACGAGGTCGCGCGCATGCTCGCCGAGTCCTTCGAGCGCGCGGCCGACGACCTCAAGGCGCGCGCGCTGCGCGAGCAGCAGGTCGAGGCCGAGCAGATCATCGCCGCCACGCGCGCGGCGCTGGCCGCCGACGGCGACCTGCTCGACCCGGGCGAGCGCGGCGCGATCGCGGCACTCGTCGAGCGCCTCGCCGCCTGCGCCGCCGGCGACGACCACCTCGCGATCAAGGCCGCGATCGCCGACCTCAATCACGGCACCGGCGAGTTCGCGGCGCGGCGCATGGACCGCTCGGTCAAGGCGGTCCTCGCCGGCCGCACGCTGGACGAGATCGGCACCTAGCCGGAGACAGCATGCCGCAGATCGTCGTCCTGCCCCACGTCGAACTGTGCCCCGAAGGCACGGTCATCGACGCCCCCGCCGGCACCAGCCTGTGCGATGCCCTGCTGGCGAACGAGGTCGAGATCGAGCACGCCTGCGAGAAGTCCTGCGCCTGCACCACCTGCCACGTGATCGTGCGCGAGGGCTTCGACACCCTCGCGCCGTCCGAGGAGAAGGAGGACGACCTGCTCGACAAGGCGTGGGGCCTGGAACCGAATTCCCGGCTGTCGTGCCAGGTGGTGCTGGGCGCGGCCGACCTGGTGATCGAGATTCCCCGCTACACCATCAACATGGCCAAGGAAGGCAAGCGATGAAGTGGACCGATTCGCGCGAACTCGCCATCGCGCTCGCCGAGGCGCATCCGGACGTCGACCCGCTCAAGGTGCGCTTCACCGATCTGCACGCCTGGGTGTGCGCGCTGCCCGGATTCGCCGACGATCCCAACCGCTCGGGCGAGAAGATCCTCGAGGCGATCCAGATGATGTGGATCGACGAGGCGCAGTAGCCGGTCGCGCCGCGCGGTGCCGTCAGGCCAGTGCGATCGCTGCCAGTCCGGCGACCATCAGCAGCGCCGCCGTCAGGCGGCGCGCGACATCGCCCTCCTTGAGCAGGTGGGTGCCGTAGAGCGCGGCGACGAGGATGCTGGTCTCGCGCGCCGGCGCCACGTAGGACAGCGGCGCGACCTGCATCGCGTAGAGCGCGAGGCAGTACGAGAGCGGCGAGAGTACCGCCACCGCGATCACCGCGCGCCGGTCGGCGCGCCAGATCGCGCGCACCTGGTCGATCCGCTTCAGGCTGGCCGGCGTGGTGACGAGCAGGCGCAGCACGATCGAGCCCCAGTAGAAGATCACCGGCGGGATCAGGAGCGCGGCCACCGCCTGCCGGTCCCAGACGGTGTAGACGGCGATCATCGCGCCGGTGGCAAGCGCGAAGCCGATGCCCTGGCCGCCGCGGCGGAACAGCGCGACCGGGTTGCCCGAGAGCAGCAGCGCGCCCGCGCCGATCCCCAGCGCGCCGAGCAGCGCCTGCGGCGCCGGGCGTTCGCCCAGGAGGACGATCGCGGTCACGATGGTGAGCAGCGGACCGCTCGCGCGCGCGAGCGGGTAGACCACCGAGAGGTCGCCGCTGCGGTAACCGCGGTCGAGGAAGGCGAAGTACGCGACGTGGATCAGCGCCGAGCCCAGCATCATGCCGAGTGCCGCCGCGTCGGGCCGGTAGCCGGTGGTTGCGATCAGGAAGGCCGCCAGCGGCAGGTAGATGACCGACTCGAATCCGGCCACGAGCCAGAAGAAGGCGATGCCGCCGCCGCCGCTCTTCTTGAGGAACAGGTTCCAGGTGGCGTGGCACCAGGCGGCGACCAGGATCAACAGCAGGGCGGAAAGCGGCATCGGTCGCGCTGGGGCGAAAAAGGAGGGCGGCCCGTCGGACCGCCCTCGATTGTTGCACGCGCCGTCGCCGGCGCCGCCGCGCTACGAGTACGACAGGCTGATCGCGCTGCCGTCGACGCGGACGCGGTCGCCGTTGCGCCAGGCCGGCGGCGCGCTCTGGGTGATGCTGCGCACGCTGCCGTCTTCCATGCGCACGCGCACCTCGTACGACTTGGTCGCGCGCACGTTCTTCTCGACCTGGTGGCCGGCATAGGCGCCGCCGAGCGCACCCAGGATGGTCATGAAGTCCTGGCCGCGCCCCTTGCCGAACTGCTTGCCGACGACGGCGCCGCCGAGGGCGCCGCCGGCCATGCCGATGCCGGAGCCGTCGCCGGGCTTCTCGGTTTCGATTACGGCCTCGACGACGCCGCAGTTGCCGCACACCGGCTTCGCGGCCGGCGCCTGCACTGCCGGCACAGGCGCATTGCCATAGG
>JAEUOS010000176.1 GCA_016790695.1 Burkholderiales bacterium
GGTGACAGGCGCGGAATTCTGATTGTTGACGGTGACGCTGCGCCCGCCTGGCACGACCGTGGTACCGGACTGGTTGGACACCGCGATCGCGCCGTCGGCGACGAACATGGTCACGCTGCCGCCGGCGTCGTAGGTGATCGAGTACTGGGTGCCGCGGATGCCAACGGTGGCGGTACTGGTCTGCAGACGATAGCCGTCGCGATTGGTGCGCCCGATGAGTCCGGTGATGGTGCGCATGCCGCCCTTGAGCAGGCTCATCACCGCGCTTTCGTTGGGCGTGCCGCGACCCTCGAAGACGTAGTTGTCGATCTTGAAGTCGGTCTGCGGCTGCAGGGAAACGTAGGCACCATCGGAGAAGCGCATCTGGGCGCGCCCGTTCTGGGTGCTCACCGTCTCGCCGACACGCACTTCGGCGCCCTTGGTCAACTGGCGCGCGCGGCCGTCGGTGCCCTGCGCGGTGACGTTGCCGGCGGCGAAGTCGACGCGGGCGACCGCCTGCGCATGCACGACGGTCGGAAACGCCGCCGACAGCGCGGCGGCCAGCAGGCTCTTGGGAAACGCGGATTCGTTCGGCATGGCCAACTCTCGGCGAAAGGTCGGTACTAAGAAGTCAGTCTACGCTCGCGCGGGCGGGGACGCCAAGTAAAAAAACGTCACCACAGAGGCACGGTCAGCGGAAATCGTAGCGGAGCGTGACCGATGTCACGGTGCGCCGGTATGCGCTGGAGACGACATTGGACTGGTTCTCGGTCACGGCCAGCGCCGGCGACACGGTCCAGTTGCCGGAAACATTGTAGTTTGCCCCGAGGCGAGCGTTCCACTCGCGGTCGAGACGGTTGTACGGGAACAGCAGCAGGTTGACGCCGGAGGCGGGATAACCGTAACGACGATCCTCGTAGGACAGGGTCGCGAAGACGTTGGTCTGCTGGTTCAGGTTGACCTGGCCGCCCACGCGCACGCCGAAGAGCTTGTGCCCGAACTCCGGGTAGGCGGCGGTGTGCAGCTTTTCCTCGCCGATGTAGGCGCCGGCGAACACCGTCGGCGTGTACTGGCCCGAGAACGAATTCACCCAGGCGCCGCCGACGACCATGCGGTCGGCGTTGCGGTCGGTCTGCATCGGCACGCCTGCGCCGGGCACGACATTGGGCTGGTTCGGGTAGGTCAGGCGGGTCCACTGGGCGTAGGCGGAGACCTGCTGCGTCTGCGACAGGGTGTAGCGCCACTGCAGCACCCCGCCGAACGCCTCGCGGAAGCGCCGGTTGTCGACCTCGAACTGCTGCACCTGGACGGCCGCGGAGACTTCGTGATCGCCTCTGAGGTAGGCGGCACCGACGTCGCCGCCGATGCTGCCGATGTCGGCGGCATCGACCTGGCTGTTGTAGCGGCGGAACAGGTTGGCATTGGCGAATAGCTGCCACGCGTTCGACAGCACGTGGCGTCCGCTGACGCCGCCCCCGAGCGTGAGGAAGCTGTCGTGCCGGCGGCCGCCGTTGAACACGAACGCCGGCAGCGCCGGAATCGCGAAGCCGGTGGCACCCGATGCGGCGTTGGCATTGGTGTCGTAGCCGACCCCGGCTTCCAGATACCCGCTCCAGCCCGAGCGCCGCGGCGCTTCGCGCGCGTCGAGGGCATTGAGAAAGCGATCGATCGTCGCCACCACCTCGCCCGGCGGCCGGGAGGCCTTGACGGCCTCGAATTCCGCGCGGGCGGTGCGGTTCTCGCCCATCAGGAAGTAGGCGCGCGCGATCTCCGCGCGCGCCTGCGGATGATTGGGCTCGACCGCGAGCACGCGCTCGAGGGCGAAGACCGCGCGGGTGAACTCGCCGGCATCGATGGCCGCGAGACCGAGCAGGTAGTCGTAGCGCGGCTCTCCCGCGCGCGCCTGTTCCAGCGGCGCCAGCAGTTCGTACGCCCCCTTGCCCTGGCCGCGCTGGGTGTCGAGCATCTGCCGGGCGCGATCGAGCGTCGCGTCCTGGGCGTGGACGCTGGTCGAGGCGAACAGCGCGGCAACGAGGCCGGCGAGCAGGAGGCGGGAAGGCAGGCGATGTTTCATGGCGATATCCGCGGGCACGCCGCGAGCCGGGCGCACCGTCAAATAGAATTCAGACCAAAAAGTCTAATTAAGTTATTGGTTTGAAACAACAAATTTTTCCGCCGCGGGCGACAAGTGTGGCGCCTCAGCAACGCAGTGATATTCTCCCATATCCCCGGGCCGACGAGAGTGGCCGATGGCCGAACAAAAACCCAAACGACGCACGCGCGAAAAGATCCTCGAGCTGTCGCACCGGCTGTTCAACGATTTCGGCGAGCCGAACGTCACCACCAGCATGATCGGTGATGAAATGAACATCTCGCCGGGCAACCTGTACTACCACTTTCGCAACAAGGACGAGATCGTCAATGCCCTGTTCGTCGATTTCGAGCGCGAGATGGATGCGCTGCTGGCCTCGCCGGCGCGCCGCCCCATCTCGGTGGAAGACGCGTGGCTGTTCCTGCACCTGGTGTTCGAGCTCATCTGGAAGTACCGGTTCATCTACCGGGACTTGAACGACCTGCTGTCGCGCAATCGCATCGTCGAGACGCACTTCCGGCGCATCCTCGAAGACAGCTTCCGGGTGGCGCGGCAACTCGCGCTGGGCATGCGGGAATCGGGCGAGCTGGCCGCGAGCGATGCCGAGATCGCGGCGCTGTCGGGCAACATGGTGCTGATCGCGACCTACTGGCTCTCGTTCGAGTACGTGCGCAACCCGCGCAAGCCGATCGACGGCCAGTCGATGGGGCGCGGTGTCTACCACGCGATGAGCATGGTGGCGCCCTATCTGGCGGGCGATGCGAAGCGCCTGTTCGAGCGACTGGCCGGCGCGTACCTCGCGCAATGACGGGCTAGCCAGGCCGGCCGCCGGCGCCGGCGGCGTGAACCAGCCAGTCGCCGCTCGCGATCGGGCGGTCCAGCCGCAGCACGGCCGGATTGGCGACGTAGATCTCGCATTCGGCCGTGCTGCCGTCCTGCAACTCGACGGACGCGACGACGCGAAAGTATTCGCCGTCGGGATGGCGGTCGTCGGCAACGCCTTCGAGCGCGTCGAGTCTCGGCCAGCCGGCGTCGGGGACGGCATAGACCTCGCCGGCGACCCAGCCGGCCGCGGCGCTGATGACCAGCGCCGGGTAGGCGCCGAGATCGTAGAGCGTTCCGCGCACGCGCGCGACGGACAGGCGCTTTGCCTCCGGCACCAGGCGCCCGATGTCGTTGCTGCCGCCGCGGCGCAGGGTGCCGTAGACGAACAGTCGCTTCATGCCGGCGTGTGCGGGTGTCGGGCGGGGTTCAGCGCGCGCGCGACCGCCCCGGGGGTCGTACCGCCCTGGCGGCGCGCGCCGGCCGGCGCGCGGTGGGCTTTGGTGCGTCGCCCGGGCTTCCCGGCGGCTTGCCGTTGACGAGCAGGTAGAACACCAGCTTCTCGAACTCGGGCGCGAACCGGTCGACGATGCGCGCCGGCTCGGCGACGAAATTGCGGTCGGCGATCAATCCGAACTGGACCCGACTGTTGTAGGAAAGGATCGACACCCCGACGCCGATGTCGCCGGTCTGCGGAACCCAGAACATCTGCTGCTCGAGGAGGTTGCCGGCGAGGTACAAGGGCTTCTGCGGGCCGGGCACGTTGGTCATCACGGCCGAGGCCTTGGTCGCGAAGATGTCGAGGACCTGCTTCTGCAGCGGTCGCGGCAGGAACCCGACGGCGCCCAGGATGCCCATCGAGATCGCGGCCTGGTAGGAGCCCTTGAGCTCGTCCATGCGGCGCTTGACCTCGTAGAGCCGCACGAACGGGTTCTCGATGCCGACCGGCAGCGCCAGGAGCACCAGCCCGAACTGGTTGCCCAGCGTGTGCGCCTGCTCGCGCGGCCGCAGGTTGACCGGCACCATGCCGCGCACCTCCACCCCGTCGGTGGCCTCGCCGCGCGCGCGCAGATAGGCGCCGAACGCGCCGGCGCAGCAGGACAACAGGATGTCGTTGACCGAAACACCCAGCACCTTGCACACCGCCTTGATGTCGGGCAGGGACATCGGCTCGCTCCACGCCACGCGCTTGATTGCCGAGGGCGTGCCCTTGAGGCTGGTCGGCGAATCGGCCGGCAGCAGGGTGAGCGCGGCGAGCTCGGTGGTGACGTCCGCCGCGACCTTGGCCGCGTCGGCGACCTTGTCGGGATGCGACAGCATGTCCTGGTACCGGCTCCAGAATTCGCCCGACTTGGCGAGCGCCCTGGCGGCAGCGTCGCCGAGGGGCTCGACCAGGCGCTCGAGCATGTCGCGGTCCCGCGCAGCGCGGCCGGCGCCGGGGCGGCGCGCGGCGCGATGCGACGCGGCGTCCCCCTCCTCGGGTGCATCGGGTCCCTCGTCGGTGAGCGAATGCATCACGCCGATCAGGGCGATGCCGTCGGCGATGCAGTGATGGATGCGCACGATCACCGCGCTGCCGGCGGCGCCGTGTCCGGAATAGCGCTCCACCACCGTCATGGTCCACAAGGGCTTGTTGTGATCCAGCGACTGGGTCGCGAGCGCCGCGGCCAATGCCTGCAGGGCGGACTTGTCGCCGGGCGCCGGCAGGTTGACGGTGTGCACGTGGTTGTCGATGTCGAAATGGTCGTCATCGACCCAGTAGGCGCCGGTCGCGTCCTGGACCACCCGCTGGCGGAAGCGCTGGTAGCGCAGCAGGCGGTGCGCGAGGGTGCGCTTGAAGCGCTCGACGTCCATCGGGGCGGCGAACATCATCACGCCGACGATCATCATCAGGTTGGTCGGCCCGTCCATGCGCAGCCACGCGGTGTCGATGCTCGACATGCGCTCGCGATTCTTGTACTCGCCCATCGCCTCGAAGGCGTTGCCGGCGAGCTTGTCCAGCGGCAGGCGGTCCAGCGGCAGGTACTGGGCGATGCGGTCCAGCGGCAGCGTGCCGGCCCACTTGAGGACCTGTTCGATGGCGGACATGGGCGATTTCTCCGGCGCGGACATGGCGGTCATGGTAGCAGCACCGCCCGACGCCGGGCCCGCCGCGCATGGGCGCGCGTGCCCATGGGCTACACTGCCGCACTACCGCTGCCGCGGGCGCGGCACGATGTCCCGCAGCCGGAGCACGAGGATCAAGTCAACCGCAAACAGGAGCAACCATGTCCGACCTCAAGGCCAGTTTCGAGAAGGCCGTCGCCGAGTCCAAGGAATTGCCGGAGAAGCCCGACAACCAGACCCTGCTCAAGATCTACGGCCTGTACAAGCAGGCCACCGAAGGTGACAACGGCGGCAAGCGCCCCGGCTTCACCGACATGGTCGGGCGCATGAAGTTCGACGCCTGGGCCGCGCTCAAGGGCAAGGGCGCGGACGAGGCGATGCAGGAATACATCGACCTCATCGAATCCCTCAAGTAGGACGCCCGCCGCCGCCCGCGCCCCGGGCACGCGGGCGTCAGCCCGGGCGCTTCTTCGCGGGTCGGGCCGCGGTCTTCTTCGCCGGCGCGGCGTGGCCGTCGAAGATGCGGTCGAGGTTGTCGTGGATGTGCTCCTCGAACCGCGACTTGAAGGCCGACAGCAGCAGGCCCAGGCGCGCGCGAATGACGACCTTGTGCTTTTCCAGCACCAGGGAGCCGTCGACGCCGGCGCGCCGAAAGTGCATGGTGTCGCCCTCCCATGCCGACTCCAGGTCGAACTTCTCGTCGAGCTGGCGCGCAAAGCCTTCGGCCGCTTCGCGAGCCTTCTTGTGCGGCATGGTGTGCGCGCGTTCGATGTGAATCTCGGCCATGGGAACCTTTCTTGGTTGCGGGGGACGTCAGCCGGTCTCCAGGCCGCGGCGATACTGTATCGCCTCGGCCGCGTGCGCGGCGCTGATCGCATCGGCGCCGGCGAGGTCGGCAATGGTGCGCGCCACCTTGAGGATGCGGTGGTAGGCGCGTGGTGAGAGGGAAAGGCGCGTGATCGCCTGGCGCAGCAGCTGCGCGGCGTCGGCCGCGGGGCGGCAGTGCGTGTCGATCTCGCCGACCGCGAGACGCGCGTTGGACTTGCCCTGGCGCGCCCCCTGGCGTTCGCTGGCCGCCGCGACGCGCTCGCGCACGCTGGCGCTGGGCTCCGCCGGCGCCGCCGCCAGCAGTTCCTCCTCCGAAAGCGCGGGCACGTCGGCATGCAGGTCGATCCGGTCCAGCAGCGGCCCGGAGATGCGCGCGCGGTAGCGCTGCACCTGGTCGGGGGTGCAACGGCATCTGCCGGAGGCATGGCCGAGGTAGCCGCAGGGACAGGGATTCATCGCGGCAACCAGCTGGAACTGGGCCGGGAAATCGGCCTGGCGCGCGGCGCGCGAGATGGTGACGCGGCCCGCCTCGAGCGGCTCGCGCAACACCTCGAGCACGCGGCGGTCGAACTCCGGCAACTCGTCGAGGAACAGCACGCCATGATGCGCGAGCGAGACTTCCCCCGGTCGCGGGGTGCTGCCGCCGCCGATCAGCGCGATTGCCGAGGCGGTGTGATGGGGGCTGCGCACCGGGCGCTGCCCGAAGGTGTCGATGCGGAAGCGTCCGGCAATGCTCTGCACGGCGGCCGACTCGACCGCTTCGGCAACACTCATTGCCGGCAGCAGCCCCGCCAGGCGCGTTGCCAGCATCGACTTTCCGGTACCGGGCGGCCCGACCATGAGAATCGAATGGGATCCCGCGGCGGCGATCTCCAGGGCACGCTTGGCGTGCGCCTGACCCTTGACCTCGTCGAGGTCCGGTGCGGCCGCCATCGTGCGCGCCGGCGCCGGCGGCTGTTCGGACAAGGGGCGCGAGCCCGTCAGGTGCGCGCAGACCTGCAGCAGCGAATCGGCCGGCAGGATGCGGGCGGAGCCCGCGAGGGCTGCCTCGGCCGCGCTTTCGCGCGGCAGGATGAAGGTGCGGCCGGCGCGCCCGGCGCCGAGCGTCATCGCCAGCGCGCCGCGCACCGCGCGCAGCTCGCCGGTCAGGGACAGTTCGCCCGCGAACTCGTAGTCGGCAAGGCGGTCGGCGGGAATCTGTCCGGACGCGGCCAGAATGCCGAGCGCGATCGGCAGGTCGAAGCGGCCGGACTCCTTGGGCAGGTCCGCGGGGGCGAGATTGACGGTGATGCGGCGCGCCGGGAACTCGAAGCGGGCCGTCTGCAGCGCCGCGCGCACGCGGTCCTTCGATTCGCGGACTTCGGCGTCGGGCAGTCCGACGATGGTGAACGTCGGCAGCCCGCCCGCGAGATGCACCTCGACGGCGACCGCGGGGGCGGCCATGCCGTCGAGCGCCCGCGATGCGAGGATCGCGAGACTCATGCGCGCATCGGCAGGGCGGCTGGTCCCGCGCGCCTACGATCCGGCGGCGCGGCGCTCCAGCTCTGCCACCCGTGCTTCGAGGGCGGCGAGTTTCTCGCGGGTGCGTGCCAGCACCTGCGCCTGCAGATCGAATTCCTCGCGGGTCACCAGGTCCAGGCGCGCCAGCGACGCGCCGAGCGCGGCCTTCAGGTTCTGGCCGATTTCGGCCGCCGGCGTCTGCTGCAGGAACCTGGAGACGCGCTCATTGAGGTCATCGATGATTTTTGTGTTGACCATTGCCAGTGGGTACTGTTCTTGCTACAGATGAGTCTAGCACGCACAGCGGATCTGGAAGTGGTTGTTTTCACGGCATTCTGGCGGTCTCGGTGCACCAGGGCGAGGCGGCATGTCGGCCCATTGCACCGGATTTGTGCGA
>JAEUOS010000181.1 GCA_016790695.1 Burkholderiales bacterium
GCCGGCAGCCGGCCCGGACTTCTACACCGTGCGGCGCGGCGACACGCTCTACGGCATCGCGCTCGACCACGGCCAGGACTACAAGGACCTCGCGGCCTGGAACAACCTCGCCAATCCGAACCTGATCCAGGTCGGGCAGGTGCTGCGCGTGACGCCGCCGCCCGGGGCGGCGGCCGATGCCGGCGTCGTCGTGCGCCCGATCGCGCCGGCCGGCACCGCGCCGGCCGCGGCGGGACGCGCCGCGCCGCGCACCGAGCCCTCGGGTGCGAAGCGTCCCTACAGCGACGAGACCTACGCGGCGATGCAGCAGCGCGACGCGACGCGGCCGGCGCCGCCGCCGGCGGCCGCACCGGCGCCCAAGCCCGCGGAGCCGGCGCCCAAGCCCGCCGAGCCGGCGCGGCCGGCCGAGGACGATGCGGTGGCCTGGGCCTGGCCGGCCGCCGGGCGCATCATCGGCCAGTTCAGCGAGAACGGCACCAACAAGGGCATCGACATCGCGGTCAAGGTCGGCGATCCGGTGCTCGCCGCGGGTCCCGGCCGCGTGGTCTACAGCGGCCAGGGCCTGCGCGGCTACGGGCGCCTGATCATCATCAAGCACAACAACACCTACCTGTCCGCCTACGCCCACAACAGCGTGCTGCTGGCGAAGGAAGGCCAGACGGTCACGCGCGGCCAGAAGATCGCCGAGGCCGGCAGCACCGACGCCGACGCGCCCAAGCTGCACTTCGAGATCCGGCGCCAGGGCCGGCCGGTCGACCCGCTCAAGCTGCTCCCGGAGCAGCGCTGATGAGGCGTGCGGGCGCGCGGCCGCGCCGACGGGGCGGACGGCCATGAATCCGGTGCTGGTGTTCGACATCGAGACCGTTCCCGACGTCGCCGGCGTGCGCCGCCTGCAGTCGCTGCCCGCGCGCCTCTCCGACGACGAGGTCGCCGAGATTGCGTTCCACCAGCGGCGCGCGCAGACCGGCGGCGACTTCCTGCCGCATTACCTGCAGCGCGTGGTGGCGATCTCCTGCGTGCTGCGCGCCGGCGAGAGCTGGAAGGTGTGGAGCATCGGCAGCGAGGCCGACGGCGAGGCGGAGCTGATCCAGCGCTTCTTCGACGGCATCGAGAAGTTCTCGCCGCAGCTGGTGTCGTGGAACGGCCAGGGCTTCGACGCGCAGGTGCTGCACTACCGCGGTCTGGTCCACGGCGTCGTCGCCGAGCGCTACTGGGACCAGGGCGAGGACGACCGCGAATTCAAGTGGAACAACTACATCTCGCGCTACCACGCGCGCCACCTCGACCTGATGGACCTGCTCGCGCTGTACCAGCCGCGCGCGGCGGCGCCGCTCGACGCGCTCGCCAAGCTGATGGGATTCCCCGGCAAGCTCGGCATGGACGGCTCTGCGGTCTGGGGCGCCTACCGGGCCGGGCGCCTGGCGGAGATCCGCAACTACTGCGAGACCGACGTGGTCAACACCTGGCTGGTCTACCTGCGCTTCCAGCGGATGCGCGGCATCCTGTCGCGCGAGGCGCACGCGCGCGAGGAGGCCCTGGTGCGCGCCGCCCTCGAGGCGATGCCGCAGGCGCACTGGCGCGAATACCTCGCGGCCTGGCCCGCGCATGCATGACGACGCCGCGGGCGGCGTGACGCCGGGGCGCGCGGCCGCGCCGGCGGCCGGCTATGCCGGCGTCCTCGAGATCGAGTCGGTCGATCACGAGGCGCGCGGCGTCGCGCGCCTGGACGGCAAGGTCGTCTTCGTCGACGGCGCGCTGCCGGGCGAGCGGGTCGTCGCGTCGCCGTACCGGCGCCGCGAGAAGTTCGACAACGCGCAGCTGGTCGCGCTGCGCCACGCCTCGCCCGCGCGGGTCGCGCCGCGCTGCGCGCATTTCGGGGTCTGCGGCGGCTGCTCGCTGCAGCATGCGGAGATCCGCACCCAGGTGGCGATCAAGCAGCGCGTCCTCGAGGACAACCTGCGCCACATCGGGCGGGTCGCCCCGGAGCGCATGCTGCGGCCGATCGAGGGTCCGGCCTGGGGCTACCGCCAGCGCGCGCGCCTGTCGGTGCGCCACGTGCCGAAGAAGGGCGGGGTACTGGTCGGCTTTCACGAGCGCCGCAGCAGCTACGTGGCCGACATGCGCGAATGCCACGTGCTGCCGGCGCGCATCGCGGCGCTGCTCATGCCGCTGCGCGACCTGGTCGCAGGCCTGTCGATCCGCGACCGCGTGCCGCAGGTCGAGCTCGCCGTCGGCGCGCGCGTCGACGTGCTGGTGTTCCGCGTGCTGCTGCCGCCGAGCGCCGACGACGAGGCGCTGCTGCGCCGCTTTGCCGAGACGCACGGCGTGCAGGCCTGGCTGCAGCCGGCCGGCCCGGCGAGCGCGCGGCCGTTCTGGCCGCTCGACGCGCCGGCGCTCGACTACGAACTGCCGGGCTTCGGCGTGCGCATGCCGTTCCATCCGACCGAATTCACCCAGGTCAACCAGGCCGTCAACGAGGTGCTGGTCACGCGCGCGGTGCGCCTGGTCGACCCGCAGCCGGGCGAGCACATCGCCGATTTCTTCTGCGGGCTGGGCAACTTCACGCTCGCGCTCGCGCGCGGCGCGCGCGCGGTCACGGGCGTCGAGGGCAGCGCCGGCCTGGTCGAGCGCGCGCGCGCCAACGCGGCGGCCAACGGCCTGGCCGCGCGCGCGACGTTCCACGCGGCCGACCTGTTCGCCCCCGACGCCGCGGCGCTGGCCGCCTGGGGCAGGTTCGACAAGGCGCTGATCGACCCGCCGCGCGAGGGCGCGGTGGCGCTCGTCAAGGCACTCGGCGCCCAGGGCGCGGCGGCGCCGCGGCGCATCGTCTACGTGTCCTGCAACCCCGCGACGCTCGCGCGCGATGCCGGCCTGCTGGTCGGCGAGTTCGGCTACGCGCTCAAGGCGGCCGGCGCGGTCAACATGTTTCCGCACACCTCGCACGTCGAGTCGATCGCGCTGTTCGAGCGCGACTGATCGCGTGCGCCTGAACCGGACGCGGGGGCGGCCCGGCGCGCGTCCGCCCGCCCGCTGCATGGAAAAGAAAGGGCGGCCCGCAGGCCGCCCTTGCGTGAAGCGATGCCGCGGTTCCGCTTACTCGCGGTTGGTGATGCCGAGGATCGACAGCAGCGCCGAGAAGACGTTGTAGACGTCGAGGTAGATCTGCATCGTCGCGGTGATGTAGTTGGTCTCGCCGCCGCGCACGACCTGGTTGATGTCGTACATCATGTACAGCGAGAAGATCACCAGCATCATCACGAGCAGCGCAAGCATCAGCGCCGGCACCGGGAAGAACACCATCACCAGCATCGCGAAGAAGGTGATCATCGCGCCGATGAACAGGAACTTGCCCAGGCCGGAGAGATCGCGCTTGATCGCCGTCGCGAGCGTGGCCATGCCGAAGAAGATCAGCGCGGTGCCGGCGAAGGACATGCCGATCAGCGTCGCCCCGGTCTTCATGCCGAGCACGATGCCGATCAGGCGCGACAGCATCACGCCCATGAAGAACGTGAAGCCGAGCAGCAGCCCGACGCCCAGCCCGCTCTCGTTGTTGCGCTGGATCGCATACATGAAGCCGAACGAGCCGACCAGGAACACCACCAGCGAGATCATCGGGCTCGCGAGCATGGTCTGCGACAGGCCGGAGGCCACGCCGAACCACGCACCGACGACCGTCGGGATCATCGAGATCGCGAGCAGCAGGTAGGTGTTGCGCAGCACACGGTTGGTCCGCTGCGCCGCAGTGACGTTGGCAAACTCGATCGGTGCTACGTTCTGTTCTTGCATTGAAAGTCTCCTTGTCCCGCCGCATGTCGCGGCTCGAATACATAGATTACCAAAACGGCCGAAAGTTGCACGGAATTCTATGCAGGGCCTGCCCGCAATTGATTGAAAACTATGGGTTTTCAGGGTAAACCCGCAACCGGTGGTGCATCCGCCGGCCCCCGTGCCGTTGCCTCGGCGGCGCGCCCCCGCGGCAACCCGCGCAGGCCTGATATGGTGGCGGCGGCCGTGCGCTTCAAGGCGTGCGCGCCGGCCGTCCCGTGCGCGTGGAAGTGTTCTATCCTCCGCGCCGTGCGCTATCCCCGTTTCCCTGTCGCCGCCGGCATCGCGCCGCGCGGCATGGCAGCCGCGGCGACGCTGTGCCTGCTCGCCACCGCGGCCGCGCCTGTGCCTGCCGCCGAGACCCTGACCGAATTCACCGAGGCCGGCGGCTGCCGCGTGCTTGGTTCGGCGCGCTCGACCGCCCGCATGGTCGAGATCGCCGGGCAGGGGACGGTCCGCTGGGAGGGGCGCTGTCGCAACGGCCTGATCGACGGGCCCGGCACCCTGCGCCACGAAGGTGTCGCGCGCGACGAGGACGGCGCGCGGCACTATGCGTTCCTGCTGACCGGCACGGCGGCGGCGGGCAAGCGCATCGGGCCGTGGCGCCGCGAGAGCATCAACGCACTGGCCGGCGCGCCGCGCTATTGGGTGAGCATCGCCATGCTGACCTATCGCGACGGCGTGGCCGTCGGTGCGGCGCGTCCGCTCGCCGGTGTGTCCGCGGCGGAGTACACGCCGGCGGTTCGCCAGGTGCTCGCCGCCGCCGATGCACGCCTCGCGGCCGCCGCAGGCGCGCGCGGCGCGGTGCCAGGCGCGCCAGCGGCGCCGCCCGGACCGGGAACGCAGCCCATCGGTCCAGGCGCGACGGCGGCCGCGGGCAGTCCGGAGCCTGCGAGTGCGTCGCGACCCGTGCCGCGTTCCGACGCCGACCCGCCCGTGGCGACGAGCGCGCCGGCCGGAGCCGCCGGCACAGGCCCCGGCCCCGGCGCGGGCGCAGGTACGGGCGCAGGTGCGGGCACAGGCACGGGCACTCGCTCAGGCGCCTCCATGGGGGTTCCTGCCGCGACCGGCGCGCCGCGTCGCGGCACTGCCGGCGCCCGCGAGGTCGACGACGAATTGCCGGCGCCGGTCGCGCGTCTGAATCCCTATGGCCGCGTCGCCGGCTGGCTCGAGCAGTTTCCGGCGCCGGCACCACGCGAGGCGTCGGGCGGCGCCGGCGCGACGGCACCCGCGTCGCGCCCGCACGACGCGTCCGCCGCGTCCGCCTGCGGGTTCGAGACGGTCAATGGCCGGCCACCCGACAACGGCGCGGTCGCGCTGCGCACCGGCGACGCGCTTGCCGTCTCGGGCTGGGCCGGCAACCTCGTGGTCGATGCGCCTTCTGCGCGCGCCTGGCTGCTGGTGCGGCCGGTCGCGGACGGCGCACGCGTCGCCGTCGAACTGTCGCGCCACGAGGGGCGCGCCGCCGCGCCGGGCAGCCCGGCCGGACCGGTTGCATCCAAGGGCGCATTCCGGGTCACGGTTACCCCGGAACGCCTGGCCCGCGGCGACTACGTCGTCGCGATCGTGCAGCAATTCGCTGCGGAGCTGCGCGAATGCGCGGGGACGTTGCGGCTGGCGGTGCGTTGAGCGCGGGAGGCGCGGCAACGCGAAGGCTGGCGGAAGCTGTGAGATTCGAACTCACGGAAGGGTTGCCCCTTCGGCGGTTTTCAAGACCGCTGGATTAAACCACTCTCCCAAGCTTCCCGGAGGCGGAATTATTGCATGGGTGCCGCGCCCGTCCGCACGGCCCGGTGCGGGAAAACGCCGCGCGGTGCGCGCCTGGGCTACCATGGGCCTTCGTCCCACCCCTTCGCGCGCGTCGCCGCGTGCCATCGCATGGCGCTCATCAGCAAGCAGGCGGTCAGCAGTCTCGATGCCTTCGCGCACGTGGTCCAGCTGGCGATCGCGCCGGTGTTCCTGCTCACCGCGGTCGGCACGCTCCTCATGGTCCTCACCAGCCGGCTCGGGCGCGCCGTGGACCGACGGCGCGTGCTCGAGCGCCAGCTCGAGGAGGGCGCCGCCGGTGCCGCCGCCGCGCGCGCGACCACCGAGCTGGGGATCATCGCGCGACGCGTCGCGCTCATCTACCGCGCCATCGTGCTCGCCGTCTTCGGTGCGCTGTTCATCTGCCTGCTGATCGGCATGGCGTTCATCGATGCCTTCCTCGCGACGAACCTGACGCGCGGGCTGGGTGTGCTGTTCGTGCTCGCGATGCTCGCGCTGATCGGCGCGCTCACCATGTTCCTGCGCGAGATCTTCATCGCCGTCGACACGCCGAAGCAGACCGCGGGTGTCCGGGATCCCTGACTCCTCTGCCTCGCGGCAGGCGCGTCGCGGCGCGGACGCAATGCGGGCGGGTGTTGTCGAAAAATCTTACGGCATCTGACCAGCGGTCGCGCGAACATGCGGTAAGCTATTGAAAAATAGAAATGTTCTGTCGATGGCGTGCGACTTGCTTTTGGTTCCGCTGTCCGCTGCGAACCGCTCTCTTCCCCAAGGAATCCGCGATGTCCACCATGTTCCGAGTCGCCATCACCGCATGTCTCCTGACGCTGGGCGGCATCGCCGGCGCGCAGACCAATTCGAACTGCGTGCCCGCCGGGCAGGTTTCAAGCTCGAGCGCCCAGGCCTGCGTGAACCAGGTGTCGGAGCCCGGCTCGCTGCCGCTGCTTCTTCTTGGCGCGGCCGGCGCGATCGCGGTCGCGCGCTTCATCAAGCGCAGGTAAGCCGCCGCCTCGCGCGGCCTGGCGTCGTGCGCCGGGGCGCGCTCGTGCGAGCGCCGCTTCCCGCTGCGGCCGCGACCTCGGCGGCCGCGACCCCTGCGGCAGGATCTGGTCGCCCGTGCGCCTGACCGCCGCGATCGGCATCGATGCCGTCTGAACGTCGGCAGCGCGGGCCCGCGCGCGCGATGGCCGCGCTGCTCGCGGCCTGGTTCGGGCCGGCGCTGGTCTCGGCCTGGCTGCTCCTGGGACAGGCCGGGTCGCCGCGCTCGGGCGTGGTGCTGCACGCGGTGCTGCTGGCGGCCGTCCTGCTGACGATCCAGCTGCCGTTCGCGGCGGAGATCCTGCGCGGCACGGTGTCCCGCGCCCAATGCCGCGCCATCGCCGCGCTGCTCGCCAGCGTGCAATGGACGCTTCTCGGGTTCTACTTCCTCAGCGCGGTCGGCCACCGCTACTGGGGCGACTGGATCAACCTGGACCTGGCGCTCGCCTATGCGCCGCATGCGCCGGCGCTGCTGCGCACCCTCGGCCTGCCGCCCGTCGTCACCTTCGTCGCGCTGCTGGCGGTCTGGCTGCTGACGATCGCGGGGTACGCCGCGCTGCTGCGTGTCCTGTTCGCCGCGCGCGCACGCACCGACCGGGTGGTCGGCCGGGGCGCCGGGATCGCGCTGCTGCTGGCCACCATCGGCTCGCTCGCGCTGCTGTACCGCCATTACTGGATGCACCCGGACTACTGGCGCCTGGAGCCGCTGCGCCAGGCCGGCATCCGCGCGGGCTTCGGCGCCGCCGGCGCCGGGCAGTTCTTCACGCCCGAGCGCATCGAGGCCGAACGCCAGGCGCATGCGCGCTATCCCGCGGTCGCGCGCGCGGCGTCGCCGCGTCCGCTGGTCCTGATCATCGTCGATGCGCTGCGCAGCGACCAGATGGGGGTCTACGGCATGCCGGTCGACAACACGCCGTTCCTCTCGGCGCTCGCGCGCACCGGGCGCCTGCAGGTGGTCGACAACGCCTACTCGGTGTGCACGGTGTCGTATTGCGGCATCCTCGGCACCCTGTCGGCGCGCTACTGGCACCAGATCACGCCGCAGCCGCTGAGCCTCGCCGACGTGCTCAAGCGCCATGGCTACGAGAGCCGCTTCATCCTCTCCGGCGATCACACCACCTACTACGGCATTCGCCGCATGTTCGGGCCGTCGGTCGACGTGATCCGCGACGGCAGCGACCAGTCGGCCCACTACAACAACGACGACCGGGTGGTGCTGCAGGGGCTGGACGAACTGGGCTGGCCGCGCGCGCGGCCGGGTTTCCTCTACGTGCACCTGATGTCGGTGCATCGGCTCGGGCTGGTCACGGAGGAGTTCCGGCGCTGGAACGCGCAGACCGCGCCCGCGGCCGGCCGCTTCGGCCAACTCGATCCGCACGCGCACCCCGGGACCCGCGCGCGCTATCACAACGGGATCCTGCAGGCGGACGACACGATTCGCCGCATCTTCGCGCGCCTCGAGGCGGCAGGCGTCCTGAAGGACGCGTTCGTGGTCATCACGTCCGACCACGGCGAGTTCCTCGGCGAGATGGGCCACTGGTCGCACGGGCACGCGCCGTTCGAGCCGGTCGTGCGCATCCCGCTCCTGGTGTTCGATGCGCACGGCGGGCGCCTGCCGCCGCGTCCGCTGGTCAGTCAGATCGACCTCGCGCCGACCTTCCTGCGCGCGATCGGCGCGGCAGCGCCGCCGATCTGGTCGGGCGAGGCGCTGCAGGAGCCGTCGTCGCGCCAGGCGCTGGTGGTCGAGTCGGCGCAGGTCTCGGGCGTCGTCGGCATCGTCGGCAACGCGCGCTTCAAGTACCTGCGCGAACGCCAGACCGGCACGGAGAAGCTCTACGCGCTGCAGTCGGGAGACGGGGAAGCGGTCGACCTGGCGTCCCGGGCCGGGCACGCGGCGACGCTCGCCGCGCTGCGCGCGGTCCACGACCGCCTCACCGCATTCGCGCCGGTGCGGCCCGAGGCGCCGCCGATGACGTCGACCGTCGCGGCACCCGGCCGCGACGCGGTGCGCTGACCTGCCCGGGCGTCGCTGTGCTAGCATCGGACGGCGAAGTTTCGTTCGAGGTTTCGTTCGAGGGGATGGTGGGCGTGTCGGAATCCGCTGCAGCAGCGCCGCCGCTTCTCGAGGTGTCCGGCCTGACCGCCGAATTCGTCACCCGTGGCGGCGTGGTGCGCGCCGTCGATGGCGTGAGCCTGCGCATCGACGCAGGCGAGACGCTCGGCGTGGTGGGCGAGTCGGGCTCGGGCAAGAGCGTGACCGCGCTGTGCATCATGCGCCTGGTGCGCCAGCCGCCGGGGCGCGTGAGCGCAGGCAGCGTGCGCTACGCCGGCACCGACCTGCTCGGTCTGTCCGATGCCGCCATGCGGCGCGTCCGCGGCAAGGAGATCGCCATGATCTTCCAGGAGCCGATGACCTCGCTCAACCCGGTGTTCACCGTGGGCGCGCAGATCGCGGAAGTGACCATGCTGCACGAAGGCCTGGGGCGGCGCGCCGCCATGGCGCGGGCGGTCGAGATGCTGCGCGTGGTGCACATCCCCAATCCGGCACGCCTCGCGTCCGAGTATCCGCACCAGCTCTCCGGCGGCATGCGCCAGCGGGTGATGATCGCGATGGCGCTGGCCTGCAACCCCAGGCTCCTGATCGCCGACGAGCCGACCACGGCACTCGACGTCACCATCCAGGCGCAGATCCTCGAACTGCTGGGCGAACTGAAGTCGTCCTACGGCATGGCCGTGCTGCTGATCACGCACGACATGGGCGTGATTGCGGAAACCGCGCAGCGCGTCGCCGTGATGTACGGCGCGCAGGTGGTCGAGGAAGCGCCGGTGGGGGCGCTGTTCGCCGCGCCCCTGCATCCCTACACGCGCGGCCTGCTGCGCTCGATTCCGCGCGTCGACCGCGCCGCCGGCGCGCGCGCGCGTCTCGAGCAGATCCCGGGCAGCGTACCGACCCTGCGCCTGCCGCTGGCGCCCGGCTGCCGCTTCGCGCCGCGCTGCGCCGCCGCCACCGCCACCTGCCGCCAGGCGATGCCCGCGCTCAAGGAAGTCGCGCCCGGCCACAAGGTGGCCTGCCACCTGCACTGACCGACGCATGACTTCGCCCCTGCTGCGCGTTCGCGATCTGAAGAAGCATTTCCCGCTGCCCGGCAGGCTGCTCGGTGGCGAGCGTGCCGCGGTGCGCGCCGTCGACGGCGTGAGCTTCGACATCGAGCCCGGCGAGACCCTCGGCCTGGTTGGCGAGTCGGGCTGCGGCAAGTCGACCACGGGCCGGCTGATCCTGCGCCTGATCGAGCCCACCGCGGGCGAGGTCTGGTTCGGCGAGCGCAACGTCACCGCACTCGACAAGACCGCGCTGACCGCACTGCGCAAGGACCTGCAGATCATCTTCCAGGATCCCTACGCGTCGCTCGATCCGCGCATGACCGTGGCCTCGATCATCGGCGAGGCGCTGACGGTGCACCGACTGGTGCGCGGCCGCCGCGACCGCGACGCGCGGGTCGTGGAACTGCTCGAGACGGTCGGGCTGTCCGCCGAGCACCTGCGGCGCTATCCGCACGAATTCTCGGGCGGCCAGCGCCAGCGCATCGGCATCGCGCGCGCGCTCGCGGTCAATCCCAAGCTGGTCGTCTGCGACGAACCGGTGTCGGCGCTGGACGTGTCGGTGCAGGCCCAGGTGGTCAACCTGCTCGAGGACCTGCAGAGCCGGTTCGGCCTCACCTACCTGTTCGTCGCGCACGACCTGTCGGTGGTCGAGCACATCTCCACGCGGGTCGCGGTGATGTATCTCGGGCGCATCGTCGAGATCGCGCCGACGCGCGCGCTCTACACCAATCCCGTCCATCCCTACACCGAGGCGCTGCTGTCGGCGGTGCCGGTGCCGGATCCGACCCAGCGGCGCGAGCGCACGGTGCTCGAAGGCGACGTGCCCAGCCCGGTGCATCCGCCGTCCGGCTGCCGCTTCCACACGCGCTGCCCGGTGCGTCTCCCCGCATGCGCGCACGACGAGCAGGCGCTGCGCGAGATCGCGCCCGGCCACTGGGTCGCGTGCGCGGTGCGCGCGGGCGCGTAGCGCCGCGCCGCTGGCGCGGGTTCGGTGGGCCGCCAAGGGCGGGGGCGACAATACATTGCTGCCGGCGCTTCAGCCGAACGAAGATTTCATATGGGAAATGACGGCGCCGCGTCAGGGTTGACAACCCCCATCGTGCGCCGTAAGTTGACAGACTGCATCGACGGCGCCCGCGCAGTGCGGCGGGCCCGGCAGGGTACGCAGGTCCCGGATTTCCGTGCATTGGCCACAGGAGCTTCCCATGAACCGAAACGATGCGATGCAACCAGGACGCGCTTCGCGGCGGCGCGTGCTCAAGGCCGGCGTCGGCGCACTGGCGGCCGGCGCCGCGCCGCGCTGGAGCGCGGCACAGACTCCGAAGCGCGGCGGCACGCTGCGCCTGAGCAGCGGCGGCGACCCGCCGGACTTCGACGTGCACCAGACGGCCACCTACCTGAGCCAGTTCGTCGGCGCGCCGTGCTACTCGACCCTGATGCGCGCCGATCCGAAGGACTACAACCGCCTGCTGCCGGACCTCGCGGAGAAGACCGACGTGTCCGCCGACGGCCGCACCGTGACGTTCCAGCTGCGCGACGGCGTGGTGTTTCACAACGGCATGCCGCTCACTGCCGAGGACGCCGCCTACAGCCTCGAACGCATCCGCAATCCGGCCAAGGGCATCGTCAGCCCGCGCAAGGGGCTGCTCGGCAATGTCGAGGCGATCGAGGCGCGCGGCCCGCGCACCCTGGTGGTGCGGCTGTCCCAGGCGCAGCCGGACTTCCTGTTCCTGGTGAGCAACCCGTTCAACGTGATCGTCCCGAAGCGCGTCGCCGAGCCGCTCGACGCGCAGGGGCAGGGCATGAAGCGCCAGATCGTCGGCACCGGCCCGTTCCGCCTGACCCAGGCGGTCGACGGCCAGATCTACGAACTGACGCGCTTCGACAAGTACTTCGGGCCCGCGCCGTTCCTGGAAAAGATCCAGATGTTCCCGATCCGCGGCGAGGTCGAGCGCAGCGCCGCGCTGCAGGGCAAGCGCATCGACGGATGCTTCTTCTTCCCCAACGAGTCGGTGCTCGCCACGCTGCGCAAGGTGCCGGGCATGACCGCGCTCAGGCGGCCGACGCCGACGTTCATCAACCTCATTCCGAACGTCCAGCGCAAGCCCTTCGACGATCCGCGCGTGCGCGAGGCGCTGTCACTGGCGCTGGACCGGGAATCGTTCATCAAGACCGTCGGTCCCCTGTCGGGCGCCTTCTACCACAGCCTCGGCCTGATGCCGCCGGGCAGCCCGTACAGCCTGTCGGCGGCGGACATCAGGCAGTTCGGCGGCTACGACACGCTGCCGGGCCTGGGCGGCAATCTTGCGGCGAACCGCGCGCGCGCCATCGCACTGCTCGAGCAGGCCGGTGTGCCCCGGGGATTCAAGATCGTCATTCCCACGCGCGGGGACGTGCCGGCGTTTCGTGATGCCGCGATCAACATCGCCAGCCAGCTCAAGGCGGTCAATCTCGACGTGACGGTCGACATCCGCGATGCGGGCGCGTTCTACACCATCGAGACCAAGGGCGAGTTCCAGATGGTCGTGCATTCGGTGGCCATGGGCGGCTCGACCCCGGACCAGATCCTCGGCGAGGGCTACACCAGCTACGGCGGGCGCAACTACGGCATGTGGAAGGACGACGCCCTCGACGCGATGTACAAGGCGCAGTCGCGCGAACTCGACGCGAAGAAGCGCGGCGAACTGATCCGCCAGTTCCAGCTGGCGTTCCTCAAGACCCATTACCAGATCAATCTCGCCTGGGTCGGCTACGGCGCCGCGTACTGGAACACGGTGCAGGGCTGGAACGCGCTGCCCGACCTGTACGCCAACATGCAGTTCGGCGAGGTCTGGCTGGACGCCTGAGACACGCACGGCGCGGGCGACGACTGTGGCCGACTACATCCTGCGGCGCCTGGGTATCGGCCTGGTGACCCTCCTGGGCGTGGCGGTCATGGTGTTCTTCATCATGCGCATCCTGCCCGGCGACGCGGCGGTGATGATGAGCGGCGCCGGCGCCGGCGCCGTGTCGGAAAAGGAACTGGCCGAAGTGCGCAGCAAGCTCGGCCTGGACCGGTCGCTGCCGGTGCAGTTCGCCGAATGGGCCGGCAAGGTCGCAGTGTTCGACCTCGGCACCTCGCTGCGCACCGGCAAGCCGGTGATCGAGGACATCGCGCGGCGTTTCCCGTACACCCTGCAGGTGGTGGTGATGGCGATGGTCATCGCCGTGCTCGTCGGCGTGCCGATGGGCGTGCTGTCGGCCGCGTTCCCGGGGTCCTGGGGCGACCAGGCGCTGCGCGCGCTGTCGATCGTCGGCCTGGCCGCGCCGTCGTTCTGGGTCGGGCTGATACTCATCCTGGCGCTCGTATGGATGTTCCAGTGGAGCGCGCCGCTGTTCTGGGAGCCGTTCTGGGTGAGCCCGTGGAAGAGCATCACGCAGCTGTTCTGGCCGGCGCTCGCGGTGGGGATGCGGCAACTCGCGCTGATCGCGCGCATGACGCGGTCGATCATGCTCGAGGTGCTCGGCGAGGACTTCATCCGCACCGCGCGCGCCAAGGGCCTCTCCGAGTGGGCGGTGGTGATGCGGCACGGCCTGCGCAACGGCCTGCTGCCCGTGGTGACCCTGATCGGCTTCGAGGTGTCGGCGCTGTTCGGCGGCCTGATCGTGACCGAAACGGTGTTCAGCGTGCCGGGCCTGGGGCAGTACGTCGTGACGGCGATCCTCAATCGCGACTATCCGGCGGCTCAGGGCATCGTGCTGATCCTCGCCGGCATCGTCGTGCTGGGCAACCTGACGGTGGATCTGCTCTACGGCGCGCTCGATCCGCGCACGCGCGTGCAGGCGGCGGACAAATGAGCGACGCGGGCGCCGCCCCTGCGGTCGTTCCTGCCGGCGCGCGCGGCGCGCGGTGGCGCACCCTGGCGCGCATCGCGCGCGAACAGCCGCTCGGCGCGTTCGGCGCGCTGGTGCTGCTGGTGATGGTCGTGGTCGCCATCGGCGCGCCGGTGTTCGCGCCGTTCGACCCCACCCAGGGGGACGCGGCGTCGCTCAACAGCGCGCCCAACGCGCGCAACTGGCTCGGGACCGACGCCTTCGGCCGCGACAACCTCTCGCGCCTGATCTACGGCGCGCGCATCTCCCTGATGGTGGGGCTGGGCGCGAGCCTGCTCGGCGTCGTCGTCGGCGCCGCGCTGGGCATCGTCTCGACCTACCGCGGCGGCTGGGTCGACACCATCACGCAGCGCGTGATGGACGCGCTGCTCGCGTTCCCGATGCTGCTCCTCGCGCTCGCGATGGCCGCGGTGCTGGGGCCGTCGCTGCCCAACGTGATCGTCGCGCTCGCGGTGCCGATCGCACCGCGCGCCGCGCGCATCGCGCGCTCCAGCGTGCTGGTGCTGAAGGCCACCACCTTCATCGAGGCGGCGCGCGCGACCGGCTGCAGCGACCTGCGCATCATCGTCCGCCACATCCTGCCCAACACCTTCGCACCGCTCCTGGTGATCGCGACCGCCTACCTCGGGCTGGCGATCGTCCAGGAGGCCGCCCTCGACTACCTCGGCGCCGGCATCCAGGAACCCGATTCCTCGTGGGGCCTGATGATGTCCGGCTCGGCGACCGCGCTGGCGCTGACCGCGCCGTGGATCGTGATCTTCCCGGGCCTCGCGATCTGCCTGACGGTGCTGGCCTCGAATCTCCTGGGGGACGCGATCCGCGACCTCCTCGACCCCAAGCTGCGCGGCAAGTGAGCGCGGCGCGGCCTCCAACAACGACGAAAGGATCCTCACCATGGCCAAGAGCGTGCTGCACACCAGTCTCTGCGACGACCTCGGCATCGAATACCCGATCTTCCTGGCCGGCATGGGGGTGAAGGGCCGCGCCACCCCGCCCGGCCTGGTGGCCGCGGTATCGAATGCCGGCGGCATGGGCATTCTCGGCTGCTCGTGGCTGGACGCGGACGAGGTGCGCCGGCGCATCCGCGCGGTGCGCAACCTCACCGACAAGCCGTTCGGTGTCGACCTGCTGCTGCCGGCGAGCATGGTCGACGCGACGCCGGATCGCGTCGAGATGCGCGCGCGCATCGAGCGCGACTTTCCCAAGCACGTCGCCTTCGTGCGCGCGCTGATGGACAAGTTCGGCCTGACGCCGGTCACCGCCAAGGGCGGCGTGATGTCGCCCGAGTTCATTCGCGCGCAGGTCGACGTCTGCCTCGAGGAGCGCATCGCGGTGTTCGCCGCCGGCCTGGGCGACCCGTCCTGGGTGGTGCCGATGGCGCACCAGGTCGGGATGAAGGTGATGGGGCTGGTGGGCAGCGTGCGCGGCGCCGAACGCCAGGCCAAGTCCGGCGTCGACTACGTGATCGCGCAGGGCTACGAGGCCGGCGGTCACACCGGCAAGATCGCCAATTTCCCCCTGATCCCGACGGTGGTCGACGCGGTGGCGCCGGTGCCGGTGGTGGCCGCCGGCGCGATCGCCGACGGGCGTACCCTGGTCGCCGGCCTGGCGCTGGGCGCGGTCGGCGTGTGGGTGGGCACCGCCTTCCTGCTGGCCGAGGAGTCCAACATCTACCCGGTGCACCAGGAGGAGATCATCCGCGGCAATGCCGAGGACTTCGTGGTCACCCGCGCCTACACCGGCAAGACTGCGCGCGATTTCGACAACGCGGTGATCCAGGCCTGGGAGACCTCCGACCTGAAGCCCCTGCCGATGCCGCTTCAGGGCGTGCTGATGGACGATTTCGTCGCTGCCGCCGACGCCGCCGGGCGTGCCGACCTGATCAACAACCCGGTGGGCCAGATCGGCGGCATGCTCAAGCGCCGCCGCCCGGCGCGCGAGATCATGATGTCGATGGTGGAAGAGGCCGAAGGCGTGCTCGACCGGCTCGCGGCGGTGCGCAGGAAGTGACCACAGCGAGCGACGCGG
>JAEUOS010000196.1 GCA_016790695.1 Burkholderiales bacterium
CGGATCACGGGCATCAGGTCGACGAAGCGGTTGGTCGCCTGGAACACGATGGCGCCGTCGGGCTTGAGGTGGCGCACGTAGGCGGCCATCGCCTCGCGCGTGATCAGGTGCATCGGGATCGAGTCGCCCGAGAAGGCGTCGATGCCCAGCATGTCGTACTGGCGCGGCGCCTCGCGCTCGAGCGCGAGGCGGCCGTCGCCGAGCACGACCTCGACCTTGGCGCGGGTCTCCTTCTGGAAGGTGAATTCGCGCGCCGCGATGTCGACGACCACCGGGTCGATCTCGTAGAACACCCACAGGTCGCCCTCGCGGCTGTGGGTCAGCAGCGCCCCGGCGCCGAGGCCGATCACGCCGATGCGGCGCGGCCCGGGCAGGTTCTCGAGCAGCCGGCCGTAGCCGGACGAGCGCGAGAAGTAGCTGGTCGGCTCCATCGTGCGCCCCGGCTCCATGAGCTGCCCGCCGTGGTTGATGCCGCCGTGGTACATGGTGCGGAACATCGCGGGGTCGTCCTGGTCGCGCGTGCGCACCACGCCGTAGAAGTTGCGGTCCATCTCGCGCACGCCGCGCGTGTACTCCTCGATCGCGAGCGCGTCGAGGCGGACCACGCCGGCGACCACCAGCAGCGCGCCGGCGCGGAACACCCAGCGCGCTGCCGCCGCGTCGGGCAGCACGCGCCAGACGCCGGCCGCGAGCAGCAGCGCGAGCACCACCAGCACGATGTGCAGCTCGAAGTAGCCGCGCAGCGCCAGCGGCGCGCCGATCGCGACCAGCAGCGCGCCGAGCGCGCCGCCGACCGACATCATCAGGTAGTAGAGGGTCAGGTGGCGCGGGTCGGGCTTCTGGCGCGCCAGTTCGCCGTGGCAGAACATGCACGCGGCGAACAGCCCGAGCGCGAACAGCGGCAGCACGTACTTGAGCTGCAGCGAGTCGATCTGCCAGGCCATCGCGAGCACGCACGCGGCCAGGAGCGGCATGAACACCGCGCGCGAGTACCAGCGCGGGTGGTCGAAGCAGATGATGAAGGTGATCAGGTACAGCGCCAGCGGCAGCACCCACAGGAACGGCACCGAGGCGATGTTCTGCGTGATGTGGTTCGACACCGCGAGCAGCACGCAGGAGCCGGTCGCCGAGAGCACCAGCCAGCTGAGCAGGCGCAGCGCGCCCGGCGCGGGCGCGGGGGCCGCGGCGGCCGCGTCCGCGCCCGCGGCGAGCTCGCGCGCGCGCGCGTGGCGCACCGAGTGCCAGCCCGTGGCCACGCAGACGAGCGCGAACAGCGCGTACAGCGCCGACCACAGCTTGGCCGAGGCGGCGACGCCGAAGAACGGCTCGACCAGCACCGGGTAGCCGAGGAGCGCGAGCAGCGACGCCAGGTTCGACAGCGCGAACAGCCGGTACGGCACGCTGGTGTTGAAGCGCTGCCAGTACCAGGCCTGCAGCAGCGGCGTGGTGGTCGACAGCAGCAGGTAGGGCAGCCCGATGGTGGCGGCGAGCAGGCCGAGGATGCGCAGGATCGGATCCTCGTCGCCGGCCGGCTTCCAGGCCGCGTCCGCGATGATCGGCAGCGTCGCCAGCGAGACCGCGAGCAGGAGCGCGTGCAGCACCAGCTGCTGGCGCGGCTTGAGCCAGCGCACCGACGCGTCGGCGTAGGCGTAGCCGGCGAGGAGCGCGCTCTGGAAGAACAGCAGGCAGGTGGTCCAGACCGAGGCGGCGCCGCCGAACCACGGCAGGATCTGCTTGGCGATCAGCGGCTGGACCAGGAACAGCAGGAAGGCGGACAGGAAGATGGTGAGCGCGTACGGAAGCATCGGAGAGTGCGTGCGGCGGGGACGGCGCCCGGGGGCGCGGGTTGTCGGGATCGGCGGCCGCGCGCGGCGGCGCGGCCGGGGCGCGCGCGCCGGACGGACCGCGGCCGACGCGCGGGGTTCAGGCTCTGGGCGACGTGATCTCCTCGAGCCGGTCGGTCGGCGGCGGCGGCGTGCGCGACAGCGCGGCGATCTCGGCGCGCAGCGCCGGCGTCATCTCCACCTGCGCCGCGGCGAGCGAGTCGGCGAGCTGCGCGACGTTGCGCGCGCCGATGATCGGCGCGGTCACCGCCGGATGCGCGCCGACCCAGGCGACCGCGGTCGCGACGGGGTTGAGCGCGCGCGCCTGGCAGAAGGCGACGAACCGCTCGGCCACCTCGAACATCCACGCCTCGCCGTAGCGTGCCTCGTACATCTTGTTGGTCTTGAGCCGGCCGCTGGCCGCGCCCGCATACTTGCCCGAGAGCAGGCCCGCGGCCCCCGGGCTGTAGGGGATCACGCCGATGCCGTTGGCCTCGGCCATCGGCAGGATCTCGACCTCGGCCTGGCGCTTGACGAGGTTGTACATCGGCTGGATCACCGCCAGGCGCGCCCAGTTGTTGCGCTCCTGGATGTCGACCGCGCGCTGCACCTGCCAGGCGGCGTAGTTGCTCACCGCCGGATAGAGCACCTTGCCGGCGCGCACCAGGTCCTCGAGCGCGCGCATCGATTCCTCGATCGGCGTGCGGCGGTCGAACTGGTGCAGGAACAGCACGTCGACGCGGTCGGTGCCGAGCCGCTTCAGGCTGGTTTCGATCGCGCGCACCACGTGGCGGCGCGAGGTGCCGCGCGCGTTGATGTCCTCGCGCACCGGGTTGAAGCACTTGGTCGTGATGACCAGGTCGTCGCGGTGGCCCTGCATCAGCCGGCCGAGGATCTCCTCGGAGCGGCCCTGGTTGTACTGGTCGGCGCAGTCGAAGAAGTTGATGCCGGCATCGCGGCAGGCCCGGTACATCGCCGCCGAGGTCGCCTCGTCGGCGTCGCCGCCGAAGGACATGGTGCCGAAGCACAGTTCCGAGACCTGCACGCCGGTGCGGCCGAGGGGTTTGAATTTCATGGATCTAGTCTATCGTGGGTTGCAGGGAGGCATGGCAGGAGCGAAGCGACGCGGGGGTTGCGGGAGCCGTGCGCCGCGTCACTCGAGACGGATGTTGTTGTCGCGCACGACCTTGCCCCAGCGCGCCATCTCGTCCTGCAGGAAGCGCTGCAATTCCTCCGGTGTGCTGCCGGCGACCTGCATGCCGAGCTGCTCGGCGAACTGCTTGCCGACATCGGGCTGGGCCAGCGCGGCCCTGAGCTCCGCATGCAGGCGCTCGATGATGGGTCGCGGCGTCCCCGCCGGCGCGAACAGCGCCCACCACGCATGCGCCGAGAAGCCGGGGAAGCCCTGTTCGGCCAGCGTGGGCACCTCCGGCAGGACCGTCGAGCGCGACTCGCCGGTCACGGCCACCGCGCGCAGCTTGCCGCCGCGCACCTGCGGCGCGACCACGGCGACCGAGCCGATCCCCATCTCGATGTGCCCGGCGACGGCGTCGGTGATCATCGGCGCGGCGCCCTTGTAGGGCACGTGCACCATCGAGAATCCGCCGGCCTGCTGCAGCAGCATCATGGTCAGGTGACCGAGGCTGCCGTTCTGCACCGAGCCGTAGTTGACCGTCGCCGGCCGCGCCCGGGCCGCCGCAAGCACATCGGCAAACGACTTGTAGGGCTTGGCCGGATGCATGGCCAGCGCCATCGGCGCCCTGCCGACCAGCATCACCGGCGCCAGGTCGCGCACGGTGTCGAACGGCAGGTTCGGGATCAGCACCGGGTTGACCGCGTGCGTGTCGAACACCAGAACGTAGGTGTAGCCGTCGGCCGGCGACTTGGCGACGTAGCCGGTGCCGATCGACCCGGAGGCGCCGGCGCGGTTCTCGACGATGAACTGCTGGCCGAGCGTCGCCGACAGCTTGTTGCCGAACGCGCGCGCGATCGGATCGGCCGAGCCGCCCGGCGGAAACGGCACGACGATCTTCACCGGCTTGGTCGGCCATTGCTGCGCCGGCAGCGGCGCCGCCAGCGCGAGTGCGGCGACCGCGGCCGCACCCGTCAGTGCCCTGCGAAACGTCGTCATGCTGTCTCCTTCGGGTTCACTCGCCGCGGAACTGCGGCTTGCGCTTCTCCAGATGTGCCCTGATGCCTTCCTCGTAGTCGCGCGTCGCATCGAGCGGCCGGCGCAGCGCCTGGTCGAGTTCGAACGCGGCCGCGAGCGGCGCCTCCAGGCCCTGATTGATCGACTTCTTCAACGCCGCCACCGCCAGCGGCGCCGTGGCGTCGAGCCCGGCGGCGAACGCCAGCGCCGCAGCAAGCAGCTCGCCGCGCGGCACCACCCGCTCGACGATGCCGAGCGCGAGCGCCTCGGCGGCGGTCGGCCGGCGCGCCGAGAACAGCAGGTCCTTGGCGCGCGCCGCCCCGATCAGGCGCGGCAGCATCACCGCGCCGCCGCCGCCCGGATACGCGCCCAGGGTCATCTCGGGGAACGCGAAGCGCGCATCGTCAGCGGCGATGCGCAGGTCGCAGTGCAGCGCGAGTTCGAATCCCGCGCCCATGCACCAGCCGCCGATGGCGGCGATCACCGGCTTGGAGCAGTGCCACAGCGCCTGGTTCAGGCGCAGCACCATGCGGCTTTGCGCCATCTTGCCGGCGGCCGGCAGCGCGCTGCGCTGCTTCAGGTCGATGCCGGCGCAGAACCCCTTCTCGCCGGCGCCGGCGATGACCAGCGCGCGCACCTCCGGATCGGCGTCCAGCGCGTCGACCGTCGCGAGCATGCACTCGAGCATCTCGCTGGTCAGCGCGTTGAGCGCCTCCGGCCGGTTGAGGGTGAGCACGCACGCCGACCCCTGGCGCTCGACGAGGACTGTGGACATGGCGACTCCCGGCGGGTCGTTCAGAATGCCGCGAACCTGAGCGCGCCGCGCTCCGGCCCGACCCCGGTCGCGTTGAGGAAGAAGGCGACCATGTGGTAGAAGCCGATCACCATCAGGAGCTCGAGCAGCTGTGCCTGATCCCACTCGGCGCGCAGGAGAGCCCAGGTGGCATCGCCGATGGTCGAGGTGTCGTGCAGCTCGTCGACCGCGGTGATCACCAGGCGCTCGCGCGCGTTCCAGCACGGCGCCGAGGGCGGCAGGTCCTTGAGCGCCGCGATCTGGTCGTCGCCGAGCCTGCAGCGCTCCTTGAACAGCGCGCTGTGCATCGCCCACTCGTAGTTCGAGCGCGTGCGCGCGGCGACGCGGAAGATCGCGATCTCGCGCAGCCGCTCGTCGAGCGCGGTGCGGTACATCAGGGTGCCGCCGAGCGTGACGACGTTGCCCATCAGGCGCGGGTGATGGGCGAGCACGCGCAGGAAGTTCTGCGGCGACAGGTCGCCCATGTCGACCTGGTCGATCGCCTCCTTGGCCTTCGGGTGGTAGGGCGGCGTCGCCAGGGGAAAGCGCGCGTTGATCTCCTCGGCCGGCTGGGTCATGTGGTCTCCGTGGGTGGGGTGGCGCGTGCGCCATCGTGGGTCACGCCGGCGGCGACGAGGGCCTCGACCTCGGCCGCGGAGAGGCCCGCCTCGCGCAGCAGCTCCACGCTGTGCTCGCCGAGGCGCGGTGCCGGGCGCGATGCGCCGGGCTGGCTCTCCGACCAGGTGCCGGGGGTGCGCATCGTGCGCAGCCGCCCCTCGCTCGGATGGTCGATCGTCTCGAAGAAGCCGGACTGCATCAGGTGCGGGTCGGCGATCAGGTCGTCGAGGGTCTTGAGCGGCATCACCGGAATGTCGGCCTGCATCAGGAGCGCCTCCCACTCGGCGGTGGTGCGCTCGCGCATCTTCTCGCCCACCAGCGCATAGAGTTCGCCGATGTGGCGCGTGCGCGCGGTGATGTCGGCGAAGCGCGGGTCGTCCTCGAGCAGATCGGGCCGGCCGATGAGCTTGAAGAAGCTCTGGCACTGCTTGTCGTTGTAGAGCAGCGCGCAGATGTAGCCGTCCTTGGTCGGATACGGCCGGCGCTCGCGCACCAGCAGGCGCGCGTAGCCGGTCGCGCCGATCGGCGGATCGAAGGTCTCGCCCTGCAGGTGCACCGCGAGGACCAGTTGCGCCAGGGTCTCGAACATCGGGATCAGGATTTCCTGGCCCTGGCCGGTGCTGGCGCGGTGGATGATCGCGCCGAGGATCGCGGAGACGCCATTCATGCCGGCGAAGTAGTCGGCGATGGTGAGCGCGGTGTACAACGGCGCCGGCGCGCCGGCCGCGTGCGCGAGGCTGGGCAGCGCGGCCGCGCCCTGGATCAGGTCGTCGTACGCGGGCCGCGCCGCATACGGGCCGCGCTGGTCGTAGCCGACGAGGCCCGTGAAGATGACCCGCGGGTTGACCTTCGACACCGCCTCGTAGGACAGGCCCAGGCGCGCCATCGCCTGCGGGCGGATGTTGTAGACCACCACGTCGGCCGTCCTGCACAGCGCGAGGAGTGCGTCCCTGCCGGCGCTCTGCTTGAGGTCGAGCACGATGCTGCGCTTGCTGCGGTTGACGTTCAGGAAGATCGACCCCATCGCGGGATTCTTCATCGGCCCGATGCCGCGCACCGGGTCGCCGCCCGGCATCTCGACCTTGATCACGTCGGCCCCCATGTCGCCCAGCACCTGGGTCGCGTACGGCCCCATCAGCACGGTGGTGAGGTCGAGGACGCGGATGCCGTCCAGAGGCTTCTTCATCGTTGGCAGTTGCGCATAGGAAATGCGTTGGTCGGCGCGGCGGGCAAGCCGCGTAGTATGCCGGAACCCGCGGCGCGCCGCGCCCTGCTCCGGCGCTCCGCGCCACCCGCGCAGCGGCCCGGCCGACAGGCGACGGCACAGTGTCCGGACGCCCGCGGCGGGCGACGGCGCCGGTGGCTCAGCTCACGCAGACCGGGCAATCCGCGGGTGCCGCTTCCCCGGTTGCCGGGGGCGCGGTGCCGGTGCCGGCACCGACGTACGCATCGACGATCGCCGGGATCAGTCCGGCGCGACCGGTGCGCGGGCCGCGCCGGGCAGGCGCCTCGCCCAGTGCCGCCACCGCGGCGCGATACCCGGCGCGCGAGCCCTCGATCACCGGCACCGCGACGCGCGCGGCGACCGCCGGGCCCACCGGCGCCATGCAGGTGCAGCCGAGCACGATCGCCTGCGCGCCGTCCTCGCGCACCGCGCGATCGCATTCGGCGACGATCGCCGCGACGATCGCGTCCTCGCGCCGCGCCATCCGCTGCTGGACGTCGTCGGCGCTGCCGAGGCGCTGCAGTTCCTCCTCGGCCGACACGTGGCGCACGCGGACGCACGCGGCGCCCGCCGGGACCGCCCGGGTGCGCTCGTCGTACAGGAAACCCATCGACGGCGGCCAGATGGTGACGATGGAGAACCGGCGCCCGCCCGCGGCGGCGAGGGTCATCGCCGCCTCGCCGGCGCCGATCACCGGCACCGACAGTGCGGCGCGCATCGCCGCGATGCCGTAGTCGGCATAGGTGTTGATGAAGATCGCCGCGCAGCCGTCGGCCGCGGCGCGCTCGGCCATGTCGACATAGGCGAGGTCGACGACGAGCCGGTCGTACGGATTCCCGGCGAAGGCCGCCAGGCGCGTGGTGCAGAGCACCGGCACGGCGTGCGCGTCGCCGAGTTCGGCCAGGTGCGGCGGCAGCACCGGTGTGCGCGTGCCGCTGCCGAGGACGGCGATGCGCGCGGGCGCGCTGTCTTGCGAGGCGTGCATGTCGATCTCCCCTGTCCTGTCGATGGTTGCAGTCGCCGCGCCGCTCAGGCCGCGAGCGCGCCGCTGGCCACCGCCGCCGCGCGGTCGGCCGGGTGCTGGAACTGCGGCGACTCGTCGCGCGGCTGGCGCGTGTCGCCGCGGTCGGCGCGCATCGCGTCGGCCTGCCAGGCGCCGTCCGCGTCCCAGGCGTTGGGCAGGCGGAGGATCGTGCCCGGACGGGTCATCGCGTCGAACCCGGCGAGTGCGGCGCGCACGATGCCGACCTGGTCGGCGCGATCGAACGGCTTGCCGGTGCTGTGGCCGAGCGGATAGTCGACGAAGACGGCGCGCGGCGCGCGGCCGGCCTCGAGGATGTCGAGCGCGCTGCCCACGACCAGGGTCGGGATGCCGTGCGCCTCGAGGTGGCGGGCGACCAGACACACGGTCTGGTGGCACACCGGTCACATCGCGACAAGGAGCGCGCAGTCGACCCGCTGTTCGCGAAACGCGTCGAGCAGCGCGGGCGCGACCTCCTCGCGCACGCGGCGCTGCGAGTACACCCCGCCCATGCAGGAGAACACCTGGTCGGCCACCGCGCCGATCGTGCCCTCCGCCGCCAGCGCGCGCAGCGCGCCGAGCGGGAGGATGCATTCGGGGTCGCGGCGCGGGTCGACCAGGTAGTTCTCGGTGATGTGCGAGAAGCGGATCTCGTCCGCCGGGGTCGCCGACGGGATGCGCCGGATCGAGGTGTCGTCCTTGTAGTGGTACGCGACCTGGCCGAGCGCGTAGGCGCCCGAGCTCGACAGCAGGCCGACGCGCGCATCCCTGAGCGCCCGGCGCGGCGCGGCCCACGGCGGATCGTCGGTGGCCTGGTGCCACCGGTACGGCGCGTAGCCGAGCACGCGGTAGCGCTCGGTGATGGCATCGATGTAGCGGAACGGCATGGTGTCTCCTTGATGCGCGGCGGCGCCGGCGCGGGCCGGCCGCCGGCGCCGGGTCAGGAATCGGCCTTGACGCCGGCGCGCTTGACGATCGGCCCCCACTTGGCGAGCTCGGCGCGGATGAACTGCAGGTAGGCCTCCGGCGTCTCCTGCAGCACGGTGGCGCCGCGCGACTCGAGCTGCTCGCGGATCTTGGGGTCCGCGGTCGAGCGGTTGAGCGCCTGGTTGATGCGCAGCACGATCTCGCGCGGGGTGGCGGCGGGCACGTTGAGCCCGAACCAGGAGGAGACCTCGTAGCCCTTCAGGCCCGCCTCGTCGAGCGTGGGCACGTCGGGCAGCGCGGCCGAGCGCTTGAGGCTGGTGACCGCGAGCGCGCGCATCTTGCCGGCCTTGATCTGCGGCAGGATCGGCGGCACGTTGTCGAACATCATCTGCGTCTCGTTGGCGAGCAGCGAGGACACCGCCGGCGCCGACCCGCGGAACGGGATGTGCACGATGAACGTGTTGGTCATGGCCTTGAACATCTCCATCGACATCTGCGGCGAGGTGCCGTAGCCGTTGGAGGCGTAGTTGAGCTGCCCCGGCCTGGCCTTGACCAGCGCGATCAGGTCCTTGACCGAATTCGCCGGCAGCGCCGGGTGGACCACGAGCGCATTGGGCACCGTGCCGTAGCGGCCGACATAGGCGAGGTCTTCCTGCGGGCGATAGTTGAGGCGGTCGTAGATCAGCGGGCTGATGCCCAGCGACGGGTTGCCGAGCAGGATGGTGTGGCCGTCCGGCGCCGCGCGCGCGACCGCCTCGGCGCCGACATTGCCGCCGGCGCCCGACCGGTTCTCGACGACCACGGTCTGCCCGACCTCCTGCTGCAGGCGCGGCTGCAGGATGCGCGCCACCAGGTCGATGAGCCCGCCCGGCGGGTACGGCACGATGATGGTGACCTGGCGGGTCGGCCAGGCCTGCGCGTGCGCGCCGGCGGCGGCGAGCGCGACGACGGCGGCAGCGATGAGGCGCGTGGGGCGCATGGGGAGTCTCCTGTTGTCGGTGGTGCGGAGTGCGGGCGTTATGATCCCACAGCGGCGGTGGGGGTGCAGGATGGGGGAACCCTGACGAAGCGACCGCTGGCCGCCGGCCGATCGCTCGTTTCGCGACACGAGAACACTGACCCGTGTGCGGCGCGCCGTCAGGACGGGGCCGTTGCGGGCGTGTCGGCGTCTCCGGACCCGGTTGTGGCGCCTCGCGCCGCGTCTTCAATCGCCCGGAAACTGCCGGCAGGACGCGTCGATGTCCCGCACCGGGCACAACCCGCGCGCGCCAGCGCAAGCAGGTGCCCCTCGTCGGAACGCGTGCGCGCAGGCACGCTGCCTGCCTCCTCGACCCAGGAGGTCAACTGGCGACGCTCCGGCCACGCTCCGACCGCCCGCGCGCCGGTCTTGCGCCGTGCCTCAATCCAGCTTGATGCCGAGCTTGCGGATGAGCGCGCCCCAGCGCTCGTACTGCTCGCGGAAAATGCGGTTGTGCTCTTCCGGCGAGGAGGCGACGACCT
>JAEUOS010000016.1 GCA_016790695.1 Burkholderiales bacterium
TGGTGGTGCCGGCCGGCACGCCCCGGGCGATCGTCGACAGGCTGCAGGCGGCGATCGCGAAGGTGGCCGCCGATCCCGAGGTGATCGAGCGCTTCAAGCCGCAGGGCGTGGAGATCCGCGCCTCCACCCAGGCCGAGTTCAGGGACTTCATGACGCGCGAAGAGGTGCGCTGGTCGAGGCTCATCAGGGAGCGCAACATCAAGGCGGAGTGACCGGCGGGATGCATTGACGAACCGGAGGTCGACATGCCGCTGCGTGCCAGCTGTCTGTGCCAGGGCATCGCGCTCGAGATCGCGGGGCAGGTGCGCGACATGCTGTACTGCCACTGCAGCATGTGCCGCAAGGCGCATGGCACCGCCTTTCGCGCCCGCGGGCGGGTCCGGACCGCCGATCTGCGGTGGGTGCGCGGCGAGGACCTGATCCGGTTCTACGCCTCGTCGCCGGGTGAGGAGCGCGGCTTCTGCTCGGTGTGCGGCTCGAACATCTTCACCAGGTTCGCCGCGCGGCCGCGGGAGGTCGGGCTGGCGCTGGGGATCCTCGACGACGACCCCGGCGGTCGCCCGACCTGCCACGTGTTCGTCGGGTCGAAGGCCCCGTGGTACGAGATCGGCGACGACCTGCCGCAGCACCAGGAATTCCCGCCCGGCTGGAGTGGCGTCACGCCCGGCGACGGCACCTGACCAGAGGGGCGGCCGGGTCCGGATGGGAGCGGCCGTGGCGCGGGCGGGCGCGGATGCTGCTCAGCGCACCAGCGCCGCCGCCAGCACCCGCGCCACGTGCAGCGCCTCGCGCGCCGCGCCGTCGTGGATCTGGTGCCGGCAACTGGTGCCGTCGGCGACGATGAGCGCGTCGCCGCCCGCGCCGCGCACCGCCGGCAGCAGCGCGAGTTCGGCCATCTTCATCGAAACGTCGTAGTGCTCGCGCTCGTAGCCGAACGCGCCCGCCATGCCGCAGCAGGAGGACTCGATCGGCTCGACCGCGAGGTCCGGCACCAGCCCCAGCACCTTCTGGATCGGCCGCACCGCGTCGAAGGCCTTCTGATGGCAATGACCGTGCAGCAGGGCCTTCTTCTGCGGCAGGGCCTTGAACCGCGCCTGGAATCGCCCGGCGTCCATCTCGCGCGCGATGAACTCCTCGAAGGTGAAGGATTCGAGCGCGAGGCGCGGCGCGCCGTCGCCCAGGTTCATGGACAGAAACTCGTCGCGCAGCGAGAACAGGCACGACGGCTCGAGGCCGACGACGACCGCGCCCGAATCGGTCAGCGGCAGCAGATGCGCGAGGGTGCGCTGCGCCTCGGCGCGCGCCTCGTCGACCTGACCGGTCGCGAGGTACGTGCGGCCGCAGCACAGCGGCCGCTCCCCTGGCGGCGCGCTCACCGCCACCTCGTAGCCGGCGGCCTCGAGCACCGCCTGGGCCGCGGCCAGGTTCTCCGGCTCGAAGTAGTTGTTGAAGGTGTCGACCCACAGCACGACCTTGCCGGCGATCGGCGCGGTGCCGGTCCTGCGGAACGGGCGCCTGGCCCAGCGCGGCAGGCTGCGGCGGGCGCTGAAGCCCAGCAGTTTCTCCGACACGACCGCCGCGCCCGGCAGCGTGTCGCGCAGGTTCAGCGCCCAGCCGAAGGTCGATGCGAGCGGCGCGTAGCGCGGCAGGCTGGCGATCAGGCGGTCCTTGAGCCTGAGGCCATGCTTCCTGTTGTAGTGGTGAAGATGCTCGATCTTCATCTTCGCCATGTCGACGCCGGTCGGGCAGTCGCGCTTGCAGCCCTTGCAGGAAACGCACAGCGCGAGCGCCGCGTGCACCGCGTCCGAGGCGATGCCGGGCGTGCCGTCGGCCTCGCCCAGTTGTCCCGAGAGCGCGAGGCGCAGCGTGTTGGCGCGGCCGCGCGTCAGGTGCTGCTCGTCGCGGGTCACGCGGTAGCTCGGGCACATGGTGCCGGCGTCGAACTTGCGGCAGTGGCCGTTGTTGTTGCACATGTCGACCGCCTTGGCCAGGCCCTGCGCCGGGTCGTGGCCGGTGCCGGGCGCGGTCTCCTGGCCGGTCAGCGGATCGCGCCTGACATCGAAGGCGCTCCAGTCGAGCGCGGTCTTCAGGTCCTGCACGCGGTAGCCGGGCTTGAAGCGGAACAGGGTGGCGTCGTCCATCTTCGGCGGATCGACGATCTTGCCCGGGTTCATCAGGTTGTGCGGGTCGAACAGGGCCTTGACCTCGCGGAACGCGCCGGCCAGGCGCGCGCCGAACTGCCATTCGATCCACTCGCCGCGGCACAGCCCGTCGCCGTGCTCGCCGGAGTAGGCGCCCTTGTACTCGCGCACCATCGCGCTCGCGGCCTCGGCGATCGCGCGCATCCTGGCCGCGCCGCCCTCGTTGCCCGGGCGGCGCATGTCGAGGATCGGGCGCACGTGCAGCGTGCCCACCGAGGCGTGCGCGTACCAGGTGCCCTCGGTGCCGTTCTTGTGGAACACCTCGGTCAGGCGCGCGGTGTAGTCGGCCAGATGCTCGAGCGGGACCGCGCAGTCCTCGATGAAGGACACCGGCTTGCCGTCGCCCTTCATGCTCATCATGATGTTCAGGCCGGCCTTGCGCACTTCCCACAGCGCCTTCTGCGGCCCCTCGTCGGGCATCTCGACGACGCTGCCGGGGAGCCCCAGGTCGCCCATGAGCTCGACCAGCTGCGCGAGGCGCGCGAGCTGCCGCGCGCGGTCCTCGCCGGCGAACTCCACCAGCAGGATCGCCTGCGGCTGGCCGATCAGCGCGCGGTCGATCACCGGGCGGAACGCCGGGTTCGCGCGCGCGAGGTCGATCATGGTGCGGTCGACCAGCTCGACGGCCACCGGCTGCAGCCGGACGATGTGCTGCGCCGCGTCCATCGCCTGGTAGAAGGTCGGGAAGTTGACCACGCCGAGCGCCTTGGCCCGGGGCAGCGGCGCGAGCTTGAGCGTGATGCGGCGCGTGACGGCGAGCGTGCCCTCGGAGCCCACCAGCAGGTGCGCGAGGTTGACGCTGCCGTCGGGCGTGTAGGGGCGCTCCGAGACCGGATGGAACACGTCGAGGTTGTAGCCGCCGACGCGGCGCAGCACGCGCGGCCAGACCCGCTCGATCTCGGCCTTCTGCTCGTTGCCGATCTCGAACAGCGCCGCCACCAGCATGCCCATGCGCGCCGACAGCTGGTTGCCGGAGTCCTTGCCGAAGGCGCCGAAATGCTCCTCGGCGCCGTCGGCCAGGATGGCGTCGATGCCCAGCACGTTGTGCACCATGTTGCCGTAGGCGATCGAGCGGCTGCCGCAGCTGTTGTTGCCGGCCATGCCGCCCAGCGTCGCCTGCGCGCTGGTCGAGACGTCGACCGGGAACCACAGGCCGTCGGCCCGGAGCTTCGCGTTCAGGTGGTCCAGCACCATGCCCGGCTGCACCGTCACGGTCTGCGCCGCGCGGTCGTACGCGGTGACCTGGTTCAGGTACTTCGAGTTGTCGATGACCAGGCATTCGCCCACGGTCTGCCCGCACTGCGAGGTGCCGCCGCCGCGCGGCAGCACCGGCACGCCGAGATCGCGCGCGATGTGCAGCGCCATGCGCAGGTCGTCCTCGGTCCGCGGCACGGCCACGCCGACCGGTTCGATCTGGTAGATCGACGCGTCGGTCGCGTAGCGCCCGCGCGAGGCCGCGTCGAACAGCACCTCGCAGCCGCTGTGGCGCCGGAGCAGGCCGGCCAGCTTGCTGCGGCGGATCAGGCTGTCCGACCCGGCGGGCCGGAACACGGACTTGGCGAGCGGCGCGTTCATCGCAGGACCGGCTACTGCGCCGCGGCTTCCTCGGCCTGGCGGATCGCGTCGAGCATGGTGGCGGGCTCGTGCGCGCCAGAGAGCGCGACGCGGCGATTGAAGATGAAGAACGGCACGCCCTCGACGCCCATGCCGCGCGCCTCCTCGTCGGCCGCGCGCACCTCCTCGATGGCGCCGGCGTCGTCCAGGCGCGCCTCGACCGCGGCGCGATCGAGGCCGGCGCCGACCGCCACCTCGACCAGGTTCGCGCGCCGGGTGAGGTCGAGGTTGTCGACGAAGTAGGCGTTGAAGAACGCCTCGACCACGCGGTCCTGCGCCTCGCCGGGCGCGGCGAGGTCGATCAGGCTGTGCGCGGCGAGCGAATTGGGCTGCTGCTCGATGCCGTCGAAATCCATCTCCAGCCCGACCTCGACGCCGACCTGGGCGACCCGCCGGTAATTGGCGCCGCCGTTCGGGCCGAACTTGCGCCGGATGTATTCCTGGCGCGGCATGCCTTCGGGCGGCATGCCGGGATTGAGCTGGAACGGACGCCAGCGGATCTCCGGCGGCGGCGCGTCGGGATGGTCGGCTGCGTACTGCGCGAGCGCCTCCTCGAGGCGGCGCTTGCCGATGTAGCACCAGGGGCAGACCACGTCGGAAATGATGTCGATGGTGAGCGGCATGCGGGCCTCCGTTCAAATGTCGGCGTTGAAGTGTCGGTCTGGGGCCTGTCGGCGCAGGATGCGCGCGCGGCGGGGTGTCTGGGGGGCGCGCATCGTGCGTCAGCAGGCGCTAGGCGGCGCGGTCCTGCCGCGCCTGGAGCGCGGCGACGATGGTCGCGCGCTTGTTCTCCACGTGCCGGCGCATCAGGGCCTTGAGGCCGGCGCCGTCGCGCGCCTCGAGCAGGCGCAGCATTTCGGCATGCTCGGCCACCGCCTGGTCCCAGCGCTCGGGCGTGAGGTTGGAACGGTAGCGCGTCGCGAAGATGCGCGTGTTCAGGCGCTCGAAGGTCTCGACCAGCACCGGGTTGCGCGCGGCCGCGCAGATCAGCGCGTGGATGCGCATGTTGGCGCGGAAATAGCCGGGCAGGTCGCGCCGCGCGTGGCTGGCCAGCATCTCGAACTGCAGCGCGCGGATCTCGGCGAGTTCGGCGGCCGTCACGTGCGTGGCGGCGAGCTCGCCCGCCAGGCCCTCGAGCGCGGCGATGACGGTGAAGGTCGCCTCGATGTCGGCGCGGTCCATGCGCGCGACTTCGGCGCCGCGGTTGGGCAGCAGCACCACCAGGCCTTCGCCGGCGAGCCGCTTGAAGGCCTCGCGCAGCGGCGTGCGCGAGACGTCGAGCTTCTCGCACAGCACGCGTTCGTTCAGGCGCATGCCCGGCGCCAGCTCGCCCTCGACGATCATCGACCGCAGGCGCGCGGCCACCGCCGCGTGCAGGGCGGAGCGATCGAGCGGGGTGACGACCTCGGACATGGACATATTGTATGCAAAAATGGTCGCAGGTCAATCCCCCGAGAGTTCTTTAGGGGTTGACGTGCTCTGATGGATGGGATAAATTGCATACAAAACAGAATCAGACGGCCGCAAGCCCTGCGCCCGTCGCGCCAGGAGCCGCCATGTTTCGCTACAGCAACGCCAAGTCCGGCCGCCATTTCCTGCAGATCCCCGGCCCCACCAACGTGCCCGACCGCGTGCTGCGCGCGATCGACCGGCCGACGATCGACCACCGCGGTCCCGAGTTCGGCGTGCTGGGCAAGCTGTGCCTGGCCGGCATGCAGCGCATCTTCAACACGCGCGAGCCGGTGATCATCTACCCGGCCTCGGGCACCGGCGCCTGGGAGGCCGCGCTGGTCAACGTGCTCTCGCCCGGCGACGAGGTGCTGATGTACGAGAGCGGGCAGTTCGCGACGCTGTGGAAGAACCTCGCGCTCAAGGTCGGCCTGAAGCCCGAGTTCATCGAGGGCGACTGGCGGCGCGCCGCGGTGCCCGAGGCGATCGAGGCGCGCCTCGCGGAGGACAAGGCGCATCGCATCAAGGCCGTCTGCGTGGTCCACAACGAGACCTCGACCGGCTGCACCGCGCGCATCCCCGCGATCCGCGCCGCGCTCGACCGCGCCGGTCACCCGGCGCTGCTGCTGGTCGACACCATCTCGTCGCTGGGCTCGATCGACTACCGCCACGACGAGTGGGGCGTCGACGTCACGGTCGCCGGCTCGCAGAAGGGGCTGATGCTGCCGCCGGGACTGTCGTTCAACGCGGTGTCGCAGAAGGCGCTGGCCGCGGCGAAGCACTCGACCGCGCTCAAGTCCTACTGGGGCTGGGAGGAAATGATGGCCGCCAACAGGAACGGCTATTTCCCCTACACCCCCGCGACCAACCTGCTCTACGGCCTGAACGAGGCGATCGAGATGCTCGAGGAGGAGGGCCTGGACAACGTGTTCGCGCGCCACCAGCGCCATGCCGAGGCGACCCGGCGCGCGGTGCGCGTGTGGGGCGCGGCGGGCGCGATGGAAATCCTGTGCCAGGACGAGCGCGAGCACTCGGCGGCGCTGACCGCGATCCTGCTCACGCGCGGCCACAATGCCGACGACCTGCGGCGCGTGATCCTCGAGAAGTTCGACATGTCGCTGGGCCAGGGTCTGGGCAGGATCGCCGGCAAGGTGTTCCGCATCGGCCACCTCGGCGACTTCAACGACCTGACCCTGATGGGCACGCTGTCCGGGGTGGAGATGGGATTCGCGCTCGCGGGCATCCCGCACCAGAAGGGCGGGGCGCAGGCGGCGCTGGACTACCTCGCCGAATGCGCGGCGCGGCCGGCACTGCGCGCGGCGGCCTGACCGCCCGCGCGCGCCGCCGCCGCGGCGGCTGGTGCACCGCCTTGTGCGACGCACCACGAAAAGTCGGCCGAATGCCGTCCGGGACGTGCGTCCGCCTGCGGATTTCGGTTACAGTCGTCCCACATAACAAGCGGGTGGGGACGAATACGTGGCGGATGGCGAGGCACTGTTGTCGGTGCGCGGTGTCGGCGTGCGTTTCGGCGGCATCGTCGCGCTCGATGCAGTGTCGTTCGACGTCGCGCGCGGCCAGGTGTGCGGGCTGATCGGCCCCAACGGCGCCGGCAAGACCACGCTGTTCAACTGCCTGTCGCGGCTCTACGAGCCGGCGGCGGGCGACATCGTCTTCGAGGGCCGATCGATCCTCAGGCAGCCGGTGCACGCGATCGCGGGCCTCGGCATCGGGCGCACGTTCCAGAACCTCGCGATGTTCCGCACCCTGTCGGTGCGGCGCAACATCATGGTCGGCGCCCACAGCGCCTCGCGCTGCGGCTTTCTCGCCAGCGCGCTGCGCCTGCCGCGCGTGCGCGCGGAGGAGGCGCAGCTGGAAGCGCAGGCCGGGCGCATCCTCGAACTGCTCGACCTCGCCCCCTACGCCGAGCGCGCCGCCGGCGACCTGCCGTTCGGCATCCAGAAGCGGGTCGAGCTCGGGCGCGCGCTGGCGTCGCGGCCCAAGCTGCTGCTGCTCGACGAGCCGGCGGCGGGGTTGAACCACGAGGAACTCTCCGGCCTGGCGGCGACCATCACGCGCCTGCGCGACGAACTCGGCCTCACCGTGCTCCTGGTCGAGCACCACATGAGCCTGGTGATGGCGGTCTCGGACCACATCGTCGTGCTCAACTTCGGGCGCAAGATCGCCGAGGGCGACCCGGCGCGCATCCAGGCCGACCCCGAGGTGATCGCCGCCTATCTCGGGGCGCCGCGCGACCGCAAGGAGGTGCGCGATGGCGCCCCTGCTTGAAGTGCGCGGCCTGGAGGCGTTCTACGGCACCACCCAGGCGCTGTTCGGCATCGACTTCGAGCTGCAGGAGGGCGGCATCACCGCGCTCCTGGGCGCCAACGGCGCCGGCAAGACGACGACGCTGCGCGCCCTGAGCCAGGCGGTGAGGACGCGCGGCACGATCCGCTTCGGCGGCACCGCCATCGAGGGCCGCGCCACCGAGGACGTGGTGCGCATGGGCGTGGCGCACGTGCCCGACGGGCGCGGCACCTTCACCGCGCTCTCGGTCGAGGAGAACCTGCGCCTGGGCGCCTATGCGCGGCGCGACAAGGCGGGGACGGCGGCGGACATGGAGCGCATGTACCAGCGCTTCCCGCGGCTCAAGGAGCGGCGCGCGCAGCAGGCCGGGACGCTCTCCGGCGGCGAGCAGCAGATGCTCGCGATCAGCCGCGCGCTGATGCTCAAGCCGCGCCTGCTGCTGCTCGACGAGCCGAGCTTCGGCCTGGCGCCGCTGATCGTCGCCGAGATCTTCGACATCCTCGGCGAGATCAACCGCGAGGACGGCGTCTCGATGCTCCTGGTCGAGCAGAACGCCGCGCTCGCGCTCGAGCTCGCCGGCCACGCCTACCTGCTGGAGACCGGGCGCATCGCGCTCTCCGGCCCGAGCGAGGCGATCCGCCGCGACGAGGCGGTGCGCAAGGCCTACCTCGGCTACTGACGGAGAATCCATGGAAGCGCTGATCCAGCAGATCTTCGCCGGGCTCGCCACCGGCGGCATCTACGCCTCGGTGGGCCTGGCGCTGGTGATGATCTACCAGTCGACCCACCACATCAACTTCGCGCAGGGCGAGATGGCGATGTTCTCCACCTTCATCGCCTGGGCGCTGCTGCAGGCGGGCTGGCCGTACTGGGGGGCGTTCCTCGCCACGGTGGCGGTCTCGTTCGCCGGCGGGCTGGCGATCCAGCGCATCATCCTGAAGCCGGTCGAGAAGGCGCCGGTGCTCACCAACGTGATCGTCTTCATCGGCCTGCTGGTGATCTTCAATTCGCTCGCCGGCTGGATCTTCGACCACACGATCAAGCCGTTTCCCAGCCCGTTCCCGAAGAGCAGCGGCGCGCAGCTGATCTCGCCGCACGACCTCGGGTCGATCGCCGTCATGCTGGTGGTGCTGGTGCTGCTGTACGCGTTCCTGCGCTTCACCTCGGTCGGGCTCGCGATGCGCGCGGCGGCGCAGAACCCGGAATCGGCGCGCCTGGTCGGCATCCGCGTCTCGTGGATGCTGGGCCTGGGCTGGGGCCTGTCGGCGGCGATCGGCGCGGTCGCCGGCATGATGGTGGCGCCGATCGTCTACCTCGATCCCAACATGATGGGCGGCATCCTGCTCTACGGCTTCGCGGCCGCGCTCCTGGGCGGCATCGACAACCCCTGGGGCGCGGTGATCGGCGGCTTCATCGTCGGCGTGCTCGAGAACCTGCTGGGCGCCTACGTGATCGGCACCGAGCTCAAGCTCTCCGTCGCGCTGGTGCTGATCGTGACCATCCTGACCGTCCGGCCCAACGGCCTGTTCGGCAAGACCGTGGTGACCCGCGTATGAGCGCTCCCGCCCGGCCGTCCGAAGGGAGCGCCGCACTGTGCAATGCGCCTGCCTCGGGGAGGAGGTCACACAGTGACAGGAGGGTCGTGCGATGAGCGCCGCGCCCGCCACATCCCCCGCCGCCGCCGCGCGCGGCCTGTCGCGGCCGGCGCTCGCGGCGCTCGTCGCGGCCGGCGTCGTGGTGCTGTGCATCGCGCCGTTCCTGGTCAAGAACTACCGCGTGTTCCAGTTCAACCTGGTGCTGATCTACGCGGTCGCGATCCTGGGGCTCAACATCCTCACCGGCTACAACGGCCAGATCTCGCTGGGCCACAGCGCGTTCTTCGCCGTCGGCGCCTACTGCGCGGCGATCATGATGGACCGCTGGGGCGCGCCGTACTGGTCGACGCTCGTGCCGGCGGCGGCGCTGTGCTTCGCCTTCGGCTTCCTGATGGGCTTCCCGGCGCTGCGCCTGGGCGGCCACTACCTGGCGCTGGCCACGCTGGCGCTCGCGCTCGCGGTGCCGCAGCTGCTCAAGTACAAGAAGATCGAGGCCTGGACCGGCGGCGTGCAGGGCATCGTGCTGACCAAGCCGGAGCCGCCGTTCACCTTCGAGCTCTTCGGCAGCCCGCTCAACCAGGACCGCTGGCTCTACTTCGTCACCCTGGGCGTCACCATCGTCATGTTCGTCCTCGCCTGGAACCTGCTGCGCGGGCGCGTCGGCCGCGCGCTCATCGCCATCCGCGACCATCCGATCGCCGCCGGCGCGATGGGCATCAACCTGCCGCTCTACAAGTCGACCGCCTTCGGCGTGTCCGCCGCGTTCACCGGCGTGGCCGGCGCGATGAGCGCGGTGGTGGTGGCCTTCGTCGCGCCGGACAGCTTCTCGTCGTTCCTGTCGATCACCTTCCTGGTCGGCGTGGTCGTCGGCGGGCTGGCGTCGATCCCGGGAGCGGTCTTCGGCGCCATCTTCATCCAGTTCGTGCCCAACATCGCCGACCAGATCTCGAAGTCGGCGCCGTGGGCGATCTACGGCGTGTTCCTGATCGTGTTCATGTACGTCATGCCGGGCGGGGTCGCCGGGCTGGGCCAGCGCTTGTTCCGCAGGAGATCCGCCGCGCCCTGACCGGGCGCGGCGCGAGTGTTCAGTCGACGTCAAAGGAGAGCATCATGAGACAGAGCCAACGCAGGAACCTGATCAAACTCGGCGTCGCCTCCGCGGTCGCGGCGGCGGTCCCGCCCGGCGCGTTCGCCCAGCAGAAGAAATACGACCCGGGCGCGAACGACCGCGAGATCAAGATCGGCAACATCAATCCGTACTCCGGCCCGGCGTCGGCCTACGGCGCGATCGGCAAGGCGATCGGCGCCTACTTCGACAAGATCAACGCCGAGGGCGGCATCAACGGCCGGCGCATCAAGTACATCACCCTCGACGACGGCTACAACCCGGCCAAGACCGTCGAGATGACGCGCAAGCTCGTCGAGGAGGAGGAGGTGCTGCTGGTGTTCCAGCCGCTCGGCACGCCGCCGAACTCCGCGATCCACAAGTACATGAACCAGAAGCGGGTGCCGCAGCTCTTCGTCGCCACCGGCGCCACCAAGTGGGGCGACCCGAAGAACTTCCCGTGGACCATGGGCTGGCAGCCGAACTACCAGTCCGAGGGCAGGATCTACGCGGCGCACCTGCTCGAGACCCGCCCCGGCGGCAAGGTCGGCATCCTGATGCAGAACGACGACTACGGCAAGGACTACGTCAAGGGCTTCAAGGACGGCCTGGGCGACAAGGCCAAGGCGATGATCGTCTCCGAGGTGACCTACGAGGTCACCGACCCGACGGTCGACAGCCAGATGGTCACCCTGAAGGCGTCGGGCGCCGACGTCTTCTTCAACGTCACCACGCCCAAGTTCGCCGCGCAGGCGATCAAGAAGGCCGCCGAGATCGGCTGGAAGCCGCTGCACTACCTGAACAGCGTGTCCAACGCCGCCGGCTCGGTGATGGTGCCGGCCGGGGCCGAGAACGGCATCGGCATCGTCTCGGCGTTCTACCTCAAGGACCCCACCGACCCGCAGTGGCAGAACTCGCCCGAGTACAAGGAATGGGCGGCGTGGATGGCCAGGTACAACCCGCAGGCGAGCCTGAAGGACAACTTCAACGTCTACGGCTACACCGTCGCGCAGTCGCTGGTGCAGGTGCTCCGGCAGGCCGGCAACGACCTCACGCGCGCGAACGTGATGAAGCAGGCGGCGAGCCTCGACCTCGCCTCGCCGATGCTGCTGCCCGGCATCCGCGTCAAGACCGGGCCCGACGACTTCTTCCCGATCGAGCAGGAGCAGCTCGCGCGCTGGGACGGCAAGACCTGGGTGCTGTTCGGCAAGATCTACGGGAAGTAGCCGCGCGCCGCGGCGCCCGCGGGGCGCCGCGCCGGGAGCAACGGGCGCCGCGGGCGCCCGTTGCTCATTCGAGCTTCAGCGGCCTGGCCACCGCGCCCCAGCGCGCCGATTCGCGCGCCATGAACTCGGCGAACTGCGCCGGGGAACTCGGCGCGTAGATGTCGAGGTTCTGCGCGTTGGCGCGGGCCCTGAACTCGGCGTCGCCGAGCAGCAGGTTGACCTCGGCGTTGAGGCGGTCGACGATCGCCTTCGGCGTGCCGGCCGGCGCCAGCAGCGCGGTCCAGCCCTCGACGCCGATGTTGCGCAGGCCGGTGACGCCGGTCTCCGCCAGCGCCGGGATCTCCGGCGCCAGCGCCGAGCGCTTGGAGGCCGAGATCGCGAGCGCCTTCAGCTTGCCCGACTTGACGTGCGCATAGGACGAGGTCATGCCGTCGAACATGATCGGCACCTGCCCGCCGATCAGGTCGGTCATCGCCTGCGCGCTGCCCTTGTAGGGCACGTGCACCGCGTCCAGGCCGGTCGCCTGCTTGAACACCTCCATCGTGAGCATCGAGATGGTGCCGGCGCCGAGCGACGCGTAGGAGAGCCTGCCCGGATTGGCCTTGGCGTAGGCGAGCAGTTCCTGGACCGAGCCGGCGGGGAAGTTCACCGGCGCCACCAGGATCATGCCGGTCCAGCCGATCAGCGCCACCGGGGTCAGGTCGGTGAGCGGGTTGTAGGGCAGGTTGCGGCTCACGTGCGGCGTGATCACCAGCGGCGAGAGCGAGGTCACGAGCAGCGTGTGGCCGTCCGGCGCCGCCTTGGCCACCGCATCGACGCCGATCGCGCCCTGCGCCCCGGCGCGGTTGTCGACCACGAACGGCTGGCCGAGGCGCTGCGCCAGCCGGTCCGAGATCGCGCGCGCGGTGACGTCGCCGGCATTGCCGGCGGGGAAGGGCACGATCACCCGCACCGGTCGCTGCGGCCAGGCCTGGGCGGACGCGGCGCTGCCGGCGAGCGCCGCGCTCGCGGCGACCAGGGTGACGAGGCAGGTCCTCAGGCGGCGAGCGATGGCGTGCATGGCGGGACTCCGGGGCGGCGCCGGTTCCGCGGCGGCGCGACGCGCGCGGCGCAGGCGGATTGTGGCAACCGCGCGAGTTTGATATATTGTCATAACAAAGTCAACGAGGCGGGGAAGGTATGCTCAAGGGCGTGCGCGTGCTGGCGGTCGAGCAATACGGGGCGGGGCCGTTCGCCACCCAGTTCCTGTCCGACATGGGCGCGGAGGTGATCAAGATCGAGAACCCCGGCGACGGCGGCGACATGGCGCGCGGCGTCGGGCCGCACTGGCACGACGGCCTGCCGGAGACCGCGAGGAGCGTCTTCTACCAGAGCCTCAATCGCGGCAAGAAGAGCCTGACGCTCAACCTCGACCTGCCCGAGGGCCGCGCGCTGTTCCGCCGCCTCGCCGCGTCCGCCGACGCGGTCACCAGCAACATGCGCGGCGACGTGCCGGCCAAGCTCGGCATCACCTACGACGCGCTCGCGCAGGCCAACCCGAAGATCGTCTGCGCCCACCTGACGGGCTACGGGCGCGAGGGCGCGCGCGCCCGGTGGCCCGGCTACGACTACCTGATGCAGGCCGAGGCCGGCTACTTCTCGCTCACCGGCGAGCCCGGCAGCGCGCCGGCGCGCGCGGGACTGTCGCTGATCGACTTCATGACCGGGTCGGTGTGCTCGATGGCGGTGCTGGCCGGCATCATCGAGGCGCGCGCGACCGGGCGCGGCCGCGACGTCGACGTGAGCCTGTTCGACCTCGCGCTCTACAACCTCAACTACATCGGCAACTGGTACCTGAACAACGGCGCGGTCACCGGCCGCCTGCCGCGCTCGGCGCACGCCTCGCTCACGCCGTGCCAGAGCTACAGGACCGGCGACGGCTGGATCTTCATCATGTGCAACAAGGAGAAGTTCTGGGGCGTGCTCTGCGACTGCATCGGCAGGCCGGAATGGAAGACCGACCCGCGCTTCGTCGATTTCAAGGCGCGGCTCGCGCATCGCGACCTCATCACCGAACTGCTCGACGACGCGCTGTCCGCGCGCGGTACCGATGCCTGGCTCGCGGTGTTCGCCGGCCGCGTGCCGGCGTCGCCGATCTACGACGTCAAGCAGGCGCTCGACAACCCGTGGGTCGCCGACAGCGACCGCGTGCAGGCGATCGCCGCCGACGCGCCCGGCGCGCCGGACCTGCGCCTGCTGGGCTCGCCGGTGCGCTACGCGGGGCGCCCGGCGAACGGCCGCGCGCCGGCCCTGGGCGAGCACACCGAAGCCGTCCTGGCCGCGGCCGGGATCGACGCGGGCGAGGTGGCGCGCCTGCGCGCGGCCGGGGTCGTGTAGTGGCGCGGCGCCACCCGGTCGGCGCGGCCGACGCCGGCGCGCCGCGTTACGCGGTGCTGGCGCGCGACCTGCTCCGCGGCATCGGCGAGGGCAGCTACCCGGTCGGCTCGCTCCTGCCCACCGAGGCCGAGCTGTGCCGGCGCTATGCGGTCAGCCGCATCACCGCGCGGGCGGCGCTGCGCGAGTTGCAGGCGCGCGGCCTGGTCTCGCGCCGCGCCGGCGTCGGCACGCGCGTCGAGCAGGCGACGGCCGAGGAGCGCTTCGTCCACGTCAGCGATTCGGTGGAGGCGCTGCTGCAGTTCACCGAGGACACCCGCTTTCGCCTGGTGTCGCAGCGCGCGCTCGTCGCCGATGCGCCCCTGGCGGCGGCGCTGCAGTGCGCCGAGGGACGCGAACTGGTCGAGGCGGTCGGGCTGCGGGAGCGCGCGCAGGGCACGGCGCTGTGCCTGGCGCGGCTGTATTTCCCCGCCGACCTGGGCGGGGTCGTCGCGCGTCTCGACGGTCACCGCGGCTCGGTGATGCTGCTGCTGGAGCGCCTGTTCGGCGTGCGCCTGGCCGAGATGCGCCAGGTGATCGAAGCCGCGCCGCTGCGCGCGGCGGACGCGCGCCTCCTGGCCGCGCGGCCGCGCGAGGCGGCGCTGGTGACGCGGCGCTGGCACCTCGGCGACGGCGCGCGCCTCCTGATCGCCTCGGTGAGCCTGTATCCGCACCGCCGCTATTCCTACGAGCTGCGCATGCGCCGCCAGCATGCCGACATCACCACCATGAACGGAAACGCAACATGAGACCACCGCCGGACCTGAACCTCTGCAGAAGCCTCCTGTTCACCCCGGGCAGCCGGGCCGACCGCTTCGGCAAGGCGGCGGCGACCGCCGCCGACGGCATGATCGTCGACCTCGAGGACGCGGTCGGCCCCGCCGACAAGGCGCAGGCGCGCGCCACCGTGATGGACTGGCTGCGCACGCGCGAAGGCGTCGGCCGCGACGGCTTCCTGGTGTGCCTGCGCATCAATTCGGTGTTCAACGATTTCGGCCTCCGGGACCTGGCCGCGCTCACCGAACTGGCGCGCACGGGCGCGGTGCCGGACGCGGTGCTCCTGCCGAAGGTCGAGTCGGCGGTCGAGGTCGACCTGGTGGCGCGCCACCTGCGCGCCTGCGGCGACACCGGCGCCGGGGTCGCGCTGGTGGCGCTGATCGAATCGGCGGTCGGCCTCGAGGAGGCCGCGCGCATCGCGCGCGCCACGCCGATGCTGCGCGCGCTGGGCTTCGGCGGGGTCGACCTCGCCGCCGACCTGCGCGCCACCTTCTGCTGGGAGTCGATGCTCGCCGGGCGCGGCCGCCTGGCGCAGGCGGCCTCGATGGCGGGGCTGGGACTGCTGGACGTGCCGTATCTCGACATCCAGGACGATGCCGGGCTCACGGCCGAATGCACGCGCGTGCGCGCGATGGGCTTCTCGGGCAAGCTCGCGATCCATCCGCGCCAGGTCGATTTCATCAATGCCGCCTTCACCCCGACCGCGGCCGAGGTGGAGTTCGCCCAGGGGGTGGCCGCCGCCTACGAGGCCGCCGCCGGCGGCGTGTGCACCTACAAGGGCAAGATGATCGACGAGCCCGTCATGCTCTCGGCGCGCCGCACCCTCGCGCGCGTCGCGCGCGCCTGAACGACACCACCCGACCGGAGGAACCTGCATGGGCCTGTACGCCTACTCCCGCATTGCCGAGAACCGTTACCGCGAGCGCTTCGGGCTCGACTTCGAGGACTTCAAGGTCGGCCAGAAATTCCGCCACCGGCCCGGCGTGACCCTGTCGCAGCAGGACAATGTCGACGAGTCGCTCGACACCGTCAACGCGGCGATGATCCACTACGACGCCAAGTACGCCGGAGAGACCGCCTGGAAGCGCGAGCTGATGGTCTCGACGGTGACGCTGCAGCGGCTGATCGGCATGTCGTCCAAGACCTTCGGCAGGAAGCACGTGCTCAAGGGCCTGAGCGAGATCGCGATGACCAGCCCGATCTTCGGCGGCGACACCATCTACGCCGAGTCCGAGATCATCGGCGTCGGCCCCGGCCCCGACCACAACCACGGCGAGGTGACGGTCATCTGCCGCGGCACGAAGCAGGACGGCCGCGAGTTCGCGCGCATCACCTACAAGGCGCTGGTGTGGCGGCGCGGCCACCATCCCGAGGACCGCGCCGCCGGCGGCGCCGGCACGCCGGCCGAGGAACCGCGCTTCCTCGCGCATCGCCAGGACGCCGACGGCGGCCTGACCGAGCAGGTCGGCCTGTTCTTCGAGGACTGCCATGCGGACGAGACCTTCGTGCACTGGCCGCGCCGCACCATGCTGCGCGCGGAGGGCATGGAGCACGCGTGGCGCTCGCTCGAACTCAATCCGCAGTACCACGACCTCGAGTGGATCCGCGAGCACGGCGGCGGCGTGTTCCGCTTCACCGAGCCGTGGATCATCGGCGTGGCCACGGCGATGACCACGCGCACCTTCGGGCGCGTGGTCGCCAACCTCGGCTGGACCGACGTCGAGTTCGGCGCCGAGGTCGCCGCGGGCGACACGCTCGAGTCCGAGTCGACCATCCTCGACAAGCGCGAGTCGAAGTCGCGCCCGAACGAGGGCATCCTCGGCGTCGAGACGCGCGCCTACAACCAGAAGCGCGAGCTGGTCATGCGCTACCGCCGGCGCCTGCTGGTCTACCGGCGGGACGCGCAGACGCCGTACGCGGCGGCCGGCTACTGAGGCGCGCCGCCGGCTACCACTTGTTGCGCAGCTCGCGCAGCCGGGTGAACACCGTCTTCGCGTCCGGCATCTCGGGCAGGTCCGGGAACGCGGCGCGCAGCCGCGCGATCACCGACGCGCTCTTCAGGCGGAAGAAGGTGTTGAAGGTCTTCTCCTGGCCCAGGGTCGTGACCACCGAGTTCGCGGGGTCGTGGCCGGTCACCCGCGGCAGCATCGCCGTCGCGGCGGCGTTGTCGGGCTCGCGGTCGAGGGTGAACCGGAGGTTGTTCTCGATGTAGTCGTGGCCGGGATAGACGCGGGTGTTGTCGGGCAGCTTGTCGAGCTGATCGGCGAAGGTGGCGTAGAGGTCGGCGACGTTGCCGCCGTTGTGGCAGTTGCCGGCGCCGGCGTTGAACAGGGTGTCGCCCGAGAAGAGCGCCGGCTCGTCGGTGTGCGACTTCAGGCACACGTGGCACATCGTGTGCCCGGGCGTGTCGAGGCATTCGAGCTCGACGCGCTTGCCGACCTTGATGATGTCGCCGGCGCGCACGCCGCGGTGCATGTTCGGGATCCTGCCGCCGGCGCGGTGGTGCGCGATCACCTTCGCGCCGGTGGCGGCGACGACCGCGTCGTTGCCGCCGATGTGGTCGTGGTGCTCGTGGGTGTTGAGGATCTGCGTGATCTGCCAGCCGCGCGCCTTGGCCGCGGCCAGGCACTTCTCGTGGTCGAGCGGGTCGATCGCCAGCGCCTCGCCGGTGTCGGGGCAGGCGATCAGGTAGTTGTAATTGCGGTACGAGTTGCCGGTCCAGATGCGCTCGACGAGCATGGCGGTCTCCGATGCGGGCGATGGGGGAGGGGGCGCCCCCGATTGTAAGCGCGGTGAGCGCGGTGAGCGCGGTAAGCGCGGTAAGCGCGGTCAGCGTGCCGGCGCGCGGCCCGGCATAGACTGCGGGCTTTGCCGGCAAGGGGCCCGACCATGATCACCGTTCACCACCTCGAAAACTCGCGCTCGCAGCGCGTGCTCTGGCTGCTCGAGGAACTCGGCCTGCCCTACGAGGTCCGGCGCCATGCGCGCGATGCGAAGACCATGCTGGCGCCGCCGGAACTCAGGCGCGTGCACCCGCTGGGCAAGTCGCCGGTGATCACCGACGGCGCGGAAACCGTGGCCGAGACCGGCGCGATCGTCGAGTACCTGCTCGACCTCGCCGAGGCGAAGCGCGGCGCGCCGCGGCTGCGCCCGGCCCCCGGCACGCCGGCGCGGCGCCGCTTCACCTACTGGCTGCACTATGCCGAGGGCTCGGCGATGCCGCCGCTCGTGCTCGCGCTGGTGTTCTCGCGGGTCGCCCGGGCGCCGATGCCGTTCTTCGTGCGCCCGGTCGCGCGCGCGATCGCCGCCGGCGCGATGTCGTCCTACATCCAGCCGCAGATCGACCTGCACCTCGACTACATGGAAGCCGAACTCGGCCGCAGCACGTGGTTCGCCGGCGACGCCTTCAGCGCCGCCGACATCCAGATGAGTTTCCCGCTCGAGGCGGCGGCTGCGCGCGGCGGGCTCGACGCCTCGCGGCCGCACCTGGCGGGGTTCCTCGAGCGCATCCACGCGCGCGCGGCCTACCGGCGTGCGCTCGACGCCGGCGGACCCTACGCGATGCCGGGCTGATCCGGACCCGGCCGGCCCGGGCGCCGGCGCCGCCGCTCCCGGCCTGGACCGCCCCGGAGGGACCGTGCGGCCGATGACGGCATCGCCCTTGACCGTGCCGCCCTTGACAGCGCCTCGGCCGCCCCAATATCCCTCGCGTGGACAGGGTGTCGTCGGCACGACCGTCGGCTGCCCACGGGGAGAACTCGAGTGGATTTCAAGGACTACTACGCCACGCTCGGCGTGGCCCGGGACGCGAGCGCGGACGAGATCAAGAAGGCGTTCCGCAAGCTCGCCCGCAAGTACCATCCGGACGTCTCCAAGGAGCCGCAGGCCGAGGCGCGCATGAAGGAGGTCAACGAGGCCTACGCGGTGCTCTCCGACGCCGAGAAGCGCGCCGCCTACGACGAACTGGGCCGCGGCTACCGCCCGGGACAGGAGTTCCGTCCGCCGCCCGACTGGGATGCGGGTTTCGAGTTCAGCGGCGCCGGCCACGACGGCGACTTCAGCCAGTTCTTCGAGGAACTGTTCGGGCGCATGGACCGCGGCGCGCGGCGCGGCGGCTTTCACGCCGGCGCGGGCGGGCGCGGCCCCGGGTTCCAGGCGCGCGGCGACGACCACCATGCGAAGGTGCTGCTCGACATCGCCGACGCCTACACCGGCGCCACGCGCCAGGTCAGCCTGCGCGTGCCGCGCCAGGATGCCGGCGGGCACGTCGCCTACGACACCCGCACCCTCAACGTGCGCATCCCGCAGGGCGTGCGGCCCGGACAGATGATCCGGCTCGCCGGCCAGGGCGGCCCGGGCTTCGGCGGCGGCCCGGCCGGCGACCTGCTGCTCGAGGTGCAGTTCCGGCCGCATCCGCGGTTTCGCGTCGACGGCCGCGACGTGCTCATGACCCTGCCGGTCGCGCCGTGGGAGAGCGCGCTCGGGGCGGTCGTGCCGGTGCACCTGCCCGACGGCGGCGAGCTGCGGGTGCGCGTCCCCGAAGGCGCGCAGGGCGGCGCGCAGCTGCGCCTGCGCGGCAAGGGCCTGCCCGGCGATCCGCCCGGCGACCTGCTGCTGGACCTCGCGGTGCGCGTGCCGCCGGCGACGAGCGCGCGCGCGCGCGAACTCTACGAAACCATGGCGCGCGAGATGGCCTTCGATCCGCGCACCGCCGAGGGAGCGTGAGCCATGCGTGAGGACGACATCCTGAGCGGGACCGTGCTGGGCGAGCTCGGCTATTCGCTCGAGGAACTGGCGCAGGCCGCCGCGGTCGGCGAGGAATGGCTGACGCTGCGCATCCGCGAGGGCCTGGTCGAGGCCCTGCCCGGCGCGGCCCTGCCGTGGCGCTTCGCCGTGAGCGAGGTGCGGCGGGTCCGGCGCATGCGCGACATCGAGCGCGACTTCGACGCCGCGCCCGAACTCGCGGCCCTGGTGGCCGACCTGCTCGAGGAACTCGCCGCGCTGCGCGCGCGGCTGCGCGCGGCCGGGCTGGCCTAGGCGCCGGCCGCCCGGCCGTGCCGGCGGTCGGTGTAAGCTTTGCGCCACGGAGGTGTGCGGTGCGCTGGATCCTGTCGTGCGCATGCCTGCTGCTGGCGTCGACGGCGCCGGCGCAGGTCTACAAGTGGGTCGACGCCAACGGCGTGACCCACTATGGCGAGCGTCCGCCGGCGGCGGGCAAGTCCAGGGAGGTCCAGCTGCGCGACGCCAGCCCGCGCGCGCCCGGCGGCGGCGCGTCGGCGCACGGCGCGCAGATGAAGGAGAAGGAGCTGGAGTTCCGCAAGCGCCAGGCGCTGCGCGAGCAGGAGGAGACCCGGCTCGCCCAGGAGAAGGCGCGCCGCGACCAGGAATGCCGCGCCTCGCGCGCCGAACTGGCCGACCTGCGCGCGACGCGCCGCCTGTACGAGCTCAACGAGCGCGGCGAGCGGGTGTTCATGAGCGACGCCCAGCGCGACGCCGAGGTGGCGCGCCGCGAAGCGGAATACAATCGCCGCTGCGGCTGAGGGCCCGGCCGTTCCCGCGCCGGCGGCCCCGGATGCCGCGCCGGACGGGCCCGGCCCCGACCCGGAGCTCCCGGAACCGCCGATGAACGCCCAAGCCGCCGCCCCGTCCACCGCCTCACCCCCCGTCCTGCCCGCCGCCTCCGACCTTCGTGCCGCGTCCGGGCTGCCGACCTACGAGCACCGCCTGTCGCTGGGCGAGCTGCTCGACGCCCTGGCCGCCGACGGCCACGTCGAGGGCGCCGCTGCCGAAAAGCTCAAGGCCGAGTGGCGCCTGAAGAAGGCCGGCCCGCATCCGCTGGTGGTGATCGCGGACCAGAAGTGGAAGTCGCCGCTCGCCGGCAAGGTGATGAGCGCCGACTGGCTGGCCGAATGGCTGGCGGCCAAGAGCGGCCTGCGCTTTCTGCACATCGACCCGCTGAAGATCGACTTCTCGCGCGTCGGCGAGACCATGTCGATCACCTACGCGCAGCGCTTCTCGATGCTGCCGGTCGAGCGCACCACGCGCGAGCTCGTGGTCGCCACCGCCGAGCCGTTCCTGACCGAATGGGTCAAGGAACTCGAGCCGATCCTGCGCCTGTCGATCCGGCGCGTGGTCGCCAACCCGGCCGACATCGCGCGCTACAGCACCGAGTTCTTCAGCCTCGCGCGCTCGATCAAGGGGGCGAACAAGGACGGCAACTTCGAGGCCGGGATCAACAACTTCGAGCAGCTGGTCGAGCTCGGCAAGACCGGCCGCACCATCGACGCCAACGAGCAGCACGTCGTGCGCGTGGTCGACTGGCTGCTGCAGTACGCCTATGCGCAGCGCGCCTCGGACATCCACCTCGAGCCGCGCCGCGAGCAGGGCGTCGTGCGCTTTCGCATCGACGGCGTGCTGCACCAGGTCTACCAGGTGCCGCCGTCGGTGTTCGCGGCGATCACCTCGCGCATCAAGATCCTGGGCCGCATGGACGTGGCCGAGAAGCGCCGGCCGCAGGACGGCCGGCTCAAGACCCGCACCGCCGACGGCGCCGAGGTCGAGCTGCGCCTGTCGACCCTGCCGACCGCGTTCGGCGAGAAGGTCGTCATGCGCATCTTCGACCCCGAGGTGCTGGTGCGCGACTTCGGCGAGCTCGGCTTCTCCGACGCCGACCGCGAGCGCTGGTCGACCATGACCGGGCGCCCGCACGGCATCATCCTGGTCACGGGTCCGACCGGCTCGGGCAAGACCACCACGCTGTATTCGACGCTCAAGCACCTGGCGACGCCGGAAGTCAACGTCTGCACCATCGAGGACCCGATCGAGATGGTCGAGGCCTCGTTCAACCAGATGCAGGTGCAGTCCGCGATCGACCTGTCGTTCGCCGAGGGCCTGCGCGCGCTGATGCGCCAGGACCCGGACATCATCATGGTCGGCGAGATCCGCGACCTCGAGACCGCCGAGATGGCGATCCAGGCCGCGCTCACCGGGCACCTGGTGCTCTCGACCCTGCACACCAACGACGCGCCGTCGGCGATCACGCGCCTGCTCGACCTCGGGGTGCCGTCGTACCTGATCAACGCCACCGTGCTCGGCATCATGGCGCAGCGCCTGGTGCGCACCCTGTGCCCGGCGTGCAAGATGCCGTCCAACCTGCGCCACGAGAAGCTGTGGGACGAGCTGGTCGACCCGTTCACCTCGGAGGCGCCGGCGCGCGTCTACCGCGCGGTGGGCTGCAGCGAGTGCCGCAACACCGGCTACATCGGCCGCATCGGCATCTACGAGGTGCTGATGCTCTCCTCCGAGGTCAAGCGCCTGATCCACGCCGAGACCGACATCGCCAAGGTGCGCGAGCAGGCCTACAAGGAAGGCATGAAGCCGCTGCGCGTCTCCGGCGCGCTCAAGATCGCCGCCGGCGCGACGACGTTCGACGAGGTGATGCGCGTCGCGCCGCCGAGCGGCGCCGACTCGT
>JAEUOS010000020.1 GCA_016790695.1 Burkholderiales bacterium
CGCCGTCGTCTGCTGTGCCGGCTGCTGCGCGCAGGCGGCGAGTCCGAGCGCGACCGCCGGACCCAGGATGCGGGTGCGAATGCTCATGGTGTTCCTCCCCTTGTGTTGTGTTGTTGGCGCCGGCACCGGTCGCCGCGGTGCGGCGCGATGGGGCGCGGCCCGGATTCTATCCTCAGGCTACACTTTCGCCTCCTTCCTCCCTGCCGACGCGCGCCCGATGCCGACATCGCGGCGCGCCGCCCCCCGATCGCGATGACCGCACCCTCCCCGTCCGCAGCCCCCGGCGCCCTCGCCGGCGTGCGCGTGCTCGACATGACCTCGGTGGGCATGGGCCCGTGGGCGACGCAGATGCTCGGCGACATGGGGGCCGACATCGTCAAGGTCGAGGCGCCGGGCGGCGGCGACGTGTTCCGCCACGCCTCGCCGCAGCTGCATCCGGGCATGAGCCACGCCTTCCTCAACCTGAACCGCAACAAGCGCTCCGTGATCCTCGACGCCAAGCGCGCCGAGGACCTGGCGGCGATCCTCGCGCTGGCCGACCGCGCCGACGTGTTCGTCTCCAATGTCCGCCCGCAGGGACTGGCCCGTCTCGGGCTCGACTACCCGCAGCTCGCGCGCCGCAACCCGCGCCTCATCTACTGCGGCTGCTACGGCTACGGCGAGACCGGCCCGTACGCCGGCCGTCCCGCGGCCGACGACACCATCCAGGCCGTCTCCGGCATGGCGTGGTTCCAGGGCGGAGAAGCCGGCCCGCCGCGCTACGTGAAGACGGTGGCCGCCGACAAGATCGCCGCGCTGTGGGTGGCGCAGGCGATCGCGCTGGCGCTCTACGCGCGCGAGAAGAGCGGCGTCGGCCAGGCCATCGAGGTGCCGATGTTCGAGAGCGTGGCCGCGTTCATGCTCGTCGAGCACCTCGCCGGGCGCACGTTCGTGCCGAGCGCGGGCCCGGCCGGCTACAACCGCGTCACCACCGACTACCGCAAGCCGTTCCGCACCGCCGACGGCTACCTCGCGCTGATCCCGTACACCGACGCCCAGTGGCAGCGCTTCTTCGCGCTCGCGGGGCTCACGGAACTGGCCGCCGACCCGCGCTTCGTCAAGCTGCCGGACCGCGCGCGCAACATCGGCGAGCTCTACGCGCTGATCGAGCCGGTGCTGGCGCGGCACGGCACGGCCGAGTGGATCGCCCGGCTCGAGGCGGCGGACCTGCCGTTCGCGCCGGTCAACTCGGTCGACGACCTGGTGGCCGACCCGCATCTGGCCGCGGTCGGCTTCTGGCAGTCGATGCAGCATCCGACCGAGGGCAGCCTGCGCCTGCCGGGCTATCCGGTGCGCTTCTCGGCGACGCCGGCCACCATCCGCCGCCCGCCGCCCAACTACGGCGAGCACACCGCCGAGGTCCTCGCCGAACTCGGCCTTGCACCCGCGCCAAAGGAGCACCCATGATCGCCGCTGCCCGCCGCCTGTCCCGCCTTGCGCTCGCCGCGCTCGCGCTGTCCGCCCTCGCGCCCGCCGGCGCGCAGGACTATCCGGCGCGGCCGATCCGCTTCGTCGTCGCCTTTCCCGCCGGTTCGGGCATCGACACCATGAGCCGCGTGCTGATCGACGAGATCCGCAAGGTCACCAGCGCGACCATCGTCGTCGAGTACAAGCCCGGGGCGCTGGGGCAGATCGGCACCGAGTTCACCGCGCGCGCGCCGGCCGACGGCTACACCGTGATGGCGTCCTCGAGCGCGACCCATTCGTCCGGCGCGCAGCTCGCGAAGAGCGTGCCCTACGACGCCGTGCGCGACTTCACCCACGTCGGCCGGCTGGCGCGCTTCCACGTCTTCCTCGTCACCAACCCGCAGCAGGGCTTCCGCACCGTCGCCGACCTCGTCGCCGAGGCCAGGCGCGCACCCGGCAGGATCTCCTACGGCTACGGCTCGGGCACCGCGCGGGTGGTGGCGGCGGCGTTCGCGCGCTCGGCCGGCATCGAGGTGCTGGCGGTGCCCTACAAGGGCCAGCCGCCGGCGCTCACCGACCTCATGGGCGGGCAGATCCACTTCGTCACCGCGGACCTCGCGGTGATCCAGCCGCACGTCAAGTCGGGCCGGCTCACCGCGCTCGCCATCGCGTCGGAGCGCCGCTCGGCGCTGCTGCCGGGCGTGCCGACGCTCGGCGAGCAGGGCATCCGCGATGTCGAGCTCTCGGGCTGGGTCGGTGTCTCCGGCCCGGCGGGCATGCCGCGCGACGCCGTCGCCTGGTGGAACGCGCAGATGAACCGTGCGCTGGGCTCGAAGGAATTCATCGAGCGCCTGCATGCGCTGAGTCTCGAGAGCGAACCGAGCTCGGTGGAGGAATTCAACCAGCTCGTGCGCACGCAGTTCCAGGTCTGGGGCCAGCGCATCCGCGAGGCCGGCATCCCGCTGGAGTAGCGCGCGGCGGGCGCGGCGACGGCAGCCGCAACGACGGCCGCGGTTGATCCGCGTCAAACGGCGATACGGCCGTCGCTCTACGATGGGCGCTGATGTGCCGGGTACGCGCGCGACTGCGCGGTGCCGGACGGCATGCACCGACACGGAAGACCCTTTCATGCGCCTGCTCGATGTCTGCATCCGCGAGGTATGCACTTGTGACGAACGCACCGATGCCAACCGGCTGGCGGCATTGATGCGCCGCGCGCACGTGGGCTCGGTGGTGGTGGTGCGCGCCGACGCGCGCGGCCGGCCGATGCCGGTGGGCGTGGTCACCGACCGCGACCTCGTGGTCGAGGTGCTGGCCGAGGCGCTCGATCCCGCCCAGGTGCGCGCGGGCGACCTGATCGGCGAGCGCTGCATCACCGTCGGGTCGGCCGCGGACCCGCTCGCGGCGATCGAGCTCATGCAGCAGCACGGCGTGCGCCGCCTGCCGGTGGTCGACGACGCCGGCGCGCTCGTCGGCATCGTCGCCGCCGACGATCTGGCGGCGCTGCTCGCCAAGGAAGGGCTGCGCCTGTCGCAGATCGGCTTCCGGCAGCGCGCCGCCGAGATCCGGACGCGGACCTAGGGGAGCGGCCGATGGACCCCGAATGGCGCATCGAGGAGGCGGAGTTCCCGCGCGACGGGACCCTCGGCGAGCGCATCCGCTTCGCGCTGCGCTACGCGATCCTGGCACCGTCGAGCCACAACTCGCAACCGTGGCGCTTCCGCGTCGAGAACGACACCGTCAGCCTCCTGGCCGACCGGACCCGCGCCCTGCCGGTGGTCGACCCGCACGACCGCGAACTCACGATCAGCTGCGGGGCGGCGCTGTTCAACCTGCTGGCGGGGATCGCGCACCACGGCATGGCGGCGACGCCGGACCTGCTGCCGACCGGCGCCGAGCCCGACCTGATCGCGCGCGTGCGGGTCGCCGACGCGCCGGTCGCCGACGCCGAGATCGCGCGGCTCGCCGCGGCGGTGCCGCTGCGGCGCACCAACCGCGGCGCCTACGGGCCGATCGCGGTGCCCGACAAGACCTGTGACCTGCTGGGCGCGGCCGCGCGCGCCGAGGGCGTGGCCGCGCACATGGTGGCCGACCTCGAGATGCGCAAGCGCGTCGCTGCGCTGGTCGCGCGCGCCGACCACGCGCAGTTCGCCGACCCGCGCTTCCGGCGCGAACTCGCGGCCTGGATCCACCCGGCACGCGAGCGCGACGGCATGGCCGCGCATGCGCTGGGCGTGCCCCGGCTGCTGGATTTCGAGACCCGCATCACCGCGATGGTGATCCGCACCTTCGACCTCGGCGACGGCGTCGCGGCGAGCGACGCCGAACTGGTGGCGGGCTCGCCCCTGCTGCTCTGCCTGTCGACGCCGCGCGACGATCCGCCGGCCTGGGTGCAGACCGGCCTGGCGCTCGAGCGCGTGCTCCTGACCGCCCGTCTCGAGGGATACGACGCGTCGTACCTCAACCAGCCGATCGAGGTGCCCGAGTTGCGCCCCGAGCTGCGCAACCTGCTCGGCACCGCGCCCTATCCGCAGATCCTGCTGCGCGTCGGACGCGGCAGCGCCGCCGCCCCCGCGCCGCGCCGCGGCCTGGGCGAGGTGGCGCTCTAGGCCATGGCGCCCGGCAGGCCGGCCGGCCTGCCGGCGCAGCGCCGGCTGATCGCCGCGCTGCGCGACCCGCACGCCTTCCCCCACCCCGCCGCCGCGGTCGAGCTCGTCGAGACCCACATCTCGTGGGTGCTGCTCGCGGGCGACTATGCGTACAAGATCAAGAAGGCGCTCGACCTCGGCTTCCTCGACCACACCACGCTCGCGCGCCGGCGCCAGTCGTGCCTCGAGGAACTGCGGCTGAACCGCCGCACCGCCGCCGACATCTATCTGGAGGTCGTCGCGATCGCCGGCACGCCGCGCGCGCCGCGCCTGCGCGCGATCGACACCGGCAACGGCGGCGACGCCGGCGTGATCGAGTATGCCGTGCGCATGCGCCGGTTCGACCGCGACCAGGAACTCGACGCGCTCGTCGATCGCGGCGCCTTCGGCAGCGCCGACGCCGCCGCGCTCGGCAACATGATCGCGCGCTTCCACGACGCCGCGGCGCGCGACGCTGCCGGCGCCTTCGCCGATCCCGCGACCGTGCTGACCCAGGCGCTCGAGAACTTCGGCCACCTGCCGCCGGCCGCCCTGCCGGCGGACGAGCGCGCGCTCCTGGCACCGCTGCAGGCGTGGACCCGGGCCGAACACGCGCGCGTGGCGCCGCTCCTGGCCGCGCGGCGGCGCGACGGCCGCATCCGCGAATGCCACGGCGACCTGCACCTGGCGAACCTGGTGCGGCACGACGCGCGCCTCGTCGCCTTCGACTGCATCGAGTTCGCGCCCGCGCTGCGCTGGATCGACGTCGTCGCCGATCTGGCGTTCACGCTGATGGACCTGCACCTGCACGGCCGCGCCGACCTCGCGCGCCTCGTCCTCGACGCGTGGCTCGCCCACGGCGGCGACTACGCGGGCGTGCCGCTGCTGCGGTTCTACCTGGTGTACCGCGCGATGGTGCGGGTGAAGGTCGCGGCGATCCGCGCCGCGCAGCGCGGACCGGGCGCCGCCGACCGGCACGCGGCGCGCCGCGCGCGCGCGGCGCACCTGCGCCTCGCCTTCGCCCTGACGCAGCGCAGCCCGCCCCTGCTCGTCCTCACCCACGGCCTGTCGGGCGCCGGCAAGTCGGCCGCGAGCGCGGCGCTGATCGCCGCACGCGACTGGATCCGCCTGCGCAGCGACGTCGAGCGGCGCCGCCTCGCCGATGACGGCACCGGCGCCGCGCCGGCCGCGCCAGGACGGTACACCGCGGCGATGACCGAGCGCGTCTACCGCCATCTCGCTGACCGCGCCGACCGGCTCGTCGCGGACGGCTGGGGCGTGGTCGTCGACGCGACCTTCCTCCGGCGCGAGCAGCGGCAGCGCTTCGCGGCGCTTGCCGCCGCGCGCCAGGTGCCGCTGGTGATCGTGGCGCTCGACGCCCCCCGGTCGCTCCTCGAAGCGCGCATCGCCGCGCGCGCCGCGCACGGCGGCGACGCCTCGGAAGCCACGGTCGGGGTGCTCGACCTGCAGATCGCGGCCCTCGAACCGCTCGACGACGACGAGCGCCGCCGCTGCGTCCGCGTCGACGCCGCGCTGCCGCTCGACGGCGCGGCGCTCGCGCGCGCCGTCGCGGAGCGCGCTGTCGCCCTAGCCTGACCGGGCCGGCAGCGCATCGACCTCGCGTTCGGCGGCGAGCCAGTCGTCGAGTTCGTGCCCGGGTGCGAAGCCGCGCTGCTGCGCGCGAAAGTAGGCGCGCTCGGCGATCCGCGCCGCGCGCGCGCCGCCCGGGTCGGGACACGGCGCCTCGCGGCACGGCGGCACGTCGCGGCACTGCGGCAGGATCGGCAGGTCGGTGGCCTGGTGGTTCATCGGACCTCCACGGCAAGGGAACGCGGCGCCGCGGCGGCCGCGCACGGCGGGCTCAGGGGCCAGCACGGGTTGGCGAGCGCGACGTCGAGCGGCCGCACGCCGTCGAGGGACCGCACCGCCGGCCTGGCGCAGGTCGCGCCAAGCGGCGCCCGGCGCGTGCCCTGCCCGCCTGCCGGCACCGCCGCCATCCCGCGTGATTGCAGAGGCATGTCGCAACCCTCCCTCCGCATCGGCCGCCGCCCACTGCGTCGGCGACGATGCCACTATGGCGAAGTATGCGCACGCGGCGCCACCGCAGCTTGACAGGCATCAAGCTTTCTCGTTGGTGCGTTGCATCAACCCGTCTGGGCGTCCGTGCCGCGGCGCCGCGGCGCGCGTCCGAGCGTCCGCTCGAGCGCCAGGATGCGCTCGGTGGTGCGCAACACGGTGTCGGGGTTGAGGCTGATCGAGTCGATCCCGAGCCCGACCAGGAACTCCGCCATCTCCGGATAGTCCGACGGCGCCTGGCCGCAGATGCCGACGTGGCGGCCGTTGCGCCGCGCGCCCGCCACCGCGAGGCGCAGCATCTCCTTCACGCCGGCGTCGCGCTCGTCGAAGTCGAACGCGACGATCTCGGAATCGCGGTCGACGCCCAGGGTCAGCTGGGTCAGGTCGTTCGAACCGATCGAGAATCCGTCGAAGTGGCGGGCGAACGCATCGATCAGCAGCACGTTGTTCGGGATCTCGCACATCACGTAGATCTCGAGGCCGTCGCGGCCGCGCTCGAGTCCGAGTTCGCGCATGCGCTCGACGGTGCGCTGCGCCTCCTCGACGCGCCGGCAGAACGGGATCATGAGCCGGATGTTGGTCAGTCCCATGTGCTCGCGCGCACGCCGCATCGCGGCGCACTCGAGCGCGAAGCCGTCGGCGTACGCGGGGTGGGTGTAGCGCGCCGCGCCGCGGAATCCCAGCATCGGATTCTCCTCGTGCGGCTCGAACCAGCGCCCGCCGAGCAGTCCCGCGTACTCGTTGGTCTTGAAGTCGGACATGCGCACGATCACCGGTTTCGGATGGAAGGCCGCGGCGATCGTGCCGATGCCCTCGGCGAGCCGGTGCACGAAGAAGTCCGCGGGGCTCGCGTAGCCGCGGCAGCGCTCCAGGATGCGCGCGCGCTCCGCCGCGTCGGCGACGCGCTCGGGGTGGACCAGCGCCATCGGATGCACGCCGATCGCCTCCGAGATCACGAACTCCATGCGCGCCAGGCCGACGCCGTCGTTCGGCAGCATGCTGGTCTTGAAGGCGAGGTCCGGGTTGCCGAGGATCAGCATCACCTCGGTGGCCGGGCGCGCCAGGGTCGAGACGTCGGTGCGCTCGACGCGGACGCCAAGCGCGCCGGCGTAGACGCGGCCGACGTCGCCCTCGGCGCAGGAGACGGTAAGCGGCATGCCGTTCGCCAGCCGCAGCGTCGCGTTCTCGGCGCCGATCACCGCCGGGATCCCGAGTTCGCGCGCGACGATCGCCGCATGGCAGGTGCGGCCGCCGCGGTTGGTGACGATCGCCGCCGCGCGCTTCATGATCGGCTCCCAGTCCGGCGCGGTCGCGTCGGTGACGAGCACCTCGCCGGCACGGAACTCGGCGATCTGCGCGGGGCTCGCGATCACGCGCGCGACGCCCGTGCCGATGCGCGCGCCGACCGCGCGGCCGCTCACCAGCAGCGGGCCGGTCTCCTCGAGGTGGAAGGTCTCGATCACGCCCGCGGCCTGGCGCGAGGCCACGGTCTCGGGGCGCGCCTGCACGACGTAGAGCTGCCCGTCGACGCCGTCCTTGGCCCACTCCATGTCCATCGGCCGCGGCTCGCCGGCGAGCGCGCTGTAGTGCCGCTCGATGCGCATCGCGTAGTCCGCCAGCGTCAGCACCTCCGCGTCGGTCAGGCAGTAGCGCGCCTGCTCGTCCGGCGTGGTGGGCACGTTGTGCGTGGATTCGCGCATCCCGCCCTGGCGGTAGACCATGCGCAGCTTCTTGCTGCCGAGCGTGCGCCGCAGGATCGCGCGCCGGCCGGCCGCGAAGGTGGGCTTGAAGACGACGAAGTCGTCGGTGTCGACGTTGCCCTGGACGACGTTCTCGCCCAGCCCGTAGGCGCCGCTGACGAGCACGACGTCGCGGAACCCCGACTCCGGGTCGATCGAGAACATCACGCCGCTGGCCGCGAGGTCGGCGCGCACCATCTTCATGACGCCGACCGAGACCGCGATGCGCAGGTGGTCGAAGCCCTGGTCGACGCGGTAGTGGATCGAGCGGTCGGTGAACAGGCTCGCGAAGCAGCGCCGGCACGCGTCGAACAGGTCCTCGTCGCCGCGCACGTTGAGGAAGGTGTCGAGCTGCCCGGCGAAGCTTGCGCCCGGCAGGTCCTCGGCGGTGGCCGAACTGCGCACCGCGAGGCTGAGCGCGTCGCCGTATTCGCGCCGCAGCCGCGCGTGGGCGTCGGCGATCTCCTGCCGCAGGTCGGCCGGCAGCGGCGCGCCGTAGACGATCGCGCGCGCGCGCGCGCCGCGGGCGGCGAGGTCGCCGAGATCGTCGGCGTCGAGCCCGTCGAGCGCCTCGCGCAGCGCGGCCTCGGCGCCGGACGAGCGCAGCACGTGCCGGTACGCCTCGGTGGTGATGGCGAAGCCGTTCGGGACCCTGACGCCGTCGCGCGCCAGGGCGCAGTACATCTCGCCCAGCGACGCGTTCTTGCCGCCGACCAGGCCGAGGTCGCCGTGGCCGATCTCCTCGAAGAAGCGGATGAAGCGCGCCATGCGATGTCTCCTGCGGCGACGGCGCCGCGGCAACGCGCCCGCACCGGCCAGCGCCGATCATCGCGCCGGCGGCGACGCCGGCCCTTGACACACGTCAAGCGCCGCGCCGGACGCTGCGCCATGCTAGGCTCGATCTTCATCCCCCCTGCCGCGGTGCCATGACCCTGCCGTCGTCTCCCCTCCCGCCCCTGCCGCCGGAACGCCTGCGCAGCGCCTGCGACCCGGCGGTGTTCGACTTCGACACCACCGCCGAGGTCGGCGCCAGCGCCACCGACCTGGTGCTCGGGCAGGAGCGCGCGGTCGCCGCGATCGATTTCGCGGTCGGCATGCGCCTCGACGGCTTCAACCTGTTCGTGCTCGGCCCGCCCGGGGTGGGCAAGCACAGCGTGCTCGAGCGCCTTCTGGCGGCGGCGCCGGCGCCGGCCAGCCCGCCGGACGACTGGTGCTACGTCAACAACTTCGGCGACGCGCAGCGCCCGCGCGCACTGCGCCTGCCCCGCGGCCGCGGCGCGCTGCTGCGCGACGACATGAACCGGCTGCTCGAGGAACTGCAGTCGACCATTCCGGCGGCCTTCGACAGCGACGAGTACCGCGCGCGCGTCGAGCAGGTCGACCACGAGTACAACGAGCTGCAGCAGCGCGCCTTCGAGGAGGTCGCGCGCGCGGCTGGCGCCCAGGGCATCGCGCTCCTGCGCACGCCGGCCGGCTTCTCGTTCGCGCCGATGCGCGAGCGCGAGGTGATGGGCCCGGAGGAGTTCGAGAAGCTGCCGCAGGACGAGCGCGAGCGCATCGGCGAGGCGATCACGCGGCTGCAGCAGGATCTCGAGAAGGTGATCCTGCGCGTGGCCGGATGGCGGCGCGAGCGCTTCGAGAAGCTCAAGAAGCTCAACGAGGAAGTCACCATGTTCGCCGTCGGCAGCCGGGTCGACGAGCTCGCGCGGCGCCACGCCGACCTGCCCGAGGTGGTCGCCTATCTCGACGCGGTCCGCAAGGACGTGGTGCAGAACGCCGAGATCTTCCACAAGCAGCGGCCGGAGCAGCCGTTCGAGGGCATGGCCGCCGGCATGTCGGCCGACCTGCCGCCGACGCGCCGCTACCTCGTCAATCTGCTGGTCGACGAGCACGACGCCGCCGCGCCGGCGCCGGCGCCGGCCGCGCCGGTGCTGCGCGAGGACAACCCGACCTACGCGAACCTCGTCGGGCGCGTCGAGCACATGGCCCGCTTCGGCGCGCTGGTCACCGATTTCAACCTGATCCGGCCCGGCGCGCTGCACCGCGCCAACGGCGGCTACCTGCTGCTCGACGTCGCGCGCGTGCTCGGCCAGCCCTTCGCCTGGGAGGCCCTGAAGCGCGCCCTGACCACGCGCGAGATCCGCATCGAGTCGCTCGGGCAGCAGTACGGCCTGGTGTCGACCGTGTCGCTGGAGCCGCAGCCGATTCCGCTGTCGGTGAAGGTGGTGCTGTTCGGCGACCGCCAGCTCTACTACCTGCTGCACGCCTACGACCCGGATTTCGCGCGCCTGTTCAAGGTGGCGGCGGACTTTGCCGACGACATCGGGCGCGATCCCGCGCGCGAGCGGCGCTACGGCGCGATGATCGCCGCGCTGGCGCGCGAGCGCGGCCTGATGCCGTTCGACCGCACGGGCGTCGCCGCCGTCATCGACGACGCCGCCCGCACCGCCGGCGACGCGGGCAAGCTCTCGCTCGACATGCGCCGCGTCGGCGACCTGGTCGGCGAGGCCGAGTTCTGGGCGCGTCGCGGCAACCGAACGCAGGTCGGCGCGGCCGAGGTCGCCCAGGCGGTGGCCGCGCGCGTCGCCCGCGCCGACCGCATCCGCGAACGCATGGCCGAGCAGATCGCGCGCGGGGTCGTGCTGATCGACACCGCCGGCGCCACGGTCGGCCAGGTCAACGGCCTGGCCGTCTACGCGCTCGGCGAGTTCGCGTTCGCGCAGCCGACCCGCATCACCGCGACCACCCGCCTGGGCGACGGCCAGGTGATCGACATCGAGCGCGAATCCGCCCTCGGCGGCGCGATCCACGCCAAGGGCGTGCTGATCCTGTCGGGCTACCTCGCCTCGCGCTACTCGGCGCGGCGCGCCCTGTCGCTGTCCGCGAGCCTGGTGTTCGAGCAGACCTACGGCACCGTCGAGGGGGACAGCGCGTCGCTCGCGGAACTCTGCGCCCTGCTGTCCTCGCTCGCGGACCTGCCGATCCGGCAGAGCCTCGCGGTCACCGGTTCGGTGAACCAGAAGGGCAAGGTGCAGGCGATCGGCGCGGTCAACGAGAAGATCGAGGGCTTCTTCGACATCTGCGCCGCGCGCGGCCTCGACGGCAGCCACGGCGTGCTCATCCCGGCCGCCAACGCCGCCCACCTGATGCTGCGCGAGGACATCGTCGCGGCGGCGCGCGCCGGGCGCTTCGCGGTGTGGGCCGTGGCGCACGTCGACGAGGCGATCGAGATCCTCACCGGCACGCCGGCCGGGCGCGACGACGGTGGCGGCGCCCCGGACCGGGGCACGGTGAACCAGCGCGTGCTGGCCAAGCTCGCCGAGTACCACAGCCTGCGGCATGCGCCCGCGGGCGGCCGGCGCGCCGGCGCCGTGCGCAAGCGCAGGAACGATGAGCGCCGCCGCTGAACCCGCGCGCCGCGGCGAGCGCATCTGGGTGGCGCTCGACAGCGCCAGCCAGAGCGACCGTGCGCTCGAGGTGGCGGCGCTCCTGGCCCACCGCGAGCGCGCCGAACTGGCGGGGCTGTTCGTCGAGGATGTCGACCTGCTGCGCCTGGCCGGCCTGCCGCTCGCCTCGGAGATCAGCCCGATCTCGGCGATGCTGCGACCGCTCGGCTTTGCCGAACTCGAACGTCAGTTGCGCAGCCAGGCCGCGGGACTGGAACGCGAACTGGCGCGCCTGGCGCGTGGCGCCGGCCTGACCTGGTCGTTCCAGGTGCGCCGCGGCAAGCCGCTCGCCGAGGCGATGGCGCTGCCGGCGGCCGACGTCATGGTCATCGCCGGCCGGCGGCCCGCAGCGCCGCTGCCGCCGGCGCACGGCCGCGTGCCGCGCGCCGCGCGCGGCGCGGTGATCGTGCTCCAGGATGCCTCCCCCGCCGCCGCGCGCACCCTCGCGCTGGCCCGGGAACTGACCGTGCGCCTCGGCGCCACGCTGGAGGTGGTTGCCGCTGCGACCGAACCGGCCGCCGGCACGCGGCCGGCCGGCCCCCCGCGCGAGCCGCCGGGCCGGCTTGCCCGTGCGGCCGGCGCCGTCCTCGACGCCCAGGCCAGGCGCGCCGACGCGCTGCTGGTGCTTTCGGCGCGCGATCCGGCCGCCGCGACGCGCGAGTTGCTCGAGGACCTGCTGCCGGCGCTGCACTGCCCGCTGGTGCTTGCCTGAGCCACGCCCCGCGCGGGGCCACGCATGCGCAGGACGGTGGATCCCTGCCGCCACCGCCAGATCCGCCGGCCGGCGCGCTGTCGCCAGTGCCTGGTCGAACGCCACGGTGGCGACCGCCGCGCGCGACGCGCGCGCCCTGTCGCGTCGCCCACGGCGCGCTCCGTTCCTATCGCACCTTGATCTCGGTCCACATGCGCGACAGCGCGCGCCGCGTGCGCGGATCAAAGTCGCGCACCATCTCCAGGCGCGCGAGCGCGGCGGCGCCGGGAAAGATGTGCGGGTTCGCCGCGATGTCGGGACGGATGTGCGGCAGCGCGGCGCGGTTGGGATTGCCGGCGCCGATCTGGTTCGACAGCGTCGCCGCGTTCTCGCCCTCGAGCATGAAGTCGATGAAGCGGTGCGCGAGGTCGACGCGGCGGCCGCCCTTGTGCAGCACCATGCTGTCGACGCCCAGCACCGCGCCCTCCTTCGGCGTGAAGAAGTCGATCGCGAACGGCCGGGCGGCGGCACGCGCATCCTCGCGCGCGCGGAACATGTCGTTCGAATAGCCGTGCGCGACCCAGATGTTGCCGATCGCCAGATCCTTGATGTAGGTGCTGTTGGAGAACGCCGCCCAGTAGGGCTTGGCGGCGAGGATCAGGCGCTTGGCCGCCTCCCAGCGCGCGGGGTCGCGCTCCTGCACCGAGTAGCCGAGGTAGCGCATCGCGGCGCCGAGCAGCTCGCGCTGGCTGTTGAGCACGGTCACCCGGCCCTTGAGCTTCTCGAGGTGCCGCGGCTCGAAGATCAGCGCCCACGAGTCGGCCGGCAGGCCGAGCGCGCGGATCCGGTCGACGTTGTAGCCGATCAGCGTGATCGAGTACGCATACGGCACCGAATAGCGGTTGCCGCGGTCGTACCAGGCGTCCATGTACTCGGCGCGCAGGTTGCCCAGGTGCGGCAGCAGCGCGCGGTCGAGCGGCTTCAGCGCCGCCTGGCGGATCAGGGTCTCCACCGCGTTGCCGCTGGGCACGAGGATGTCGTACCCGGTGGCGCCGGCCTCGAGCTTGGCCAGCAGTTCCTCGTTGTCCGAGTAGTAGTCCTGCTTGACGCGGCAGCCGCAGCGCGCCTCGAAGCGCCGGATCGTCGCCTCGGTGATGTAGTTGTTCCAGTTGTACAGGTGCAGGACGTCCGCGGCGGCGGCCGGTCCGGCGACGGCGGCCGCGAGCGAGAGCGCGATCGCGCGCCTCACCGCGGCCGCCGCACCGCTTCCGGCGCCAGGCGCGCGGCCGCGAAGATCATGGTCAGGGTCACCGACATGAGGACGGTGGACACCGCGTTGACCTCCGGCGTCACGGCCACCTTGATCATCGAGTAGATGGTGAGCGGCAGGGTCGAGACGCCGACGCCGGCGGTGAAGAAGGTGATGACGAAATCGTCGATCGAGAGGGTGAATGACATGAGGAAGCCCGCGGCCACCCCGGGCATGATCAGCGGCAGGGTCACGTGGCGGAAGGTCTGCCACGGCGTCGCCCCGAGGTCGCGCGCTGCCTCGAAGATGCTCTCGTCCATGCCTTCGAGGCGGGCGCGGATGATGATGGCGACGAAGCCGATCGAGAAGGTGATGTGCGCGATGACGATCGAGACGAAGCCCAGCGTCAGGTCGAGCAGCTGGCGGAAGAACAGCAGCAGCGACACGCCCAGGAGGATCTCCGGCATCGCCACCGGGATCAGCACCAGCGCCGGCAGCGCGCGCACGCGGTAGTGCTGCATGGCGATGCCGGCGAGCGTGCCGAGGACGGTGGCGCAGGTGGCGGCGATGAGCGCGATCGCGATCGAGTTGGCCGCCGCCGCCAGCATGTCGGCATTGCCCGCGAGGCGCGCGTACCAGCGCGTGGTGAAGCCCACCCACTGCGCGTTGAGCTCGGAGTCGTTGAACGAGAACAGCACCACCACCGCGAGCGGCACGTAGAGGAACGCGTACACCGCCAGCGAGAACGCCCACAGGGCCCAGCCGCGGCGCATCACACCGCCCCGCGCCGGCCGCGCGCGAGCCGCGTCATCGCCCACGCCGCGGCCAGCACCGCGAACGTGAGCATGATCGACAGCGTCGAGCCGAACGGCCAGTCGCGGCTCTCGAGGAACTGCTCCTTGATGAGGTTGCCGACCAGGATGTCGCCGGTGCCGCCGAGCAGCTCGGGAATCGCGAACATGCCCAGCACCGGGATGAACACCAGCGCGCCGCCCGAGAACACGCCCGGCAGCGACAGGGGGAAGGTGACGCGCCAGAAGCGCTGCCAGGTGCTGGCGCCGAGGTCCTGGGCCGCGTCGAGCAGCACCGGGTCGTGCTTCTCCAGGTTCGTGTACAGCGGCAGGATCACGAACGGCAGGTGGACGTAGACCATGCCGACGATGACCGCGACCGGCGTGTAGAGCAGGTTCAGCGGCCCCAGGATCATGATCCACGCGTAGACGCGGATCAGGAAGTTGCTCGCGAAGGGCAGGATCACCAGGAGCACCATGACGTCGCGGCGCCGGCGCGGGCTGCGCGCGATCAGGAGCGCGAGCGGATAGGCCAGCGTCAGGCAGATGAGCGTGGTGGCGAGCGCGACAGCGAACGAGCGCGCGAAGATCTCGACGAACACCGTGTCGCTGACGAAGAAGCGGTAGGCCTCGAGGGTCAGCCCGCCGTCCCCGGCGCCGCCGGCGGCCAGCAGCGGCGCGAGGCCGCCGAACTCGCCGGGGTGCCGGAACGACGCGCCGACCATGATCAGCGCGGGCAGCGCGAAGAACGCGAGCAGGAACAGCAGCGGCGGCAGGCTCACCGCGCGTCTCGCCCGGATTCCGGCGCGGTCGGTCGGCCTATTCATGGAGATAGGTGCCGGCCGCGGCGCTCCAGGCGACCTCGACGGCGTCGCCGACCTCGTGGGCATGCGCTCGCCCTGGCGCCGAATTCGCCAGGAGCGCCTCCAGCTTCTGCCCGTTCGAGCACTCGACGATGT
>JAEUOS010000050.1 GCA_016790695.1 Burkholderiales bacterium
TCTCGCGCGAGGCGTAGACGCTGGGGTTGACGGTGTTGAAGATGCCGCCGACCAGGATCGGCTTCCAGCGGATCGTCGCGCCCGCCTCGGCGGCGAGCGGCTGGATGTTGTGGAACGCCAGGTACGTCCAGGGGCTGGAGACGTCGAAATAGAAGTCGATCATGGCGCGATCCGGGCGGCGTGACGCCGCGAGCGGCCAATATACACAGGTGCGTGCCGCACCGGCGCGCGGGCCCGGGGCCGGTGCGGTGGCGGGCGCATCGGCGGGTCTATACTGGCCAGCCCGCGCGCCGGCGCCCGACGCCGGCGCCGCGGCGCCCCCCGATAGGAGATGGACATGCTGACCAAGATTCTCGTGCCGACCGACGGATCGGAACTGTCGATGAAGGCCGTGCACGGCGCGATCGAACTCGCGCGCAAACTGGGATCGCGGCTGGTCGGCATGACCGTCACCGAACCCTACCCGTACGAGCACATGGCCGGCCACACGCCGATCGAGTCCCACGCGCAGTACGACGCGCGCATGCAGCAGGAGGCGGCCGCGCGCCTCGCGCCGGTGCGGGCGGCCGCGGCGGCGGCCGGCGTCGCGGTCGACACCGCGGTGAAGAGCGCCGTGAGCCCCTACGAGGCGATCATCGCCGCCGCCACCGAGCACGGCTGCGACGGCATCGTGATGTCCTCGCATGGACGGCGCGGCCTGTCCGCGCTGCTCCTCGGCAGCGAGACCCAGAAGGTGCTCACGCACTCGACCATTCCGGTGCTGGTGCTGCGCTAGGGCGCGGCGCCGCGCCGCCGCGTCCGGCGCTCAGGAGGCGAGCGCGCGCGCGAGGAAGTCGTGCACGACGCGGTGGTATTCGTCGGGCCGCTCGCCCCAGCCGTAGTGGCCGACGCCCTTCATCTCGTGGAATTCGCCGCGCGGGCACAGTCCCGCCATCTGCTTCATCACGCGCGCCGGGCAGGTCTCGTCGAGCTCCCCGGCGATGCACAGCACCGGCATCCGCAGGCGCGCCGGCACGTCGTCCTCGACGTACTGGGCGATCGCCTGCACCGCCTTCTGGAACGCCGGCCCCTTCATCATGCGGATGTTGTACAGCGCGTGGTCGATCTCCGGCCCGGCGGCGCCCGGCCCCATCATGGTCTTGAGGAGCGCCGGCGCGTAGTCGGCGATCGCCTTGCCCTGCGTCAGCGGCGCCACCCGGCTGCGCAGGAACTCGGCCTGCCAGTCCGGCCCGGAGTGGTTGAAGGTGTGCACGGTGGCGGAGAGCACGAGCGCGGCGATGCGGCCGGGATTCTGGTCGGCGACCTTCTGCGCGACCATGCCGCCCATGCTGTGGCCGAGCAGCACCGTGCGCGCGGTGCAGGTGGCGTCGATCAGGCGGTTGACCATCTCGGCCATGCCGGGGATCGAGAGGGTCTCCGGCACCTCCGAGATGCAGTAGCCCGGGGCGTCGCAGGCGACGACCCGGTAGCCGGCCGCCACGAAGCGCTCGATGGTGTAGCGGAAGTATTCCTTGGACCCGTAGGCGCCATGCAGCAGGTACAGCGTGGTGTCGGACTCGCCGCTCACCATATAGTCCGGAAGCCGGTAGGGTCTCATGGTCAATTCTCCTCGCGTCTCGTGGGGGAACGCCGGCGGATGCTTGCCGCAGGCAAGCGTCGAGTGTGCAAGCGGCAACACGGCTTGTCAATTCCGCAGCGCCGCAAGGTTGACAAGCCGCGCCGTTTCGCATTGAATGCCTGCCATCGCTTGCCACCGGCAAGCATTGCCTGACAGCGCAACGACGCCAAGGACCGCCATGCTCGAGATCGTCAACGAGGTGCGCCTCACCATCCGGCCGGACAACGACCATCCGTTCCTGCAGGGCCCGTTCCGGTCCAACCCGCGCGAGTACACCGCCGACACGGCGAGCCTCAAGGTGATCGGCGAGATCCCGCGCGACCTCCACGGCATGTTCGTGCGCAACCACCACAACCAGATCCACGAGCCGCTCGGCACCTACCACCCGTTCGACGGCGACGGCATGCTGCACGCGATGCGCTTCGAGGACGGCCGCGCCGAGTACCGCAACCGCTTCGTGCGCACCACCGGCTTCTACGCCGAGCAGGCGGCCGGGCGCTCGCTGTGGCCCGGTCTGCTCTCGCCGGACCGCGGCGCGCGGCGCGGCTGGGGCGCGATGGGCGCGATGAAGGACAACGCCGGCACCGACGTCAAGTGCCATGCGGGACGCCTGCTCGCCAGCATGTCGCAGGGCAGCGAGCCCTGGCGCCTCGACCCCCACACGCTCGAGACCCTCGGTCCCGACCCGAGCTGGGCGCGCAAGGTGCCCGACGGCGTCGCCTCGCACTACAAGGTCGACAACTTCACCGGCGAGATGATGTTCTTCAACTACCCCGAGCATCCGCCGTACATGAACTACGGGGTCATCGACCGCGACAACCGGCTGGTCCACTACGTGCCGATCGAGCTGCCCGGCGCGCGCTGGCCGCACGACCTCGGCATCACCGAGCACTACACGGTGCTGCACGACCTGCCGCTGTACTTCGACCCCGAGGGCCTCCGGCAGGGACAGCACAGGCTGGTCTTCAACCGCGACCAGCCGGCGCGCTTCGGCATCCTGCCGCGGCGCGGCGACAACGCCTCGGTGCGCTGGTTCGAGGCCAGGCCCTGCTACATCCTGCACATCACGAACTGCTACGAGGCCGGCGACGAGGTCGTCATGGACGGCTGCATCATGCCGGACTACAAGACGGTGCCGGTCGGCCAGACGGCCAACGTCTACGAGCGCATCCGCGCCAATCTCGACAAGCACAACAACCCGACGCGCATGTACCGCTGGCGCTTCAACCTCGCGACCGGGCGCACCAGCGAGCAGCCGATCGACGACGAGATCACCGAGTTCCCGGTGTGCAGCAACGACTACGTCGGGCGCCCCTACCGCTACAGCTACAACGTGCTCTACAAGAAGGGCGACTGGCTGTTCTCGGGCCTCAAGCGCTACGACATGCAGAGCGGCGCCACCGCGCGCTACGAATACGGCGAGGGCCGCTACGGCAGCGAGCCGCAGGTCGCGCGCGCCGTCGGCGCGCGCGCCGAGGACGACGGCTACGTCATCTCGATGGTCGCCGACATGGGCGCCGACACCTCCGAGATCATGATCCTGCGCGCCGACGACATCGCCGCCGGCCCGGTGGCGCGCATCCTGCTGCCCGAGCGCATGGGCATCGGCACCCACGCCTGCTGGGTCGAGGGTGACCGCCTGCATGGCGAGAATCGCCAGCCCGTCCTGAACTGACGCCGTCCCGCCAGGAGTCCCGCCATGATCCTTTCCCGCTGCCTCGCGGCGGCGCGCCTGCTCGCCGCCGCCGGCGCGCTCGCCGCCGCATCCGTCGTCTCCGCGCAGGGGTTTCCTGCGCGCCCGATCCAGCTCATCAATCCCTATCCGGCCGGCGGCTTCGCCGACAACGTCGCGCGCGTGGTGGCGCAGGAGGCGGCCAAGGTGCTCGGCCAGAGCATCGTGGTGGAGAACCGGCCCGGCGCCAGCGGCAAGATCGGGCTCGAGGCGGTGCTCGGCGCCCCGCGCGACGGCTACACGATCGGGCTGGCGGTGCCGGCGTCGCTCTCGCTGTTTCCCGTCACCGATCCCAAGTACGCGAACCTGCACAGCCGCATCAGTCCGGTCACCATGGCCGTGCGCGGCTATCTCGCGCTGGCGATCAATCCGGCCGTGGTCCCGGCACGCAACATCCGCGACTTCGCCGAGTGGCTCAAGGCGAACCAGGGCAAGGCGTCCTACGGGTCGGCGGGCCAGGGCACCAGCTACCACCTGTGGGCCGAGGCGTTCAACCTGGCCGCCGGCGTGACGCCGGTGCACGTGCCGTACAAGGGGGAGGCGCCGTCGATCACCGACCTCATCGGCGGGCAGATCCACTTCGCCATGGTGACGGGGGCGGCCAAGCCGCATGTCGACGCCGGCAAGCTGATGGTGCTCGCGGTCACGGGCGCGGAGCGCTGGACCGCGCTGTACCCGTCGGCGCCGACCTTCAGGGAATCCGGCTTTCCGCAGGTGGAGGCGAGCGGCTGGCTCGGCATCATCGCGCCGGCCGAGGTGCCCGCCGAGGTCATCGGCCGCCTCCACGCCGCGTTCGTGCAGGCGCTGAAGGCGCCGGCGGTCGAGAAGGCGCTGGCGGCGCAGGGCTACAGCGTGGTCGGCAGCACGCCGGAATTCCTGCTCGCGACCGCCCGGCGCGAGGCGCAGACCCTGGGCGAGGTGATCCGGGCGCGCGGCATCAAGCTCGACTGAAGCACTTTGCCTTCCTGCCCGGCGCCACCGTGCCCGCGTCGCTCCAGCACACGACGGTCTTCCTGCGCCTGGGCAAGGCCTACAACGCCGCCACCCAGGCCTTCGAGGCGCTCACCGGCGTCGGTGCGGCGCGCTGGCGCCTGCTCTACCTGGTCCACCAGCAGCCGCAGGTGAGCCAGAAGCAGCTGATCCGCCAGGTGCGCGTCGATCCCGGCGCGATCACCCGGCAGCTGAAGGCGCTCGAGCAGGACGGCCTGATCAGCCGCAGCGACGACCCGCGCGACACGCGGCTTACCCGGGTGCGGCTGACACGCAGCGGCCAGACCCTGGTGCGGCGGGTGATGCGCCTGCGCGCAGACTTCCTCGAGCGCATGGTCGCCGGCATCCCGCGCGCCGACGTGTTCACCTGCCTGGATGTGCTGGAGCGCATCAGCCGCAACCTCGGCGACGACGAACCGCTGCCGGCGCCACGGCCGGCGCCTGCGCGTGCACGCACGCCGGCCGGTCGCACCCGCCACCGCCCCAACCCGACCAAGGAAGCCGCATGACCGCCGATCTCGTCCTCGTGCCCGGGCTCAACAACACCCGCGCGGTGTTCGACCGCGTGCTGCCGCACCTGCCGCCGGGCACGCGCGCGACAGCGGTCGACAACCCGCCGCTGGAATCGGTCGACGCGATCGCGCAGGCGCTGCTGCCGGCGCTCCCGGCGCGCTTCTGGCTGGCCGGCTTCTCCTTCGGCGGCTATGTCGCGCTGGCGCTCCTGGCCGCCGCGCCCGAGCGCGTGCGCGGCATCGCACTGGTCTGTACCGCGCCGGGCGCGGATTCGCCGGCCGCGGCCGAGCGCCGCCGCGCGTCGCTGGAGCAGGTGGCGCAGGGTCGCTACTTCGAGATGATCGAGGCGCAGGCCGCGCTCGCGTTCCATCCCGACAGCCTCGCCGACGCGGCCCTGATGGCCGAGCGCGCGCACATGGTGCGTGCCTACGGCCCGGAGCGCTTCGTCGCCCATGTGCGCGCCACCATCGCGCGGCCCGACCGCACCGCGCTGCTCGACGGCGGCCGCCCGACGATCGTCATCGGCGGATCGCACGACAAGGCGTTCCCGCCCGAGGCGCTGGCCTACGCGCGGGCGATCCCGGGCGCGCGCCTGGAGATGATCGAGGGCGCCGGCCATCTGGTGCCGATGGAGAAGCCGGCCGAACTCGCGCGCTGTCTCGGCGCGTGGATGGCGGCCGCCTGAGGGCGGGCGCGCGCCGTCACGCGCGCGCGGCGCCGGCGAGGCGCGCAACCTCCGCCGCGTCGAGCCCGAGGCGCTCGCGCAGCACCTCGGCGGTGTGCTCGCCCACGCGCGGCACCGGCGAGCGCAGGTCGGCGCGGCTGCCGGAGAGCCGGTAGGGCGGATTGACCCCGATGAAGCTGCCGGCGGCGTCGCGGACCGCGGCGAAGCTGCCGCGCGCCGCGAGGTGCGGATCGTCGAGCGCGTCGGCGGGGGTGCCGTAGGGCGTGGCCGGCACGCCCGCGGCATCGAGCGCGGCCATGCACTGCGCGACGCTGCGCGCGCCGGCCCATGCGCCGGTCAGCGCCATCAGCTCGCGCCAGTGGCGGCTGCGCGCCGCCACCGTGGCGAAGCGCGCGTCGGTCTTGAGCTCGGGCCGGCCGATCGCGTCGCACAGCGCGAGGAAGTTGCGCTGGGTGATCGGCGTGACCATCAGGTCGCCGTCGGCGGCGCGGATCGGGCCGTAGGTGAAGCGCGGCGCGGTCTGCGGGATCTGCGCGGCCTGCAGCTCGTAGACCAGCAGGTTGAGCATGCAGTCCATCAGGGCGACGTCGACCTGCTGGCCGCGGCCGGTGCGGCTGCGCTGCAGGAGCGCGGTCTGGATCGCCGACATCGCGTAGATGCCGCCGAGGATGTCGGCGATGAAGATGGCGCCGGCGGCGGGCTGGTCGCGGTCGCCCGCGTACTGCATGAGCATGTGGTCGAAGCCGCTGGCCGCATGCACGATCGGCGCGTAGGCCGGACGGTCGGCCTTCGGGCCGCTCTGGCCGTAGCCGGAGATCGAGCAGTAGACCAGGCGCGGATTGCGCGCGGCGAGCGCGGCGTAGTCGAGGCCCAGGCGCGCCATCACGCCGGGGCGGAAGTTCTCGAGCACGACGTCGGCCTGGTCGACCAGTTCGAGGACGCGCGCGATCGCGGCGGGGTCCTTGAGGTCGAGCGCGACGCTCTTCTTGCCGGCGTTGAGCTGGCCGAAGTAGGTCGAGGCGCCCTCGCGCAGCGGCGCGCGCGCGCGCATGTCCTCGCCCTCCGGCGGCTCGATCTTGATCACCTCGGCGCCGACGTCGGCGAGCAGGCGGCCCGCATAGGGCCCGGCGATCATGCTGGTGAAATCGAGGACGACGAGGCCGGCCAGGGCGTCGCGGGCGGGATCGGTCATGGAAGGGACTCCGTGGGCAGGGGTGGGGCGCCCGGCCGGACGCGCGGCGCGGCCGGACGCGGGCGCATTGTGCGTCAACCGGACCTAGGCGGCGCGCCGCCGCGGCGGCAGGTGCGCCGCCGCCAGCGGCTTCGGGAATTCCTTGAGCAGCCGGTGCACCGACTCGAGGTGGGTGTGCATCAGGCGGCAGGCGGTGTCGGCGTCGCGCGCGCGCAGCGCGGCCAGGAACTCGCGGCGCTTCTCGATCAGGCGCGGCTGCGGCTTGCCGCCGCCGGCCACCCGCGCATAGACGAAGCCCATCAGGATCTCGGTCAGCGAGGCGACGATCATCGACATCACCTGGTTGTGCGTGGCCTGGGCCAGCAGGCGATAGAACTCGCGCGAGCACTCGACCCGGTCGAGGAAGGCGCCGTCGCGGGTGGCCGCCTCGGTGCGGTCGATGTTGGCGGCGAGCGCCTCGAAATCGGCGCGGGTGGCGCGCGCGCAGGCCAGGCGCACCACCTGGTCCTGGATGTGCACGCGCGACTCGGTCAGTTCCTCGACCGAGATCGATCCCAGCGAGAACATGTCCTGCATCACCTGGGCCAGCCGCCCGGCATCGCCGCCGCGGATGAAGGCGCCGCCCTTGGCGCCCTTGCGCAGCTCGACCACGCCGGCCATCTCGAGGCTGCGCAGCGCCTCGCGCAGCGCGTTGCGCCCCACGGCCAGCTGCTGGGCGAGCTCGCGCTCGGCCGGCAGCTTGTCGCCGGGCTTGAGGCGGCCCTCGGCGACCTGCTCGCGGATGCGCGCGCAGATCTCCTCGAACGCGCGCCGGGTGTGGATCGGCGCGAACGCCAGGGGTGGGGCCGCGGCCGTCACGGGCGGGTCGGTCTGCAAGGCGGCGCCCTCAGCGGCCGGTGAACTGCGGCTTGCGCTTCTCGACGAACGCGCGCACCGCCTCCTTGTGGTCCTCGGTCTGGAAGGTCGCCATCTCGAGCGCGTAGGAGGTGTCCATGATCAGGTTCAGCTGGTCCTTCAGCTGCTTGTTGACCGACAGCTTGGTCCAGCGGATCGCCCAGGTCGGGCCGTTGGCGAGCTCCTCGGCGATCGCGAGCGCCTTGGCGTAGACCTCCTCGGCCGGCACCGCGTGGTTCACCAGGCCGATCTTCGCCGCCTCCTCGCCCTTGATCAGGGTGCCGCGCATCAGGAACTCCTTGGCGCGGTTGGGCCCGACCAGGAGCGGCCAGATCACCGCGCCGCCGTCGCCGGCGACCAGGCCGATCTTCACGTGCGGGTCGGCGATCCGCGCATGGTTGGCGGCGACCGTGACGTCGCAGAACAGCGCCACCGTGGCCGCCAGGCCGATGCAGTCGCCGTTGATGGCGCAGACGATCGGCTGGTCGCAGTCGAGGATGTTCTGCACGATGCGGCGGCCGCCCGAGGGCTCGATCATCTCGCCCTCCTCGAAGACGTCGCCGCCGGGCCGCTCGAGCATGCCCTTGACGTTGCCGCCGACCGAGAAGTACTTGCCCGAGCCGGTGAGCAGGATCGCGTTCACGTCGCGGTCGCGCGCGAGGTCGGCCCAGATGTCCTGCAGCTCGACGTGGAAGCGGTGCGCGATGCGGTTGCCGGTCTCGGGCTGGTTCAGGGTGACGATCGCGAGCTTGCCGGTCTTCTCGATCTTCAGGCACTCGTAGCGGGAATAGTCGACGGCGGTCTTGGACATGGCGGCGGGTTGACAGGGGTGGCGATGACCGTTATGCTAAATGGTAGTACCATTAATTGCAAGCACCAATACCGCCAGTGCCGGCACCGCTGCCGCCGATGCTGGCACCCATGCAGCCCCGCGCCATTGCGGCGGCGGACGGCTGCGGAAAGGCACCATGAGTTTCAGCGAAGACGAGATCGCCTTCCGCGACAGCGTGCGCCGGGTGGTCGAGAAGCACGTCGCGCCGATCGCCGCCGAGATCGACGCGAACGACCGCTTTCCCGAGGAGCTCGTGAAGCTCTTCGGCGAGATGGGACTGATGCAGCTGTGGGTGCCCGAGAAGTACGGCGGGCCGAACGGCAACCTCACGATGATGTGCATCGCGCGCGAGGAGGTCTCGCGGGTCTCGCCGGCCTGCGGCTCGATCGCCGGGCTCAACACCATGTTCATCATGCCGCTGCTGCACTTCGGCACCGAGGCGCAGCGCGCGCGCTTCCTGCCGGTCATCGCCAGGGGCGGGGTGGTCACCGCGATCGCGATCTCGGAGCCGCAGGCCGGGTCGGACGTCGGCGCGATGAGCACGCGCGCGGTCAAGGACGGCGACTCCTACGTCCTGAACGGCCGCAAGCAGTGGTGCTCCTACGGCGTGGTCGCCGACTACATCGTGCTGATGGCGCGCACCTCCGGCGAGTCCGGCGCCGAGGGCATCTCGGCCTTCATCCTCGAGCCGAAGAAGATGAAGGGCATCACCTTCGGGCGCCACGAGCGCAAGATGGGCTGGCGCGGCGCGCCCAACACGCCGATCTTCCTCGACGACGTGCGCGTGCCGGCCGAGAACCTGGTGGGCGAGGAGGGCAAGGGCTTCCGCGCCTCGATGCGCGCGCTCGACCTGAACCGCCCGACCATCGGCGCGCAGTCGGTGGGGCTGGCGCAGGGCGCGCTCGACGCCGCGGTCGCCTATGCGAAGGAGCGCCGGCAGTTCAAGCGCGCGATCGCGGAGTTCCAGGGCCTGCAGTTCATGCTCGCCGACATGGTCATGCAGATCGAGGCGGCGCGCGCGCTGGTCTACGAATGCGCACGCGCCGGCGACGCCGGCGACTGGCAGCGCCTGAACGTGCTCGCCTCGATGGCCAAGTGCTTCGCCAGCGACGTCGCGATGAAGGTCACCACCGACGCCGTGCAGGTCTTCGGCGGCTATGGCTATACGATGGACTACCCGGTCGAGCGCATGATGCGCGACGCCAAGCTGGCCCAGATCTTCGAGGGCACCAACCAGATCCAGCGCATGGTGATCGCGCGCGATCTGCTGCGATAGGAATCCCCGTCATGAAACACCTGCTGTTCGCCCTCGCCGCCGCGCTGATCCTGCCGCCGGCCGCCGTCGCCCAGGGCTTCCCGGCCAGGCCGGTGCGCATGGTCGTGCCCTACCCGGCCGGCGGCACCACCGACCTGATGGCGCGCGCGCTGCAGGAGCCGATGCAGAAGTCGCTCGGCCAGCCGGTGGTGGTCGAGAACAAGCCGGGCGCCTCCGGCATCATCGCCGCGCGCGAGGTCGCGCGCGCCGCGCCCGACGGCCACACGCTCCTGTTCATCAACAGCGGCATCGTCGCGGTGACGCCGTTCGTCGTCAAGGATGCGGGCTTCGACGGCGTCCGGGACTTCGCGCCCGTGGCGCTGGTGTCGACCGCGCCGCTGATGGTGGTGGTCAACCCGTCGGTGCCGGCGACCGACTTGAAGGGCTTTCTCGACCACGTGAAGCAGCAGCCCAATCCGGTGCCGTTCGCCTCGGCCGGCACCGGTTCGTTCGGCCACCTGGCGAGCGAACTCCTGGCGCGCACCGCCGGCCTGAAGATGACCCACGTGCCCTACAAGGGCCAGGCGCCGACCACCAACGCGATCGTCGCCGGCGAGGTGCAGATGCTGATCACCACCGCCTCGGCGGCGATGAACGGCTTCATTGCCAACGGCAAGCTCAGGCTCCTCGCGGTGACCTCGCCCGAGCCCTCGCCGCTCGCGCCCGGCGCGCCGACGGTGGCGAGCGTGCTGCCCGGCTACGCGGCCGAGACCTGGTTCGGGTTCCTCACGACCGCGGGCACGCCGGCCGACGCGGTCGGCAAGCTCAACGACGCGGTCAACCGCGCGCTGGAGTCGCCGGAGATGCAGAAGCGCTTCTCCGGCTTCGGCGTGCTGGCCCGGACGGCCACGCCGGCCAGGGTCGGCGCGATGATCGCCGAGGATGTCGCGCGCTGGAGCGCCGTGGTGCGCGAGAACAACATCCGCGCGGACTGAACGGGGCGCGGTCGATGGCCGACGCGGCGCGCACTGCCGAGCGCGACCTGCTGCGCGATTCGCTGCGCGGCTTCCTTGCGCACCACTGGCCGGCGGCCGGCGCGCCGGCGCGCCAGGCGGACGCCTCGGCGCTGGCGTCGATCTGGCAGGGGCTGGCGGCACAGGGACTGACCGCGCTCGGCGGCGACGCCGATCTGGGCGGCATGGCCGAGCTGGCCGTGGCGATCGAGGAACTGGGGCGCGCGGCCTGCCCGGCGCCGCTCGCCGACGCTTTCCTCGCCGCGCGCGCCCTCGAAGGCGGCGCGGACCCGGCCGCGGCTTTCCGCGCCGCCCTTGCCGACGGCAGCGCCTGCGTGGCGCTCGCGCTCGGCGCGCACGACGGCGACCCCGCCGCCGGCACGCTCGCCCATGCCGGCGGGCGCGTCCGCGGCAGCCTGCGCTTCGTGCCGGCGGGCGCCACCCACGTGCTGGCCGCCGCCGGCACGGCGGACGCGCTCCTGCTGATCGACCTGTCGCAGCCCGGCGTGTCGCGCCAGGCCGCGCGTGCCCTGGGCCTGGACGGCTGGGTGGAACTCACGGTCGACGCCGCTCCCGCCTGGACTGCGCCATCGGCCGTGCCGCTTGCCGACCTCGCGCGCCTGCAGCGCCTGGCGCTGCTCGCGCGCGCCCACGGCGCGGCGCGGCGCGCGTTCGAGATGGCGGTCGACTATGCGAAGGAGCGGGCGCAGTTCGGCCGCCTGATCGGCAGCTTCCAGGCGATCCAGCACAAGCTCGCCAACTGCCTGATCGACCTGACCGGCGTGGCGCTCCTGATCGACCGCGCCGCCGCCGCGTTCGACTCCGGCGCCGCCGACTGGCGCCACTTCGCGGCCGCCGGCGTCTCCTTCGGCAGTCCGGCGCTGCGCCGGGTGTCGCTGGAGACCCAGCATACCTTCGGCGCCATCGGCTACGCCGAGGAGCACGAAGCGCCGCGCCATTTCCGCCGCGTGCACCTCGACACCCTGGCGCTGGGCGGCGTGCGCCGCGCGCGCGCCGAGATCGCCGCGCACCTGCTCGACGCGCCCGGCGCGCGGCTGCCGCGCTACGACCTCGGAGAGGCCGGCAACGCGCTGCGCGAGGCGGTCGGTACCTGGCTCGCGACGCACTGGTCGGGCGAACGCAAGGCCGAATTCGACGCGCGGCCGTTCCACGACCGCGAATTCGACGCCGCCTTCGCGCGCGCCATCGGCACCACCGGCTGGATCGGCCTGACCTGGCCGCGCGCGCACGGCGGGCAGGCGAGGACGCCGATCGAGCAGGTCGCGTTCATGGAGGAGATGGAGCGCGCCGAGGCGCCGCGCATCGGCGCGTCGGTGCAGGCGACCGCGCTGATGCTGTTCGGCACGCCCGAACAGCAGCGCCGCTACCTGCCGGAGATCCTCGCCGGGGAGGCGATGCACGGCATGGGCTACAGCGAGCCGCAGGCCGGCTCCGACCTGGCCGCGCTCAAGACCTCGGCCGTGCGCGACGGCGACGGCTGGGTCATCAACGGCCAGAAGATCTGGACCACCACCTGGTGGGGCAAGTACATGTTCCTCGCCGCCCGCACCGACCCGGCCGCCAGGCCCGCGCACGCCGGCATCAGCATGTTCATCGTGCCGATGGACACGCCCGGCATCAAGGTGAACCCGGCGGCCACGATGTACGACGGCACCTTCGCCAACATCTTCTACGACGACGTGCGCGTGCCGGCCGACGCGCTCGTCGGCCCCGAGAACGGCGGCTGGAAGGTGCTGACCAGCGCGCTCGCGACCGAGCGCGGCCTGGTCGGCGGCGGCATCGTGCTCAAGGTGCTGCACGCGTTCGAGCTTTTCTGCGACCTGGTGCGCACCGCGACCATCGACGGCGTGCCGATGCGCGCGGACGCGCTGGTGCGCGAACGGCTCGCCCGGTTCGCCGCCGAGATCGAGGTCGGCCGGCTCCTGATGATGCACTGCGCCGAGCTCGCGGGCAGCGGCGAGACCCCGCCCGAGATCGGCGCGATGAGCAAGGTGTTCTCCGGCGAGCTGATGGAGCGCTTCGGCGAGGCCGTGCTCGACATGGCGGGCCTGGCCGCCACGCTGTCCCAGGGCGCGCCCGGCGCGCTCGCCAACGGCCGCTTCGAGCAGGGCTTGCGGCATTCGTTGATGTGGGTGATCTCGATCGGGACCAACGAGATCCAGCGCAACCTGATCGCGCAGCGGGGGCTGGGGTTGCCGCGGTGACGGCCGGCGCCGGGCGCCAGGGGCGTTTCTGGTAAGGTCCTTGGCCGGCGGCACGTGAAGATTGCCGTCGACCAGGGATTCGACCGCGGCCTCGATCGGGGGACACATGTGGCGACAGCTTCCGCGCACCGGCTTTCGGACCGTCGTGCTGGTCTCGCTTGCTGCCCTGATCGCCTCGTGCGGCAGCGGCGAGCAGGTCGTGACCGGAACCAACATCGTCGCGCGCGCGAAGGAATGCAGCGACAGTTCACCGGGGCCGGGAGGCGGCGCGGCGCTGACTGGCAGCGCATGGCGTGCCGGCACGCTCGTGGTGGACGCGACCGAGGTCGTTGCCTGCGGGATGCAGCTGTTGCGGCCGTCCTTCGCTGTTGCCGCCGATGAGCTTGCGCTCGACTGGGCATGGGGCATGTCCGGCGGGGGCGTGGCGGCGTGCCGCTGCACCTATGCGCTGCAATTCGAAGTGACCGGCCTGGAACAGCGGCAGTACACGATCCGCGTGCCGAAGCGACAGTGAAGTCCGGTCCGACGGTGCTTTCGGCGATCCTGCGCGGGCGGCGATCGCTGCGCAGGCCGGGGCGGCGGAACCGATGGCGAACTTCGGGCGACAGCGCTGCGGGCGCGCGGGCGCCGCGCGGCGGCGGGCGCATCACCGGCACGGCCTGGCCAGGCGGCCGCCTTGACGGCGATCAAGCCGCGCTTGTTCTGCGGTGTTTCAATGAACCCCGGACGGGACAATCGCAGGACGATGCGCGCGGCCGTTCGGCGGGCGCAGGAGCATGTCATGGGCTGCATGCAGGGTTGGAGGATCGCCGGGGCGCTCGCACGCATGCGGGGCGCGGTCGCGGCCGCGTTGCTGTTCGCCGCCATGCCGGCGGCGCAGGCGGTTCCCACCATCCGCATCCTCGACACCGACCGGGTGTCGCCGACGGGCATCAAGCTGCTGCTGCCGGACGGCAGCAACAGCGGCGTGGTGCCGCAGCTGCGCCGCGACGGCAGCGACCGGCCCTACGACTTCATCGAGTATCTCTATCTCCTCGACGTCGCGCTCAAGCCGGTGCCGCCGGGCGCGCCGTCGGCGAACTCGCGCGAATACCACGTCACCGAGCCGCGCTCGGGGACGGCGCCCGGCTTGTGGAGCGAGACCGTCGGCATCGCCTGGCTGGTCGATTCCGCCGGCCATGACGGCGGCGTCGCCGGCAAGTCGGCCGTGCTGATCACGGTCTACTCCGACCACGGCCCGCACGATCGCCCGTTCGCGGACGACCCGGGCGCCGGGTCGCTCGGCGTCTTCGCCGGCACGTTCGAGGCGAACCACGTGTTCGAGGTGTCCCAGGATTTCGACGTCGACGGCACCGTGTTCCTGCGGGTTTCGGTGGAGGCCGTGCCGGAGCCGGCGTCGGGCTGGCTCGCCGTCGCGGCGCTCGGCGCGGTCTGCGTGCGCCGGTACCGCGCGCGACCGCGCGCGGCCGGCGGCGCCTGAGGACGCGGCGCCGTCCCCTATACTCGCCGCTCTCGCCGGCCCCGGCCGGCAGCCCGCGGAGCAGCCCTCCCATGCGTGAAGTCTCGGTTCCGGTCCTGATCGTCGGCGGCGGCGGCTGCGGGCTGGCGTCGTTCATCTTTCTTGCGCGCCTCGGCGTGGATTCCCTCCTCGTCGAGCGGCACAACACGCCGTCGCCGATGCCGAAGGCGCGCGGCCTGAATCGGCGCACGCTCGAGGTGCTGCGCCAGTTCGGCATCGAGGAAGCGCTGCGCGCCGGCGGCATGCCCGGCGGCTACGCGTCGCGCATCCGCTGGATGACCAGCCTCGGCGGCGACGGCCCGATCGACCGGCGCACGCTCTACGAGATGGACTCGTTCGGCGGCGGGGCGCTGGCGCCCGAGTACGAGGCCGGCAGCCCGTTCGGCAAGATCCTCATGTACCCGCAGGTGCGCCTCGAGCCCTTCCTGCGCCGGCAGGGCGAAGCGATCGGGGTCGGGCGCACGCTGTTCAACACCGAGCTCGTCGAACTCGAACAGGACGCCGCCGAGGTGCGCGCGGTGCTGCGCGACCGCGGCACCGACGAGCGCATCCGCGTGCGCGCCCGGTACGCGATCGCGGCGGACGCCGGGCGCACCGTCGGTCCGATCGTCGGCTCGCGCCTCGAGGGCGCGCCCAAGCTGCGCGAGATGATCACGGTGTACTTCAAGGCCGACCTGGCGCGCTACATGGACAGCGACCAGCTGTCGACGACGATCTTCGTCAATCCGGCCGGCGACACCGCGTTCTGGGGCAGCGGCGCCCTCGGCAAGATCGGACCGCCGTACGACCGCACCTGCCGCGAGTGGCTGTTCCACAGCGCGGTCCGCCCCGGCGACCCGGAGAAGTACGACCACGCCACGCTGATCGCGCGCGTGCGCGAACTGCTCAAGATCCCCGACCTCGACATCGAGATCCTCGGCAACGCGCCGTGGACCGTGCAGGGCCTGCTGGCCGAGCGCTACCGCTTCGGCCGCGTGTTCCTGGCCGGCGACTCGGCGCATCGCCATCCGCCGGCGGCGGGCCTCGGCCTCAACTCCGGCATCCAGGACGCGCACAACCTCGCGTGGAAGCTCGCCATGGTGCTGCGCGGACAGGCCGGCGACGCGCTGCTCGATTCCTACGAGGCCGAGCGCCGGCCGGTGGCCGCGCGCAACGTGCGCTGGGCGCTGTTCGCGTTCTCCAATGCGCAGCTGACCGGGCCGGCGATGGGCATCATCCCCGGCAATCCGGAGGCCAGCCTGGACAACTTCCGCGCCCTGCTCGCGGACGACGACGAAGGCGAGGCGCGCCGCGTGCGGCTGGATCACGTAATGGCGATCAACCGCACCGAGTTCCAGGCCAACGACCTCGAGATCGGCTTCTGGTACGACCGTGGCGCGCTGGTCGCCGACGGCACCCCGGCGCCGCGGCGCGACCCGACCGGCCTGCACTTCCACGCCACCACCCGGCCCGGGCACCGCATCCCGCATGCGTGGGTCACGCGGCGCGGCGCGGTGGTCTCGACGCTGGACCTGGTGGCGCCGGATCGCTTTGTGCTGCTGGTCGGGCAGGACGACTCCCCGTGGATCGCGGCGGCGGCCGCCGCCGGCCGCGCGCTCGGCGTCACCATCGAGGCGATCGCCGTCGGCGACGCGGGCGAGGTGCTCGACCGCGACCACGCCTGGCGGCGCCAGCGCCAGGTGGGTGTCGCCGGGGCCGTGCTGGTGCGGCCGGACCAGCATGTCGCCTGGCGCGCGCCCGAGGTGCCGGCGGACCCGGCAGCGGCGCTGCAGGCGGCGCTGGCGCGCGTGCTCGCGCGCTAGGGAACGCCGTCCGCGCCGGATGCCGATGCGCCCGATCGCCGCAGCCGGGGCCGGCCTCGCGCTGCTGCTCGCGGTCCTCGCCGGCGCGCCCGCTGCCGCGCAGCCGCGCGGCAGCCCCGAGGAGGCGGCCGACGAGCGCCTGCGCCGCGTGCTGGCCGCGGTCGCCGGCCGGCCGCTGCAGGCCGTGCCGTTCATCGAGCGGCGCGTCTCGGCGCTCGCCGCCGCGCCGCTGGAGTCGCGCGGCACGCTCACCTTCCAGGCGGGCCAGATCGAGAAGCTCACCGTGAGCCCGGTGCGCGAGCGGCTCGCGATCAACGCCGAGCGCGTGACCATCGACGCCGGCGACGGCAGGCCGCCCACCGTGATCCGGCTCGAGAGCCATGGCGCGCTCGCCGGCTACGGCGAGGGCCTGCGCGCGCTGCTCGCGGGCAACGAGAAGCTGCTGCGCCAGGCCTTCGAGGTGCGCTTCTCCGGCACGTTCGAGCACTGGAAGGTGCAGCTGCTGCCGAAGGATGCCGCGCTGCGGCGCGGCGTGCGCCAGATCACGGCCAGCGGCAGCGGGGCGCAGCTGCGCGTGATCGAGACCAGCGAGACCGGAGGCGACACCCTCGAACTGACCATCATCCCGCGATGACGCCCTGGGCCTGGCTGCTCTGGTTCGCGATGGTGGCGGCGTCGATCGTGCAGATCGGCCGCAGCACGGTGGTCACCGACGTCTCCTCGTTCCTGCCCGGCCCGGCCGACGCCGCCCAGCGCCTGATGATCGGCCAGCTGCGCGACGGCCTGTCGACGCGCATCCTGCTGGTCGGCCTCGACCTCGAGCGCGCGCTGCCGGACGGCCGGCCGAGCCCGGCGCAGACCGCGGCGCTCGCGGCGGCGAGCCGGGCATTGCGCGCGCGGCTCGCCGCCGACACCCGCTTCGCCTGGGTCGCGAACGGCGACCTCGAGGCGCTCGGCGCCGAGCGCGAGCGCATCTTCGCCGCGCGTTACCTGCTCCATCCCGACATCGACGCGGCCTACTTCAGCACCGCGCGCCTGGCGCAGGCCTTCGCCGAACTGGAGGCGGGACTGGTGTCCGCGCGCGGCGCGCTGATCCGGCCGATCGCCCCGGCCGACCCGACGCTGGCGGCGCTGCACCTGGCCGAGCGCGCCGCGCGCCGGGCCGCCCCGGCGGGGGATGCCGGGGTCTGGCTCGCCGGCGGCGGCACGGCCGCGCTGCTGCTCATGGAGACGCGCGCGCGCGGCGACGACATCGCCGGCATGCGCGCCGCCATCGACGCCGCGCGCGGCGCCGCCACGGCGGTGCTGGCGCAGTGGCCGGCCGGGCTGGCCGCGCCGGCGGTCGCGTTCGCCGGCGCCGGCTACTTCAACGTCAGGGCGCACGACGCCATCGGCCAGGACGCCGAGCAGCTCGCGCTCGCGGCCCTCGCGCTGGTCGCGACGCTGCTCGTGTGGGCGCTGCGCAGCCCGCGCTTCCTGGCGCTGGTCGTGCTGCCGGTGGGCAGCGGCGCGCTGGCCGGCTACGCGGCGGTGGGTGCCGCCGCCGGCACCATCCACGGCATCACGCTCGCGTTCGGGATCACCCTGATCGGCGAGGCGGTCGACTACGCGATCTACACCTGCGTGCAGGCCGACGAGCGCGGCGCGCACGACGCGCGCTTCTGGCGCCGCGTCTATCTGGCCGCGCTCACCTCGCTGGTCGGCTTTGCCGCGATGGCGTTCTCCGGCTTCGCGGGACTCGCGCAGCTGGGCCTGTTCTCGATGGTCGGCCTGACGGTGGCGGTGCTGTGCACCCGATGGCTGCTGCCGCCGCTCCTGCCGCGGGTTGCCGCGGCCGCCGGCGACGACCGCTTCGCCTGGCTGCCGGCGCTGTGCCGGCGCCTGCGCGCGTGGCGCGGGCCGGTGCTGGTCGCCGCGGCGGGCGCCTGCGCGCTGCTGGCCGCGCGCCACCCGGCCATGTGGCAGGACAGCCTCGACGCGCTCTCCGCGAGTTCGCCCGCGGAGAACGCGCGCGACGCGCGCTACCGCGACGGCGCCGGCGTGCCCGACCTGCGCCTCATGGTCAGCGTGCACGGCGCGGACCTCGAGGCGGCGCTCGAGCGCGCCGAGGCGGCCGCCCGCGTGCTCGACGCGCTGGTGCGCGCGGGCCGGCTCGACGGCTACGACAGCCCTGCCGACCTCGTGCCGAGCCGGGCGCTGCAGCGCGCGCGCCAGGCGGCGCTGCCGGCGCCGGAGGTGCTGCGCGAGCGCGTCGCCGCCGCGCTCGCCGGCCGCAACCTGAAGCCGCAGGCGTTCGAGCCGTTCATCGCCGAGGTCGCCGCCAGCCGCGCGCGGCCGCCGCTGACCGTCGACACCTACGCCGGCACGGTGCTGGGGGCCTGGCTCGCGGCGCAGATCGTGCGCTCGGACGACGGCGTCACCGTGCTGATCCTGCCGCGCGGCGCCGCCGCGCCGGCGGCGCTGCGCGACGCGCTCGCGGCCGCGCGCCTGCCCGGGGTCGCCCTGATCGACCTCAAGGGCGATGTCGAGACGCTGGTCGCGCAGTACCGGCAGCGCGCGATGACGGCGGCGCTCGCCGGCACCGTGCTCATCTTCGTGCTGCTGGCCGCCCAGCTGCGGCGCGCGCGCGCGGTGGGCGCGATGATCGCGACCATCGTCGCGACGGTCGCGCTCACCGCGGCCGCGCTCCTGCTTCTGCGCGGGCAGCTCACGGTGTTCAACCTGGTCTCGCTCCTGCTGGTGGTGGGCGTGGTGTCGAACTACACCCTGTTCTTCTCGACACTGTCGCCGGCGCCGGCGGAGCGCCAGCGCGCCAGCGTCTCGGTGCTGCTCGCCGCCGCCTCCACCTTCTTCGGCTTCGCCGCGCTCGCGTTCTCGGCCACGCCGGTGCTCGCCGCGATCGGGCAGACGGTGGCGCTCGGCGCGGCGGCCGGATTCGCCGTCAGCATGGTGTTCTCGGTCGAGGCCGACGCGCCGCGCTGACGCGGCGGCCGGCTTGACACCGGGGGCACGCGCCGCTACCATCGATCAATGGTTCAACCAATGAGCGGCGAGCGTCGCGCCGCCGCGGCGCCCTTCCCCCGGAGAGTCCCCATGCGCGTCCTTCCCGCCGGCGGCGTCGTCCGCGCCGTCCTCCTCCTCCTCGCCGTCGCGCTGGCCGCGCCGGCGCAGGCGCAGGAGGCCTACCCGTCGCGACCCGTGCGCATCCTCACCCCCACGGCCGCCGGCGGCAACATCGACATCATGGCGCGCGCGCTGGCCGAGCGCTTCGCCGCCGCCTGGGGCCAGGGCGTGGTGGTCGAGCCGCGCCCCGGGGCCAACGGCATGCTCGCGGCGGGCGCGGTCGCCAAGGCGCCGGCCGACGGCCACACCATCCTGTTCTCGCACAGCGCGCTGGTGCAGAACCTGCTGCTGCAGCCCAACCCGCCCTACAAGCTCGCCGACCTGGCGCCGGTGACCATGCTCGCGCTGTTCCCGATCGCCTATGGCGTCAACACCGCGCTGGGGGTCAACTCGCTGGCGGAACTGATCGCGCTGGCCAAGGCCAGGCCGCGCACGCTCTCGTTCGGCTCGTACGGCACCGGCTCGGGCGCGCACATCATCGGCGCGGCGCTCAACCGCGCGGCCGGCATCGACCTGACCCACGTGCCCTACAAGGGCGAGGTGCCGGCGGTCACCGACATGCTGTCGGGCCAGGTGTCCTCGGCCTACGGCTCGGTCGGCTACATGGCGCGCCAGATCGGCAGCGGCAAGGTGCGGCTGATCGCGGTGGCCTCGGCGCAGCGCCTGAAGAGCTTCCCCGACGTGCCCACGTTCGCCGAGGCCGGCTTTCCGGCGCTGAACCTGCCGGGGTGGGGCGGCTTGTTCGTGCCGGCCGGCACGCCGCCGGCGGTGATCGCGCGCATCAATGCCGAGGCGGTCCGCGCGGTGCAGTCCGCCGACCTCGCCGAGCGCATCAACGGCATGGGCTTCGTGCCGGTGGGCAACGGCGCCGAGGCGTTCGCCGCCTCGATCCGCAGCGAGTTCGAGCGCTGGGAGACGGCGATCCGCGAGAACCAGATCAGGCTGGATTGACCTTGCCGGCCGACGTCCTCGCGTTCGACCCGCGCCATGCGCACGACCCCGAGGTGCGCCTGCGCGTGGTGCCGTTCACCCGCGCGCTCGGCGCCGAACTCGCCGGCGTCGAGCGCGGTGCCATCACCTTCCGCCTGCCGTGCCGCGGGCCGGCGCGCGGCGAGCACGGCGGCGTCGATGCGCGGGCCATGACGGCGCTGCTCGACCACGCCTGCGGCGCCGGCGTCTATGCGGCATTGCGCGAGCCGCTGCCGATCGCCACCCTCGACCTGCGCGTCGCCTTCGAGCGGGACGCGCCGCCCGGGGCCGAGCTCACCGTCACCGCGCGCGCCGGCAGCGTCGACGGGTCCGTCGCCTTCGTCGAGGCGGCCGCCAGCGCGCCCGACGGCGTGCCGGTGGCGCGCGCGGCCGGCGCGTTCATCGTCGGCGCCCATCCGGGCGGCGGGGACGGCGGCGGCCGCGGCGGCGAGCCCTGGCGCCCGGCGCGCGCGTTCGCGCTCGGCGATGCGGCAGCCGCGACGCACTTCGCCGACCTCCTCGGCCTGGTGCGCGACGGGCCGCTCCTGGTCATGCCGTTCGCCGATCGCCTCGTCGGCGCGATGTCGCTGCCGGCGCTCCATGGCGGCGCCGTCGCCGCCCTGCTGGCGACGGCGGCGCGCGAGCTCGCCCGGGCCGACGGCGGCCGCGCCGCGCGGCTGGCCGCGATGACGATCCAGTACCTGCGCGCCGGGCGCGCCGAGTCCACCAGCGCCGAGGCGGTGTTCGAGAAGCGCGGCACGCGCTCGTCGGTGGTCGCGGTGTCGGCGCGCCAGGGGCACGGCGCGCGCGAGGTCGCGCGCGCCCAGTGCACCTTCGTCGCGCCGGCATGACCGCGCCAGAGCCAGGAGAGAACATCCATGCCCGCCGTCGTCGACCATGACCTCGATCCGCGCGAGGTCGGCAACGCGCTGGTGTCGGCGCGGACCTTCGCCGACCTGCCGCGCATCCACGCGCTGTTCGCGCGCCTGCGCGAGCACGGCCGGCCGCTGTGGGTGACGCCGGACAACACCCGGCCGTTCTGGGCCGTGACCCGGCACGCGCAGATCGTCGAAGCGTCGGCGAGCAACGAGGTGTTCATCAGCAGCCGGCGCCTGAACCTGATGAGCCGCCTGCAGGAGGCCGCGGCGTTCAAGGGCGGCGAACGCTACGGCGCGGTGCTGCGCACCCTGGTGCACATGGATGAACCCGACCACCGCAAGTACCGCGCGGTCGCCCAGCCCTGGTTCAACGCGCTGGCGGTGCGCCAGCAGCTCGGCGCGCTCGAGGAACTGGCGCGCGAGTTCGCGGCGAAGTTCGGCACCGCCCCCGAGGGCACGCTCGACTTCGGCGCCGAGGTGGCGACGTACTTCCCGCTGCGCGTGATCATGTCGATCCTCGGCATCCCGCTCGAGGACATGCCGCTGATGCACCGGCTGACCAAGCAGCTCTCGGCGCCGCACGATCCGGATTTCTCCGACGACATCGAGCGCGGCGACCACATGTTCGACTCGATCCCGGAGTTCACCGACTACTTCCTCAAGGTGATCGAGGACCGCCGGCGCCATCCGCGCGACGACGTGGCGAGCGTGATCGCCAACGGCAGCATCGACGGCGCGCCGCTGGGCGAACTCGAGGCGGTGTCCTACTTCATCACCATGGCGGTGGCGGGGCACGACACCACGGCGGCGGCGATGGCGGGCGGCTGCCAGGCGCTGGCCGAGCGCCCGGAGGCGTGGGCGCGCCTGAAGCGCGAGCCGGGCCTGCTCAAGACGGCGGCGGAGGAGATGATCCGCTGGGTCACCCCGATCAAGCACTTCATGCGCACCGCCGCGCGCGACACCGCGCTCGGCGGCCAGGCGATCCGTGCCGGCGAGGCCATCGCGATGTTCTACCTGGCGGCGAATTTCGACCCCGAGGTGTTCGACGCGCCGCACGCGTTCCGCATCGACCGCAGCCCGAACCGGCAGATCGCGTTCGGCCACGGGCCGCACGTGTGCATGGGCATGGTGCTGTCGCGCCTCGAGCTGACCACCTGGTTCGCCGAGATGCTGCGCCGCGTCGACACGCTGGAGATGGCCGGCCCGGTGCGCCTGCTCGAGTCGAACTTCCTCGGCGGCTACAAGTCGGTGCCGATCCGCTACCGGCTGGCCGCATGAGCGCGCGCGGGGCCGACGTGAGCGAACTGACCGCCTTCCGCCCGGTCAGGGCGCCGCGCGCGTTCGAGGAGATCGCCGCGCAGATCCGCCGCGAGCTCGCCGCCGGGCGCCTGAAGGCGGGCGCGCGCCTGCCGCCGGAGCGCGACCTCGCGCAGGCCTTCGGCGTCTCGCGCAACACCCTGCGCGAGGCGCTGCGCTCGCTCGAGAACGCCGGCCTGCTGCAGTTCCGCAAGGGCGCGAGCGGCGGCGCCTACGTGCGCGAGTCCACCGCCGAGGCGGTGCTGACCGGCATGCGCGACATGTACAGCCTCGGCGCGATCCGTCCCGAGCACCTGACCGAGGCGCGCATCTGGATCGAGTCCGCGGCGATCCGCGCGGCCTGCGAGCGCGCGACCGCGGCGGACCTCGAGGCGCTGACGCAGAACGTCGCCGCCGCGGCGGCGGCCGGCGCCGTCGACTTCTATCGCAGCGCCGCCATCCACCTCGAATTCCACCGGCTGATCGCACGCGCGACCGGGAACCCGGTGATGATGCTCACCATGGACGCGATCCTCGAGGTGATGCAGCAGTTCCTCGACACGATCGGCCCGACCGAGAATCCCTACGTGCTGCCGTCGCGGCGGCGCTTCCTGCGCCACATGGCCGAGCGCGATGCGGAGGCGGCGGTCGCGGAAATGGAAAAGCACCTGAAGCGGCTGCACCGGCACTACCTGTCGCTGGCCGGCGGCCGGGCGGAGGCCGCGTGAGGCGGGCGGGCGCGCCGCGGGTCGGCCGCGCGACCAATAGAATGGACTTGCCGACGGCCGGCGGCGCAGACCGGCGTGGATGCCACGGAGGCTCGACATGAACCCGCAGGACCTCGATCCGATCGGCTGGGCGGTGGTGGACGACAAGGCGCGCGGCGTGTTCCGCGTGCATCGCCGCGCGTTCGTCGATGCGCAGATCCTCGAACTCGAGCGCGCGCGCATCTTCAGCCGCTGCTGGATCTATGCCGCCCATGCCTCCGAGGTGGCCGAGCCGGGCCAGTACGTCGCGCGCAAGGTGGCGGGCCGCGAGCTCATCGTCAACCGCGACCGCGACGGCCGCCTGCACGTGTTCTTCAACACCTGCACCCATCGCGGCGCGCTGGTGTGCCGCGAGGCGAAGGGGCGGGCGCGCAACTTCTCCTGCCCGTACCACGGCTGGACCTTCGCCGACGACGGCCGCCTGGTGCACCAGCCGATTCCCGAGTCCTACGCGCCGGACTGCAACAGCGACGGCGCGCTCAACCTGCGCGAGGTGCCGCGCTTCGACGAGTTCTGCGGCTTCATCTTCGTCAACTACGACGCGCAGGCGATCCCGCTCGCCGACTACCTCGCCGACGCCGGCGACTACCTGCGCATGGCCTCGCAGCACGGCGCCGCCGGCGCGGGCATGGAGATCGTCTCCGGGACGCAGACCTACTGCGCGAAGGCCAACTGGAAGCTGCTGCAGGAGAACAGCGCCGACGGCTACCACGCCGACACCACCCACGCGAGCTACATGGACTACATCAAGGCGCGCGAGGGCTCGGTGCTGAACCTCTATTCGGAGAAGGGCTTCGGGCGCGTGCGCAACCTCGGCCGCGGGCATTCGGTGTCGGAGTCGATCTGGGGCACGCCCTGGGGGCGCCCGTGCGCGCGCGCGATGCCCTCGTTCGGCGCCGAGATCAAGGCGGAGATGGACGCGGTCTTCGAGACCATGGCCGCGCGCGTCGGGCGCGAGCGCGCCGACTTCATCTGCCACGGCGACCGCAACCTGCTGATCTTCCCCAACCTCGTGGTCAACGACGTGTGCGCGCTGACCATCCGCACCTTCTACCCGAGTGCGCCCGACTACTTCGAGGTCAATGCCTGGGCGCTGGCGCCGCGCGGCGAGAGCCAGACCCTGCGCGACCTGCGCCTGCGCAACTACCTCGAGTTCCTCGGTCCCGGCGGCTTCGCCACCCCGGACGACCAGGAGATGCTCGAGCTGTGCCAGCGCGGCTACCAGGCCCATGCCGGGGTCGAGTGGAACGACCTGTCGCGCGGGATGGCCACCGAGGACGGGCCGTCGCCGGCCAAGCAGGACGAGCTGCAGATGCGCACCTTCTGGCGCCGCTGGCGCGACCTGCTGGCCGGCGCCGCGGTCTAGGAGGGCATGGCGATGAGCGAACGCACCGTCACCCGCGCCGAGGTCGAGGACTTCCTCTACCACGAGGCGCGCCTGCTCGACGAATGGAAGCTCGACGACTGGGTCGCGCTGTTCACCGAGGACGGCGAGTACCTGATCCCGCCCACCGACGTGCCCGACGGCGACCCGCAGCGCGACCTGTTCCTGGTCTACGACGACCGCCATCGGCTGGGCGAGCGCGCGAAGCGCCTGGCCAAGAAGTCCGCGCACGCCGAGTTCCCGCATTCGCGCACGCGCCACATGATCAGCAACGTGGAGGTGCGGCAGGCGGGCGCGGCGGTGCAGGCGCGCTGCAACTTCGTGGTCTACCGCTCGAAGCAGGGCGTCAACGACATCTATCCGGGCCACAGCCTCTACGAGCTGCGCGCCGGCGCCGACGGCAGCCTGCGCATCCGCAGCAAGCGCGCCGTGCTCGACGTCGACACGCTGCGTCCGCAGGGCAAGGTCAGCATCATCCTCTAGAAGGGCGAACCGTGAGCGCGCACACCTTCGAAGGCCAGGTCGCCATCGTCACCGGCGCCGGCAAGGGCACGGGCGGCGTCGGCCGCGCGATCGCGATGCGCCTGGCGGCGGAGGGCGCGCGCGTGATGGTCGCCGACGTCGACCCGCGGGTCGCCGAGAACGCCGCCGAGATCGCCGCGGCGACCGGGGCGGAGACCGCGGCGGCGGCGGGCTCGCTCGCCGACGAGGCCAACGTGCAGGCGATGGTCGCGGCGACGATCGCGCGCTGGGGGCGCGTCGACATCCTGGTCAACAACGCCGGCGGCGGCATCATCCGTCCCTTCCTCGAGCACGACGCGGCCTCGCTCACCGAGACCCTCGCGCGCAACCTGTGGACCGCGATCTGGTGCTGCCACAAGGTGCTGCCGCACATGGTGCGCCAGAACTACGGGCGCATCGTCAACGTCGGCGCCGATTCGCTGCGCACCGGGATCCCGAACCACGCCGGCTACAACGCCGCCAAGGGCGGGGTGATCGGCATGAGCGTGGCGCTGGCGCGCGACTTCGCCGCGCACGACATCACCGTCAACACGGTCTCGCCGTGCCTGATCAAGACCGAGCGCTTCAAGGGCCTGCAGCAGACCGACCCGGCGCTGGCGGCGCGCTTCGAGGCGGTGATCCCCAAGGGTCGCGGCGTCGAGATCCCCGAGGTGGTCGACGCGGTATGCTTTCTCGCCCGGCGCGAGTCGGGCTTCATCACCGGGCAGGAACTGAGCGTCAACGGCGGCAGCGCGATGCCGTAGCCGCGGCGGCGTCGCCGCGAACCACAGCGCAGGGAGACAAGGCAATGCAACGGTTCCACAAGACATGGTGCACGCGCGTGCTGGCCGCAGTGCTGGGCCTGTCCGCGGTCGGCGCGCTGGCGCAGGGCTATCCCAACCGGCCGATCCGCATCGTCGTTCCCTATCCGGCCGGCGGCGCGACCGACCAGATGGCGCGCATCATCCAGCCGGCCCTCGCCGAGCTGCTGGGGCAGCCGATCATCATCGACAACCGCGCCGGCGCCGCCGGCGCGATCGGCACCGACGCGGTGGCGAAGGCGGCGCCCGACGGCTACACGCTGGCCTTCGGCAACGCCGGCCCGAACGCGATGGGCCCGGCGATCAAGAAGACGCCCTACGACCCGGTCAAGGACCTCGCGCCGATCTCCTTCGTCGCCAACGTGCCGCTGTTCCTGGCGGTGCACCCGTCGCTGCCGGTGTCGACCACCCGGGAGCTGCTCGACCTGCTGCGCGCCAATCCGGGCAAGTACAACTACGGCTCGACCGGGATCGCGTCGGCGTCGCACCTGATCGGTGAGTACTTCAACTTCGTCACCGGGGTCAGGATGACCCACGTGCCCTACAAGGGGGGCGCGCCGGCGATGGTGGGATTCATCGGCGGCGAGGTGCAGGTGATGTTCATGACCGGCCTGGACGGGCTGCCGCACGCGCGCGCCGGCAAGCTCAAGGTGCTCGCGATCGCCACCGAGAAGCCGACCGACCTGGCGCCCGGGGTGCCGACCGTGGCCGAGGCGGTGCCGGGGTTCAACGGCTCGGTCTGGTTCGGGCTGCTGGCGCCGGCCGGCACGCCGCAGGACGTCATCGCCCGGGTGCAGGACGCGGTGGCGCGCGCCGTGGTGCGGCCGAACGTGAAGAAGGCGCTGGCCGACCTGTCGGCCGACGCCATGGCGAACAGCCCGGCGGAGTTCGCGCGCATCATCGGCGCCGAACTCGCGCAGTGGACGCGCGTGGTCAGGGAATCCGGGGCCAGGTTCGAATAGGGGGCGCCATGATCCGCTACCGCAAGCTCGGCTATGTGGCCCTGAACGTCACCGACGTCGCCCGCTCGACCGCGTTCTATCGCGACGTGGTCGGGCTGGCGCAGGTGGGCGAGGCCGGCGGCGCGCAGTGCCTGCGCTGCGACTTCGACCATCACAACATCATGCTCTTCGGCGGCCCGCGCCCGGGGCTGAAGCGCATCGGCTTCGAGATGGCCTCGCGGCGGGACTTCGACGCCCTGTTCGACCTGCTCTGCGCCAAGGGGCTGCGCGTGGCCGAAGTGCCCGCGGCCGAGTCCGCGCAGGTGCATCAGGGCGCGAGCTTCCGGCTGACCGAGCCGTTCACCGGCGCCACCTTCGAGTTCTACGAATCGATGCGCGAGTTCGGCGGCCAGCCCTACGTGCCGACGGTGGCGAAGATCCAGCGCCTCGGGCATGTGGTGCTGCGCACCCCGGACTATGCGGACGCGGTCGCGTTCTTCACCGACGTCCTCAACTTCCAGGTCTCGGATTCGATCGAGGGCGCGGTCACGTTCATGCGCTGCTTCCCGAACCCGTTCCACCATTCGTTCGGCCTGGGCAACGGCAAGGCGCGCGGCCTGCACCACGTCAACTTCATGGTGACCGAGGTCGACGACATCGGCCGCGCGATCTGGCGCTTCAACGGCGCCAAGGTGCCGATCGTCAACGGGCCGGGGCGGCACCCGCCGTCGGGCAGCATGTTCCTGTATTTCCTCGACCCCGACGGCATGACCCTCGAGTACAGCTTCGGCATGGAGGAGTTCCCGGAGGTCGCGCCGCGCAAGCCGCGCGTGCTCGAGCCGATCCGCGAGTCCTTCGACTACTGGGGCGCGCCGACCGATCCGCGCAAGGCGGCGGTGGGGGAGATCGAGGGGGCGGAGGCGGGAGCGGCAAGCCGGGCCGGGGCCTGAGGCGGGACGAATGACGGCGGCGATCGGCCGCCAGCGACGGGAGAAGCGATGCGGGGCGTTTTGGAGGGCGTGAAGGTACTGGACCTCACGCAGATGGTCGCCGGGCCGCTGGCCACGCTGATGCTGGGCGACATGGGGGCCGATGTGATCAAGGTCGAGCCGCCGGGCGGCGCGGCCGGACGCGAGATCGGCCGCAACCGCCCGGGCGGCGAGAGCGACTACTACCTGTCGATGAACCGCAACAAGCGCGGCATCGTGCTCGACCTCAAGACCGCGGCGGGCATCGAGGCGGTGAAGGCGCTCGCGGCCGCCTCCGACATCCTGGTGGAGAACTTCCGGCCCGGCACCATGGAAAGGCTCGGCCTGGGCTACGAGACGCTGCGCGCGGCCAATCCGGGCCTCGTCTACTGCGCGGTGTCGGGGTTCGGCAGCCATGGCGCCTACCGCGACCGGCCGGCGCTCGACCCGGTGATCCAGGCCATGTCCGGCTACATGCAGCTCAACGGCACGCCGGAGAGCGGGCCGCTGAAGAGCGGGGCGCTGCACTCGGATTTCACCGCGCCGCTGTTCGCGACCATCGGCATCCTCGCGGCGCTGCGCGCGCGCGATGCCAGCGGTCGCGGCCAGCGCGTCGAGGTGTCGATGATGGACGCGACGATCTTCTCCATGACGCCGCGCGAGCAGTACTACTTCGCCACCGGCAGCCAGCCGGCGCGCACCGGCAACGCGCACTATCAGCTCGCGCCCTACAACACCTACGCGACGAGCGACGCGCGCCACCTGATGGTGCTGGCGCACACCGACAAGTACTGGCGCGGCCTGACGCGCGCGATCGAGCGCGACGACCTTGCCGCCGATCCGCGCTTTGCGACCGGTGCGACGCGCTTCGCCAATCGCGTCGCGCTCGACGCGATCATCGCCGCGGTGATCGCGACGCGCACGCTCGCGGACTGGCTGGAGCGGTTCGGCCGGGCCGACGTGCTGTTCGCGCCGGTGCGCGACTTCGACCAGGTGTTTTCCGACCCGCTGGTGCGCGAGACCATGGT